>NZ_JASAUT010000025.1:0-128766 GCF_029952935.1 Bradyrhizobium sp. Mp19 | reverse complement strand
AATGCCATGATGCGAGACCGAAAGCCCTACCTGCAGACCAAACCAACATAACAGTTGCCGGCTTTCGCCGGGACGACAATGATGAAATCTCAGCGCACCCGCACGCTGCCGGTCGTCACCGGATCGGTCGGCAGCACGGTAGCGCCGGCTCTGCTGGCGGCGGCGGAGGTGATCATGCCGGGCTCGGCCGCAGCCTGCACATTGCGGGGCGGGTTGAATTCGAGGATGACGAGGGCGGCCGTGGCGAGCACCGCCACGGCGGCGGTTGCAATCGCAGGCACCAGTCTTCCGCGCGGATCGGCTGCGCGAACTTGCATCGAGCAATTCCTTTATCGGGGTCGTTCTTTGGACGTGACATAGGAACGGCCAGGCTTCTTCCCAAGAGTGCGGCGCACTTGCCTCACAATCAGTTGTGCTGGCCGTGATGTCCCTCACGGTCTTCGAGACGATGCGGCGTACCGCGTCGAATCGCATTCGTGTCGGACGGCTTGTTTGCACACTAATAGTTGGAAGAGATCGTGGCGTTTTGCATGCGCCTCATGCGCTCGTGATGATGCGCAGTGATGTTGTGATTAACGTCCGCCTTCGCCAAGGCTGCGGCGCGACAAGTCCACGCGAGAAGCCGCTTTTGCCTTTATTTATAGGCTTTCTTTGTGGGTCGGAGCGCCTGCGTTAAGTGTTTCTTCACGCACTCTCGATGCATCAAGCAGAAGACTCGTGTGATGTGCGCGTGATGGAAGAGATGATACCGCTGTCATTGGCGGCAGCTGTCAGCGGACTGTCGTAGTCATTAGCGACGCCGTCATTGCGAGGAGCGAAGCGACGACTTGTCCGCCTTGGCGAAGGCGGAAGCAATCCATCTCTCTTGGCGCTGTACGATGGATTGTTTTGCTCTGTGCGCAATCACGAAAAGAAAAATCCACTCGCTACTCATCCGCGCGTGCGCGAGCGCACATCGGTCGGATCGATTCACCTGTCAGACAGCAGGAGAGGGTGCGCGCGCGTAGTCTCGCGGCGCGATCGGCCTGAGCTTTGCGGCAGCTTCGCTTGTCGGCAGAGGGCGAAGGGAACGCCGGGTGCCAGCACGCACGCACCCGTGGTCCCGAGCTCAGGGTGAACTCAGACGCGATTGCTGCGATGTATCGGCTCCCTGCGATTGCCTCGACAACCTGTCCAAGCACTGCACTATCGCAAATTGAAATGCTCGCTCTCGGATGATTCCGCGAGGGATGCGCCTGAGAGGTAAACGAGACGATCTTCCCAAAACAAAAACGGCCGGGTCGTCGACCCGGCCGTTCAAAACTCTCTCCGCGAATTCCGCGTTCGCGTCTAGCTTAGCTCGCCTTCTTCACCGGCGCCGGCTTGCCGACCTTCTTCTCGATCGCGCGCTTGAGATCCAAAGCGCGCGGCGAGAGCACGTCGGCCTTGGCCTTGAGCAGGTAGGCATCGAGGCCGCCATTGTGGTCGACGCTCTTCAGCGCGTTGGTCGAGACGCGCAGGCGCACGTTGCGGCCGAGCGCTTCGGAGATGAAGGTGATGTTGGCCAGGTTCGGCAGGAAGCGCCGCTTGGTCTTGATGTTCGAGTGGCTCACCTTGTGGCCCGTCTGGGGGCCCTTGGCCGTCAGTTCGCAGCGCCGGGACATCTTACAAAATCCTTATTGCATCCCCGCCGCTCGAAGGGCGTGCAATCACACGGCCTGCGCGGGGGTTTTGAATTCGCGTCCATTTTCCAGGAACCGCGGGTGTATAGGGGGAGAATACCCGAGCGTCAAGATTATATCGCCGCATGCGGGGCACCGGAATTGCCGGTTCATAAGGTCTTCCAGCCACTTAACGGCGGATATGGCAACCATATAAAGGGCGTATTCGGCTGCAAGTCTAGGTTCCATACAAGATGCGCCTTGTTGTCCGGCCGAATTGAACGCCGAAATGGACAACGGATAGAGCGCCGATAGCAGGACCGTCAGGTAGGTTAAGTGACCACCGCCATTGCCATTTTGCCCCCGCTCGGCCGGCTGCTCGGCGTGTGCGCCGGCGCTTTGCTGCTGTTTTGCGCCGAGCGTGCCAGCGCGCAGGGGCGGCTCGACGCCCAGTATGAGGCGACCCTGGCCGGTATCCCGGTCGGCAAGGGCAGCTGGACCATCGAAATCGGCGACGACACCTTCTCGGCCTCGGCCCAGGGCGGCACCGCGGGCCTCCTGAAGGCGTTTTCCGGCGGCTCGGGCGCGGGCGCCTCGCAGGGCCGGGTCGTCAATGGATCGCTGGCGGCCTCGTCCTACACCGCGACCACCACCACCTCGAAGAAGTCGGAGACGATCCGGATGGTGCTGGCCAATGGCGGCATCAAGGAATCCTCGATCGAGCCGGAGCCGCCGGTCGATGCCGACCGCCTGCCGGTGACCGACGCGCAGAAGAAGAACGTGTTCGATCCGATGACCGGCTCGTTCCTGCGCGCGCCCGGCAATGCCGAACTGATGAGCCCGGATGTCTGCCGCAGCGGCGCCGGCATCTTCGACGGCCGCATGCGTTACGACCTCAAGCTCGATTTCAAGCGGGTCGAGATCGTCAAGGCCGAGCGCGGCTATCACGGCCCGGCGCTGGTCTGCGCGCTCTATTTCGTGCCGATCTCGGGCTACATCCCGGATCGGCCCGTGATCAAATACCTCGCCGCCCAGCGCAACATCGAGATCGCCTTCGTGCCGATCGCCGGCACCCGCCTTTTGGTGCCGTTCCGCATGACGATCCCGACCCCGCTCGGCCAGGCCATGCTGGAAGCCACCTCCTTCGTCACCACAGCCGCGCCGCCGCGCGTGGCGAAGACGCAGTAACCCCCTGTCGTAGCCCGGATAAGCGAAGCGCTATCCGGGGACAGTCGTCCCGCATATCGCTTCGCTCATGCGGGCTACGCGGTAGCCAGACCGTCACCCTGAGGAGGCCGCGAAGCGGCCGTCTCGAAGGGCGACGCCACCAGCCGGGCCGTGCATCCTTCGAGACGCGCTACGCGCTCCTCAGGATGACGGGACTGAGAGGGTGATTGCCCTGCGCCATGCAACGAACGTCACCGGAATCCAGTTGACTCTTGCCCGCTTCTGATTCGACTCGGTCACCCCTGGAACTTAAGGAATTCAGTCCGCATATCCTGTGCTTGTGGAGCCCCCTCAAACTTGATCTAGTGCCGCCGCCGTCAGCCTACCCGAGATGTTGCGGTGAACGTTTCAGGTCCCAAATCGAGTCAGCGATTCGGCCGCGATTCGTTCTAGACTCGTTCCAGAGCTTAAGCCGGGCGCGGAAAGCGTCGCATTGTGAGACAGATTTTGTGAAAGGACGCGTGAAGGAGTGAAGACCAGAGCGTCAATCCCTCACCGTCACCCTGAGGAGGCCGCGCAGCGGCCGCCTCGAAGGACGACGGCCCTGCTGTCTCATCAAGATCGCCGCAAACGGGTCGATCTCGGCCATGCATCCTTCGAGACGCGCTGACGCGCTCCTCGCAGGTACAACGGCGAATTCGCCGTTGTACCGGGGATGACGGATCAGAGAGCGCCCCAACAAATTCAAGAAACACCTGCAAAATATGGCTTTCTCAAATTCGTTCGGAAATGACCGCGTGCCCGGTGCAGGCGTCACCGCGGTGCTCGGGCCGACCAACACCGGCAAGACGCATCTGGCCATCGAGCGCATGCTGGCGCATTCGTCCGGCTTGATCGGGCTGCCGCTGCGGCTCTTGGCGCGCGAGGTCTACAACAAGATCGCGGATCGCGCCGGTGTCGACAATGTCGCGCTGGTCACGGGCGAGGAGAAGATCAAGCCGAAGGCGCCGCGCTTCTGGGTCTCGACCGTCGAGGCGATGCCGCGGGATCTCGATGTATCGTTTCTCGCGGTCGACGAGATCCAGATCGCCGCCGATCTCGAGCGCGGGCACGTGTTCACCGATCGCATCCTCAACCGCCGCGGCCGCGACGAGACGCTGCTGCTGGGCGCTGCGACGATGCGGCCGATGATCGAGCGGCTGCTGCCCGGCGCCTCGATCATCACGCGGCCGCGGCTGTCGCAGCTCGAATTCGCCGGCGACCGCAAGATCACGCGGCAGCCGCGCAGAACAGCAATCGTCGCGTTCTCCGCCGACGAGGTCTACGCGATCGCCGAATTGATCCGCCGCCAGCATGGCGGCGCGGCCGTGGTGCTGGGCTCGCTCTCGCCACGCACGCGCAATGCGCAGGTTGCGATGTTCCAGAACGGCGACGTCGATTATCTCGTCGCCACCGACGCGGTCGGCATGGGGCTCAATCTCGACGTCGATCACGTCGCCTTCGCCTCCGACCGCAAGTATGACGGCTACCAGTTCCGCCGCCTGACGCCGGCCGAATTCGCGCAGATCGCCGGCCGCGCCGGCCGCGCGACGCGCAACGGCACCTTCGGCACCACCGGGCGCTGCGCGCCATTCGAGCCGGAGCTCGTCAACGCGCTGCAGAACCACACCTTCGACGCCGTCAAGGTGCTGCAATGGCGCAACGCCAAGCTCGATTTCGCCTCGCTCGGCGCGTTGCAGGTGTCGCTGGCGCTGACGCCCAATCATGAGGCACTGACCCGGGCCCCGGTGGCCGAGGACCTGCGTGTGCTCGAGCATGTCGCGCGCGACGCCGAGGTGCGCGAATTGGCGCATGGGGCTAAAGCGGTCGAGCGGCTGTGGGAGGCCTGCCAGGTTCCGGACTACCGAAAGCTATCGCCGGCGGCCCATGCCGAACTCGTGACCACGCTGTATGGCTTCCTGATGCAAAAGGGGCGTATCCCTGACGCATGGTTTGCCGCCCAGGTCGACCAGGCCAACCGGACCGACGGCGATATCGACACGCTATCGGGCCGGATCGCGCAGATCAGGACCTGGACCTTTGTTGCCAACCGGCCGGACTGGCTTTACGACCCGGACCACTGGCAGGGGATCACGCGCGAGCTCGAAAATAAATTATCCGATGCGCTGCATGAACGGCTCACGGAGCGTTTCGTTGACAGGCGGACCAGTGTATTGATGCGCCGCCTGCGGGAGAACTCAGTTTTGAATACGGAAATTGGCAAGACCGGTGAAGTGATCGTGGAAGGCCACGTGATCGGCCGGCTCGATGGTTTCACCTTCGCACCTGATGCGGCCGAGGCCGGCAGCGACGCCAAGGCGCTGCAAGCCGCCGCCCAGCAGGTGCTGGCGCGCGAGATCGATGCGCGCGCCGAGAAACTGGGCGCCGCGCCCGACGAGCAGTTCGTGCTGACCTCCGACGGCACCATCCGCTGGACCGGCGATGCGGTCGCCAAGCTGGTGGCCGCCGACGACGCGCTGCATCCGCGGCTGCGCATCATCTCCGACGAGCGGCTGACCGGCGCCTCGCGCGAAGCGGTGCAGACCCGGCTCGATCTCTGGCTCAAGACGCATATCGAGAAGCTGCTCGGGCCGCTGTTCGAGCTGTCCAAAGCCGAGGACCTGCAGGGCATCGCCCGCGGCATCGCCTTCCAGCTGGTCGAGGCGCTCGGCGTGCTCGAACGCGCGAAGATCGCGGCCGAGATGAAGGATCTCGACCAGCCTTCTCGTGCTGCCTTGCGCAAATACGGCGTGCGGTTCGGCGCCTACCACATCTATTTCCCGCAGCTGCTGAAGCCCGCGGCGCGCTCGCTGGCCTCGCTGCTGTGGGCCGAGAAGCAGAGCAATGTCGACATGGCGGCGTTGTCGAATGTGCAGCATCTCGCGAGTAGCGGCCGCACCTCGTTCCCGGTCGACAAGCAGCTCGCCCGCGATGCCTATCGCGTGCTCGGCTATCGCCAGTGCGGCGAGCGCGCGGTGCGCGTCGACATCCTGGAGCGGCTCGCCGATCTGATCCGCCCCGCTTTGGCCTGGCGCGAGACCTCGCCGGGCGAGAAGCCCGCGGGTGCGTTCGACGGCCGCGGCTTTGTCGTGACGCAGGCGATGACCTCGCTGACCGGCTCCGCCGGCGAGGACTTTGCCTCGATCCTGCGCGCGCTCGGCTACCGCATGGACCGCCGTCCGCCGCTGCCGCCGAAGCCCGTTGAGGCCACACCGGCGGAGAGCGCGGAGGCCGTGGCCGAGACCACCGAGGCCGTCGCCGAGACCACTGAGACCGTGGCCGAGACCACCGAGACGGTCGCCGCCGAGACGCCGCCCGTCGAGGCGACCTCTGACGCCGCCGTGGATGCGCCGGTCGGTGCCACTGCCGAAGTTGTGGCCGATGCGCCGGAGGCTGCCACGGATCAGCCGGTGTCCGGCGATCCCGCACCATCGGCCGCGCTGCTGCCCGATGTCGGCTTTGCCGAGGTGGTGTCCAGCGAGGCGACGCCCGTCGTCGTCGAGACCAAGCCCGAGCCCGTGGCGGAAGTTGCCGCGGAGCCCACCGCTGTCGCCGCAGAGCCCACCGCTGAGGCGCCCGCTTCGGAAGCGATATCCGAGCCCGCGCCTGCCGCGGAAGCCACTGCAGAGAAGCCTTCCGAGACCGCCACTGAGGCGGCCGCGGAGACCGCGGGTGCCGAGGCAGCACCGGCTGAAGCCGCTCCCGCCACCGCGGAGACGCCGGCCGAGCCGCAGCTGGTCGAAGTCTGGCGTCCCGGTGGCCGTTCCGACGAGCGCCGTCCGCATCATCGCGGCCATGATCGCAACCGCGGCCGTCACCAGGGCAAGCCTGCCGAGGGCGCGCAGGCCGCTGAAGGCGGCGGTGAGGGCGACAACAAGCGCGAACATCATCGCCGTCCGCGCCGTCATCAGGATTTCCGCACGCCGCGCCCGGGTGCGCCGGCGGATCCGGCTGCGGCGCCCGCCGAGGGCGCCCAGGCGCGCGACAACAGGGACGACAAGGGCCAGCGCCGCGAACGCTTCGAAGGCAAAGGTCGCGATCGCGACAATGAGCGTCGCCGCGACAACAAGTTCGGCGGCGATCGCAAGGGCGAGCGCGGCGATCGTGACCGCGGCGGCCGCGATTTCGGCAAGGGCGGCCGCGACAAGCGCGAGGGCGGCCCGTCGCATCGGCCCTACGCGTCGAGCGCGCCGCGCGAGCGCGACCGGCCGATCGATCCGAATTCGCCATTCGCCAAGCTCGCTGCCCTGAAGGAGCAGCTCGCCGGCCGGAAGGAATAGTCCAACCCTTAGTTTAACGCTTGGTCTAGTTTGGATCGACAGCGCCTCGACAAATGGCTGTGGCATGCGCGCCTGGTGAAGGCTCGCACCAGCGCGGCTGAACTCGTCGCGTCAGGTCATGTCCGCATCAATGGCACGCGCGAGAAATCGCCGGGCCATGCGGTGAAGGCGGGTGATGTCGTCACCGTCGCGCTCGACAACAGCGTCCGCGTGCTGAAGGTGACAGGCTTTGCCGAGCGGCGCGGCGATGCCAGTTCGGCGCGCGTGCTGTACGAGGATTTGCAGGCCGGCAATTTGCAGGCCGGTAAGGAGTAGTTATCTAGCGCTTGCTATCTCAATTTGGGGTGGCAGGAGCGTGAGAATACTGGCGTTTTTCGAGGGCCGCTTCCCTTGCGGCCCCGGTATTCCTGCGCTACGCAACCCCAGAAAAATCGATCGTTCCGGAGTTTTGGATGACCTACGTCGTCACTGAAGCCTGCATCAAGTGCAAATATACCGACTGCGTCGAGGTCTGCCCCGTCGATTGCTTCTACGAGGGCGAGAACATGCTGGTCATCCATCCCGACGAATGCATCGATTGCGGCGTGTGCGAGCCGGAATGCCCGGCGGACGCAATCAAGCCGGACACCGAGCCGGGCCTGGAGAAGTGGCTCGAGGTCAACCGCGACTACGCCAAGAGCTGGCCGAACATCACCCAGAAGAAGGACTCGCCGGAAGACGCCAAGGAGTGGGAGGGCAAGGAAGGCAAGTTCGAGAAATATTTTTCTCCGAATCCGGGCAGCGGCGACTGATTCGCCAGGGATTACCACGGTAAGGGTGGACGTCGGTCCGCCGCGGCCCTCCGTTCGGCCGCCGATTTAACCCTAATGACGGACATATGACCTGAACGGCCCCTGTTATGCCCGGAATCGGGCGTAAACCATTGATTTTTGCGGAAAATGTGCTATATCTGACACATTACAGGCCAAGAACCCCCTGCCATGCGTACCTTGTGGCTTCGAGGTTCCCGCAAACTCGAACAGGGGCGTGGCAGTTTCCGCGCGCAGGCTGTGTCACAGAAAACGCGTAAAAAGAGTGCTTCAAAGACGACGAAAAAAGCCGCTGTCGTTGCTCGCAGCGCAACCAAGGGCCGTGCCAAGGCGTCTGTGAAGGGTGCCAAGAAGGCGGCGGCTGCAAAGTCCTCAAAGAACAAAAGAAGCGTGATGCCAGAAAAGACTGCCAAGACTGCCGCGAAAGCGGCAGCTGCGAAGCCCGCTGCTGCCAAGGTCGCCCCCAAGCCTGCCGCGACCAAGACGGCTGCTGCGCCGAAGCCGGCCGCCCCGAAGGCTGCCGTCCCCGCCGCTGCTCCGAAGGCCGCCGCCAAGCCGGCCGCCGCGCCGCGCGTCGAGGAGCCGAAGAAGGTCGTGACCCAGCGCCAGGGCTTCAAGGCCAACGAATTCGTGGTCTATCCCGCTCACGGCGTCGGCCAGATCCTGGCGATCGAGGAGCAGGAGATCGCGGGCGCCAAGCTCGAGCTGTTCGTGATCAATTTCATGAAGGACAAGATGACGCTGCGCGTCCCGACGGCGAAGGTCGCCAATGTCGGCATGCGCAAGCTGTCGGAGCCGGCGCTGGTCAAGAAGGCGCTGGAGACGCTGAAGGGCCGCGCCCGCGTCAAGCGCACCATGTGGTCGCGCCGCGCCCAGGAATATGAAGCGAAGATCAACTCGGGCGACATCGTCGCGATCGCCGAGGTGGTCCGCGATCTCTATCGTTCGGAATCGCAGCCCGAGCAGTCCTACAGCGAACGCCAGCTCTATGAAGCGGCGCTCGATCGTCTGTCGCGCGAGATCGCGGTCGTGCAGCACTCGACCGAGACCGAGGCAATCAAGGAGATCGAAGGCCAGCTCGCCAAGAGCCCGCGCCGCGGCGCCAAGGCGGAAGCCGAGGGCGAAGGCGAGGGCGATGCAGACGGTGAGGATGCCGATACCGATGGCGACGATACCGCCGTTGAGGACGAAGCCGCCTGAAAGGGTTCGACGGATTGAAAACAAAAGCCCGGTCGCAAGACCGGGCTTTTTGCTTGCGCGCTGGTGTTGTGTGCTCAAGCGGAGCGAGCCCCGAAGGTTGTACACCCCGGATTCTTGGCCGTCGCCCCTCGAGACGCGCTGCGCGCTCCTCAGGGTGACGGTGAGGCACTCTCGCTGGGCTAACTCGCTTACTTCACCCGTTGTTTCTCTCGAGCTTTTCAGCCTCCTGATCGAGTTAAGGCGCGCGAAACTTCCCGATGCCGAACGGCTCGAAAGCCACGTAAGCGATCCTGACCAGAATCGTTCTGGGGTGTTTCGCGGATGACGACGGCTATCGGCGTCCGGCGTGCTATGCTGACCGCCCTGCCGCTATTTGATCGACATTAAGTTGACCCATCAATTTGCAGCGAGGAGAAATCCGATGGCATCGAATGTTGAGGCGACCAGGAAGGGCTATGAGGCCTTTCAACGTGGTGACATTCCGGCGCTCATGAGGGATCTGATCGATGACGACTGTACGTGGATAACCCCAGGTCCCCAGGATAAGTTGCCTTGGGCCGGGACCTTTAGGGGCAAGCAGCAGATTGCGAACTTCTTCGTCCAGGTCGGTGAGAACCTGGAATTCAGCGAGTTCGCACCGCGTGAGATGATTGAGCAGGGCGACACCGTCGTGGTCCTGGGTACGCTCACGGCGCGGGCAAAGAAAACAGGCAAGACTGTAACGAACGAATGGGCCCACGTTTTCAAGTACCGTGACGGGAAGGCGGTCCGCTTTCAGGAGTACATTGACACTGCGGCGGATGTTGCCGCGATGTCGTGACGGCGCGAGAGGCGACCGGCTGAATCAGGTGCGCGTTCGCATGTCTCGTTGGTGTCACCCGCCTCTATCGCCTACTTCACCCGCTGCTTCTCGAGCTTGCGCGCCAATGTCCGGCGATGCATGCCGAGCCGGCGGGCGGCTTCGGAGATGTTGAAATCGGTCTCGATCAGGGTCTGGTGGATGCGCTCCCATTCCAGCGTCTTGATCGAGGTCGGCCGCGCGCCGACCTCGATGGCGGCGTTGCCCTGCGCTTTAAGGAACGCGGCCTCGATGTCGTCGGTGTTCGACGGCTTGGCCAGATAGTGGCAGGCGCCGAGCTTAATCGCCTCGACCGCGGTCGCGATGCTGGCGAACCCGGTCAGCACGACGATCAGCATGTCGGGATCGTGCGCGTGCAGCGCCTCGACGCAGGCAAGGCCCGATGCACCGCCGGCGAGCTTCAGGTCGACCACCGCATAGCCGGGCGATTGCTGCTCGAGCAGCTGGCGGACCTCGTCGAGCGAGGCCGACACCGCCACATCATAGCCGCGGCGCTCGAACGAGCGTTTCAGCGTGCGAGCAAAGCCCGCGTCGTCCTCGACGATCAGGAGCTGGCGTTCATCCGTCAAGATGGTCTCCGATCGCGAGCGTCGAGAGCGGCAGCTCGAGCTTGACCGCGGCGCCGATATCCGGCCGATTGCGCGCCGTCACCACGCCGCCCAGCTTGCGCACGACGTTGACCACCAGGAACAGGCCAAGGCCGCTGCCGGGGCTGCCCTTGGTCGATTGATACGGCTTGCCGATATGCGCCAGCATCTCGCGCGAGAAACCCGGGCCGCGATCGGTCACTGACAGCACCAGGCGGTCGGCATTGCGCTCGGCGGTCAGCTCGATCCAGTCGCGCGAGACCTCGGCGGCGTTGTCGAGCACGTTGAAGATCGCCTGCTTGAGCGCGATGTCGGATACGATCGCGAGATCGGCGCCGAACGCGTTGCGGAAATACAGCGTGGCCGACGGCCGCGTCGTCCGCCATTCCTCCACCAATGCCGTCAGGAACGCCGCGACCGTGGTCGGCGAGGAGCCTTCGCCGCGGGCCTCGCCGGCCGAGAGCAGGATGCCCGTGACGATCGACTTGCAGCGCTGCACCGAGATCTCCATCTCGCCGAGGTCCTGCGACAGCTCAGGATCGGAGGCGAGCGCGGGCATCCGGCGCCAGTCGCCCAGGATGACCGAGAGCGAGGCGAGCGGCGTGCCGAGCTCGTGCGCGGCACCGGAGGCCAGGAGGCCGATCCGGACGATGTGATCCTGCTCGGTGGCGTGCTGGCGCAGCGCCGCGAGGCGCAGGTCGCGATCGCGCAGATTGCGGTTGATCCGGGTCATGAACACCACGAGCAGCACGGCGTCGAGCACGAGGCCGATGAAGGTGCCGGCGATATAGAGGTTGAAGGCATCGGCGAAGCCTTGCTGCGGCAGCTCCAGCGGCCGGTAATAGCTGGTCAGCCAGGCGAAGTTCATGCACACCAGCGCCACCAGCGACCAGGTCGAGGGCGCATCGAGCAGCACCGCGCCAAGCGTTACCTGCAGCAGGTAGAGCGAGGTGAACGGATTGGTGGCGCCGCCGCTGAGATAGAGCAGGGCGGTCAGCGCCGCCACGTCGAGCGCCAGCGCGACCAGCAGCTCGCGGTTGTTGATGTCGGCGCGGTAGCGCAGCCACAGCAGGCTGACGACATTGAGTGCCACCAGCCCGGAGATCACGGCAGCCAAGGGCAGCAGCGGCAGCGCAACGCCCAACCAGAACTGCACGAAGCCGATGGTAGCGATCTGGCCGATCACGGCGATCCAGCGCAGCTGGACCAAGAGGGCCATGTTCTTGCGATTGGTCGCGATGTCGGCGGGCGCGGCGAGATCGAACGGCATGCCCGCAGCCGCGCCCGCGGCGGACGCCATCACCGCCGTGCCGGTCGCGGCCTTGTCGTCATGCAGATCCGATGTGCGCTCGAGCATCTGGGCCTGTGTCGCGAGACAGATTGCGGGCTGCGCCGATCAGGCGGCGCACGGCGGCGCGCTGTGAGCCCCACCTTGGATCGGAGGCGCCGGCGCGGCCCCTGCCGCTGATGACGCGCAGGAGCGCGCCCGTCAGCATAAAGGCCAGTGCGAACCATGTCAGCGCGTAAATCAGATGGTTGTTCGGAAACCGCACGATCGTGAGCCCGCCGATTGGGGAGCCGCCCGGATTTGGCGTCGCATCGGCGTCGATGAAGAAGGGGGCTACTTTCGACAGTCCGTGCGCGGCAGCGATCGCGGCGACGTCGCGGGAATACCAGCGGCCGGCCGAAGCGTCGTTGCTGCGCAGGAATCCGCCCTTCGGCTCCGACATCCGCAGCAGTCCGGTGACGCTGACGGCGCCCTGCGGCTCGCCATCGCGCCGTGTCGCGGGGTCGCGCCTGTCATGAGGAACAAAGCCGCGGTTGACCAGCACCGTGGTTCCGTCGGCGGCTTGCAGCGGGGTAAGCACCCAGAAGCCGGGACCCTCGGCCGTGACGGCCTGCACCAGCGTTTCATCGGCGTTGAGGAACGTGCCGCGTACGGTGACGCGGCGGTATTCATCGCTCGCGGCCGTGACGGCCGGCCATGACGATGGGGGCGGCGGCGCGACCGGCGCCGCATGCATGCGCTGCTCGACCCGTTCGATCAGCGCCAGCTTCCAGCTCCTGCGTTCGACCTGCCAGACGCCGAGCGCGCCCAGCAGCACCACGCCCAGCATGCCGAGCGTTAGCAGTGTGCAACGACGGAGAGCTGAGGCGCCGCCTCGTCGGGACTTTGCTCCCTCTCCCGCTTGCGGGGGAGGGTTGGGGTGGGGGTGTCGCCGCGAGTCGGAAGGGTCATTATGTGGAGAGAGCCCCCACCCGCCACGCGCTGTGCGCGTCATAGCCGAAGCTTTGCTTCGGCGTCCTTCAAGGACGGCCGCCAAAGGCGGCCTATGCTCCCCCGCAAGCGGGAGAGGTGAGGAGGGGTCTGAGGCGCTCCGCATCGTCACGGCATCTGGCTCATGTCGTGCATCGGCATCATGTTGATGTTGAGGTGATGCATGACCCACAGCGAGCCGGTCAGCGCGATCACCACCATGACCACGGTGAAGATCATCGCCATCATGGTCCAGCCGTTCTCGGACCGCGTGTTCATGTGCAGGAAGTACACCATGTGCACGACGATCTGCACCGCGGCGAGCACCAGCACGATCAGCGCGGTGACCTGCTTGTCGGCGATGGCACCCGTCATCACCAGCCAGAACGGCACCGCGGTGAGGATGACCGACAGGCCGAAGCCGATCAGATAACTCTGCAGCGAGCCATGGGATGCCCCGCCGTGAGCGTCGTGGCCGTGCCCGCCGGCGTTGGCTTCGAGAGCGTGAGCTTCTTTTGTCATCGCAGCATTCCCAGGAGATAGACGAAGGTGAAGACGCCGATCCAGACCACGTCGAGGAAGTGCCAGAACATCGAGAGGCACATCAGCCGGCGCCGGTTGGCTTCGGTGAGGCCGAAGCGCGCGGTCTGCACCATCAGCGTCACCAGCCAGACGAGGCCGAAGGTGACGTGCAGGCCGTGGGTGCCGACCAGCGTGAAGAACGACGACAGGAAGGCGCTGCGCTGGGGCGTCGCGCCCTCGTGGATCATATGCGCGAACTCGGTGAGCTCGATGCCGAGAAAGGCGAGGCCGAACAGCCCGGTGATGGCGAGCCAGACTTGCGTCGCCCCGATCCTCGATTTCTCCATCGTCAGCATGGCAAAGCCATAGGTAATCGAGGAGAGCAGCAGCATCGTGGTGTTGAGCGCGACCAGCTTGAGGTCGAACAGATCCTTCGGCGATGGACCAGCGGCATAGTTTCCGCCGAGCACGCCATAGGTCGCAAACAGCATCGCGAAGATGAGGCAATCGCTCATCAGGTAGATCCAGAAGCCAAGCATGGTGCTAGCGCCTTCCGGATGATCATGCTCGTCGATGACGTGGAAGACCGGCTCGGAGTCTTGTGTGGTTCTGATTGCAACGCTCATGTCTGGGCTCCCGCGGCGAGCACGCGTGTCCGCGCCTCTTCGGCCCGCACCACCTCATCCGCCGGGATGTGGAAGTCGCGGTGATAGTTGAAGGTGTGGCCGATCGCGACCGCGAGCAGCGCAACGAAGCTGACGGCGGCGAGCCACCAGATGTACCAGATCAGGCCGAACCCCATCACCGTCGCAAGTCCTGCGAGGATGATGCCGGTGCCGGTGTTGGACGGCATGTGGATCGGCCTGAAGCCGGTGAGCGGGCGCCTGTAGCCGCGGCGCTTCATGTCCCACCAGGCGTCGTTGTCGTACACCACGGGCGTGAAGGCGAAGTTGTAGTCCGGCGGCGGCGAGGAGGTCGCCCATTCCAGCGTCCGCGCGTTCCAGGGATCGCCGGTGGTGTCCTTCAGCTGCTCGCGGCGCAGAATGCTGACCGCGAACTGCACCAGCATCGCGACGATGCCGAGCAGGATCAGGAAGGCGCCGAAGCCCGCGATGATGAACCAGATCTGCAAGGACGGATCGTCGAACACGCGGAGCCTTCGGGTCACGCCCATCAGGCCGAGCACATAGAGCGGCATGAAGGCGAAGTAGAAGCCCGAGACCCAGAGCCAGAACGACAGCTTGCCCCAGAACGGATCGAGCTTGAAGCCGAACGCCTTCGGGAACCAGTAGTTGATGCCGGCGAACAGGCCGAACAGCACGCCGCCGATGATCACGTTGTGGAAATGCGCGATCAGGAACAGGCTGTTATGCAGCACGAAATCGGCCGGCGGCACCGCCAGCAGCACGCCGGTCATGCCGCCGATCACGAAGGTCAGCATGAATGCCACCGTCCACATCATCGGCAGCTCGAAGCGGATGCGGCCGCGATACATCGTGAACAGCCAGTTGAACATCTTCGCGCCCGTCGGGATCGAGATGATCATGGTGGTGATGCCGAAGAACGAGTTCACGCTGGCGCCGGAGCCCATCGTGAAGAAGTGATGCAGCCAGACCAGGTAGGATAGGATGGTGATGACGACGGTGGCGTAGACCATCGAGGTGTAGCCGAACAGCCGCTTGCCGGAGAACGTCGCGGTCACCTCGGAGAAGATGCCGAACGCCGGCAGCACCAGGATGTAGACCTCGGGGTGGCCCCAAATCCAGATCAGGTTCACGTACATCATCGGGTTGCCGCCGAAGTCGTTCGTGAAGAAGTTGGTGCCGACGTAACGGTCGAGCGACAGCAGCGCCAGCACCGCCGTCAGCACCGGGAAGGAGGCGACGATCAGGACGTTGGTGCAGAGCGAGGTCCAGGTGAACACCGGCATCTTCATCATCGTCATGCCCGGCGCGCGCAGCTTAACGATGGTGCAGATCAGGTTGATGCCCGATAGCGTCGTACCGACGCCGGCGACCTGTAGTCCCCATACGTAATAGTCGACGCCGACGTCGGGACTGTAGCCGATGTTCGACAGCGGCGGGTAGGCGAGCCAGCCGGTGCGGGCGAATTCGCCGACGAACAGCGACATCATCACCAGCACGGCGCCGCCGACCGTCATCCAGAAGCTGAAGTTGTTGAGGAAGGGGAAGGAGACGTCGCGAGCGCCGATCTGCAGCGGCACCACATAGTTCATCAGGCCGGTCACCAGCGGCATCGCCACGAAGAAGATCATGATCACGCCGTGGGCGGTGAAGATCTGGTCGTAGTGATGGGCCGGGAGGTAGCCGTCGGAGCCGTTGAATGCGATCGCCTGCTGCAGGCGCATCATCAGCGCGTCCGCGAAGCCGCGCAGCAGCATCACGATGCCGAGGATCATGTACATGATGCCGATGCGCTTGTGGTCCACGGTGGTGAACCACTCGCGCCACAGATAGCCCCAGAGCCGGAAGTAGGTGACGATGGCGAACAGCGCGAGGCCGCCGGTCGCCACCACCGCGAAGGTGCCGATCAGGATCGGCTCGTGGAACGGCAGCGCCTCCAGATTGAGGCGGCCGAAGATCGTCTTGACGAGATCGGGATTCATGCGGTCCTCCTCAGGACTCTGATTTCGGACGCTGGCCGAGCAGCAAGGATGTCGATGACGGATGCGCGGGCGAGAACGGCGGGCGCTTCAGCCCGAAGCCGCGCAGCGGCGTCAGGTCGAGCGGCGCGGTGACCTCGCGCGACGGCGCGTCCTTGATCTCGTCCATCGAGCAGATGCCGGCGACGAAGGTCGGCTCAGAGCCGAGCGGCGCGCCGCGGCGGGCGTATTTGTCGTAGGTGAGCGGCAGCGTGTTGTTGAAGCCTTCGCGGCCGAGGCCGCCCTTGGCGTCGATCGCCATCATCTCGCTCATGCACATCTTGCCGGGCTCGACGCACATGTTGAGGACAGCCTTGTAGAGATCGCGATCGACCGAGCGATAGAGCCGGACCGGATCGTTCTGGCTCGGACGCTCGAGCTGCAGATAGTCGGTACGGCCGAGCATGTTGGCGCTGGCCTTGGCGCTGCCGATCCACTTGTCGAAATCCGTTGCCGACAGGCTCTTGAACTCGAAGTGCATGCCGGAGAAGCCGGCGCCGCTGTAATTGGCGGAGAAGCCGCGATAGGTGCCTTCCTTGTTGGCGACCGCGTGCAGCTTGGTCTCCATGCCGGGCATGGCGTAGATCTGGCCGGCAAGCGCGGGGATGTAGAACGAGTTCATCACGGAGGACGCCGTGATGCGGAAGCGGATCGGGCGGTCGACCGGAGCTGCCAGCTCGTTGACGGCGGCGACGCCGTAGTCCGGGTAGATGAACAGCCATTTCCAGTCGAGCGCGACCACCTCGACATTGAGCGGGGCGTCCTTGCTCTTGATAGGCTTGTCGGCGGCGATGCGGCCGAGCGAGCGGTAGGGATCGAGCAAATGGGTGCCCATCCAGGTCAGCGCGCCGAGGCAGATGATGATCAGCAGCGGCGCCGACCAGATCACGAGCTCGAGCTGGGTAGAGTGATCCCACTCCGGCTCATAGGGGGCCGCGGCGTTGGACTGGCGGTAGCGCCAGGCGAAGAAGACGGTCAGTGCCATCACCGGAAGCACGATGATGAGCATCAGGACGGTCGAGATGACGACGAGGTCGCGCTGCTGGGCGGCGATGTCGCCGGCAGGGGCGAGGACGACGAAATCGCACCCGCCAAGGAGCGCCGCGAACGGCAATAAGGCCAATAATTTCAAGGCGCGCACGGCTCACCCCACTTGAATTTTATGAGTTCCGCCAAGGGGTAGCTGCGATGCAGCAAAGTTCACATTGGACAATTTGTCCAATGTTGCACTGCGAGATGAAAGGTCAGAAGGTGAGGTGGACCGCGTGGCAATCTGCCCGTGGCCTCACTTCTTGTTTGAGCACGGTCTGTTCGGAAAACCGGTTTGATCGTGCTCCAAAGGACGGTTCTCCGGCGATGGCACAAGCCCCAGCAATGGCTCACGGCACCCCGACCGCATCAGGTCACGTGCAGGCGAAACCCGGCGATATCGCCATTGGCGTCATCATCGGACGCACGTCGGAATTCTTCGACTTCTTCGTCTATGCGATCGCCTCGGTCATCGTGTTTCCGAAGCTGGTGTTTCCGTTCGTCAATGAACTGACCGGCACGCTCTATTCGTTCGGCATCTTCGCGCTGGCCTTCGCCGCGCGACCGCTCGGCACCGTGATCTTCATGGCGGTCGACCGCCGCCACGGCAAGGGCGCCAAGCTCGTCATCGCGCTGTTCCTGCTCGGCACCGCCACGGTCGCGCTCGCCTTCCTGCCCGGCTACGACACGATCGGCGTCGCGGCGATCTGGCTGCTGGCCGCCGCGCGCGTGCTGCAGGGCATCGCCTGGGGCGGCGCCTGGGACGGCCTTGCCTCGCTGCTCGCGATGAATTCGCCGGCGCATCGCCGCGGCTGGTACGCGATGGTGCCGCAGCTCGGCGCGCCGCTCGGGCTGATCGTGGCCAGCGCCCTGTTCGCCTTCTTCGCCGGCAACCTCTCGGCGGATGATTTCTTCGACTGGGGCTGGCGCTATCCGTTCTTCGTCGCCTTCGCCATCAACGTGGTGGCGCTGTTCGCGCGGCTGCGCATGGTGGCGACGGATGAATATTCCGAGCTGTTCGAAAGCCGCGATCTCGAGCCGGCGCGGGTCGGCGAGACCGTCGCGCAGGAGGGCCGCAACATCCTGCTCGGCGCCTTCGCGCCGCTGGCGAGCTTTGCGCTGTTCCACATGGTCACGGTGTTTCCGCTGTCCTGGGTGTTCCTGTTCACCAAGGAAAGCCCGGTGCGCTTCCTCATCATCGAGATGATCGGCGCCATGGTCGGCGTCGTCGCGATCGTCGCCTCCGGCATGATCGCCGACCGCGTCGGCCGCAAGCCGCTGCTGCTGGGCTCGGCGGTCGCGATCGCGGTCTATAGCGGCTTCGCGCCGCAGCTGCTCGACGCCGGCGCGTTCGGCGAGACCGTCTATATGGTGCTCGGCTTCGTGCTGCTCGGTCTGTCGTTCGGCCAGTCGTCGGGCGCGATCGCGTCGAGCTTCGCGCGCAACTATCGCTACACGGCCTCGGCGCTGACCTCGGATTTCGCCTGGCTGTTCGGTGCCGGCTTTGCGCCGCTCGCGGCGCTCTTGCTGGCGACGCATTTCGGCCTGATCTCGGCCGGTGCGTATCTGTTGTCGGGCGCGGTGTGGACGCTGCTGGCGCTGTGGCTGAGCGGATTGCGCGAAGCCGAGGCTTAAGTCGGAGGCCAAGCGGTCTTAGGAAGACAAATATGTCTGGCAACTCCTTGGCTCACAGAACGACATGGCTACGATCCGACTTTGGCGAGCAAAGCGACCTCCCCTTTTCAAGGGGAGGTGGGCTAGCGGAACAATCCGTCGACGCGGAACGAATAGCCCAGGCCGACGATGTAGTTCGGCGAGTTGCGGTTGAGTCCGAACGCGACATGGAAGTCGACCTGCTGGGTCGGCGTGATCTGGTACAGGCCGCCGGAGTTAATGAGCTGGGTCGGCCGCGCGCCGTCGGGATAGTCGCCGACATATTCGGTGAACATGCTGATCCGCTCGGTCAGCTTCTTCTCGATCACGAAGGTCGCCTCCGACATGTGTTGGCCGCTCAGCTCGGCGGGGCGGAAGAATTCGGTGAACATGCCGCTGACGCCCCAGCCGTCATGCAGCTCCCATGACCACGGCAATTGGATATAGGGCTGCGCGCCGCGCCCGGCGATTTCGGCCGCGCCCGTCGGCAGCGCGACGCCGGCCGTGATCGAGAGGTCGAGCTTCCGCGGCAGCGGGCTGATCTGCCATTTGATCCCCGGCGCGACGTCGAAAAAGCCCGAGGCGCCGGGCGACTTCACAGTGCCGATATAGCTCGGCAGGTCGATCAGCACTTCGAGGCAGGGGGCGATCCCGAGCCGCCAGCGGCTGTTGCTGCCGTCGATGCTGCGGCCACTGCTGCGGCCGGTCAGGTTGATGCCGTTCTCGTTCTGCAGGCTCCCGACCGGCACGACGATACTCGAATTGGTGACGTCGGGCCGGTCGGTCGCGATTTCGTCGCTCGGCTTGGGACAGCCGTCCGCGCGCGCGGCGGTGGCTGCTGCGAGTGTGAGCGCAGCAAGCACGCACCCGAGTTCGGCAAATCGAGCGACGGCGCCGAACCGATTCTGAAACACTGGGGATGCTCCAATAGCCCGGCGCCGCTGCGGAGGTGGCAGCTTCGATAGAGATCGGCGGCGCGCGGGGATATTCCCGGCTGGCTCAAAAATCTTCGTCAGTCGCCGGCCGCGCGAAGCGCACGGCATTTCAGGGAATAGAATGGCAGCATGGCTGCTCCTGTTGTGATGGCAAACAGGAGAGCCCCGGGAATGACCATTCGTTCGATCGCAGGCGTGCTGGCGCCGCGGCAAGCCAAAATTGCCGCGATGGCGGCCATCGCGATTCTGCTCGCCGTGAACAGCGCCCGTGCCGCAGGAGATGCGGCGCGCGGCGCCGCCCTGTACCAGGGCTGCGGCGATTGCCATTCGATCGAGAAGAACGACGTCGGCCCGATGCACAGGGGCGTGGTGGGCCGGCTTGCCGGCTCCGTCGCGGGCTACAATTACTCGGAGGCGCTGAAGAATTCGAAGATCGTGTGGACCGAGCAGAATCTCGACAAATGGCTCACCGGTCCGGACGCCATGGTTCCGGGCACCAAGATGTTCTACGAGGTTCAGGATCCGAAGGATCGCGCCGACATCATCGCCTTCCTGAAGGAGAAGGCGAAGTAGCGCGCTCTCTGTCAGTCGTCCCTGCGAAGGCAGGGACCCATAACCACAGGAATATGTTGTTGGGACGCGCTGTGGCCCCAGCTTTTTTCAATCAATCGATAGCTGTGGTTATGGGTTCCGGCCTTCGCCGGGACGACAGCGGGAGTGAGGCGCGAGCGCGACGCCTCGCAGCCTCAATCCACCACGATCTTGACGCGGTCGCGCGGCTTCACCTGGGCATGGGCGTCGAGGCCGTTGAGCACGCGGAAGCGCTCGGCCGGGTGATCGACGCCGGACATGCGGTGCGACAGCGATTCCACGGTGTCGCCGGGCTGCACGTTGATGACCTTGATGCGCAGCGGCCGCGCGGCCTGGATCTCGTCGAGCGTCAGGCGGCGGAACGAATTGACGGTCTCGCGCGCGTTGCGCTCGCTCTCGGTGGACTTCTGCTTGGCGGCGAAGATGAAGCGGTAGACGTCGCTGCCGAAGCGCAGCGCGTAGACCTTGAACTGCCACTGGTCGCCATGCGCGGTGGCCGACGCCGCCGGAAAGTCGTTGATGTTGAGGTCCTCGGTCGAGGATTTCTCGACGCCTTCCATCCAGCCCGAATTCAGGTAGTCGCCGAGCGACTGCTCGGCCGGCACCCGCACCACGTCGAAGCGCATCGCCTGGCTGCCGCCCTCGCGCACGCCGATCACCGCCTGCGCGGTGTTGTCGAGCGTGAAATTGTCGGGCGCGGTGAAGGTGAAGCCGAGCTTGGGATGCAGGAAGCGGCGGCCGCGCACGAAGCCTTCGCTGGGATCCTCGCCATAGACGATGTTGTCGATCGCGGCGAGATAGGTCTCGCGGTCGCGCTCGTTGCTCTCGGGCGACGAGTATTGCCGCGCGGTGGTCTGCGCGTTGTTGATGCGCTCGGGCGTCGCCGGATGCGACGAGGTGAAGTCCTGCGCGCGCGGATCGAGCGCGGTCTTGCCGATCTTCAGCGCCGCATTGCGCTCCATCGCGGTCAGGAAGCGCGCCGCGCCGTAGGGATCGAAATGCGCGCGGGCGGCGATCCCGACGCCGATGCCGTCGGCCTCGAACTCCTGCTGCCGCGAGAAGCTTGCCATCGTCAGCTTGGTCTTGGCGAGCGCCAGCGCGGTGAGATCGGTATCGGTGCTCATGTCGGTGACGACGCGCGTCACCACCGCCGCCTGGCGGGCCTGGTCCTCGCGCATCGCCGCGTGCTTGGCCAGCACATGCGCCATCTCGTGGCTCAGCACCGAGGAGAGCTCGGAGGTGTCGCTGGCGAGCGCAATCAGGCCGCGCGTGACATAGAGCTGGCCGGTCGGCAGCGCGAAGGCGTTGACCGCGCCGGAATTGAGGATCGTGACCTTGTAGGCCTGGTCGGGCCGTTCGGAGGCGGCGACCAGCCGCTCGACGGTCTTGCTGATCAGGCCCTCGAGCTTAGGGTCGTCATAGGCGCCGCCATAGGACGACAGGATGCGCTCATGCTCGCGTTCGCTCGTGGGCGTCTGCTGCACCACGCGGTTCGGCTTTACCGGCGCCGCCGCTGCCGTGGGCGTGGCCTGCTCGAATCGGCCGACATTGCCGCAGGCCGACAGCGTCAGGGCGGCGCAAACGAGCGCCGGCGCAGCCGAAAGGCGGCGGCCAGTCCCCTTTTCACGCCGTCCTGCGCGCTCAATCACGTCAAAAACTCACAAATTGTCCCGTAAAGAGACTGGGGCAGGGCCCCTGGGTTTCTTGAGTCCCTTGGGCCCTAGTTCCCGCCGAGCACTTCAAGCTGCCCCACCCGGAGCAGTTCGATTCGCGGCCCACGTCGTGCTTCCACCCAGCCTCGTACACGAATCTTACGATTTTCCAGAGACTTGGGCGCAAGCCCGGCCGCCTCAAACGCAGGGACTATGCGCCTTGAAATAGTCGCAGCAAAGTCCTGAGTCCAGTTTCGACCGAAATTCAGGTAGGTCGTCGCGCCCGCCTGACGCACGGACAAAACCCTGCCCTCGACCACTGTAAAACGCCCGATCCCGGCCAAAATATCGGCGGAACTTTCGGCGTTTTTTATGACCGTGGCCTCGGCCCAAGTTCCCGATCGAGCGGCCCTCGCCTCGGCCTCGGCCGCCATTAGCGCCGTGGCGCAGTCCTTGTCGGCGGTCTCGGACGACACCAGCGCGAGGCCCTGGCGCAGCAGTTCGCTCTGCACGGGGATCTCGTGACCTGCGAGGAATGCGTAGGCCGGCTGCCGGCCGTAGCGGTCCGGCGTGTCGTCCTGTCCGCGCAGCGTCACCTCGCGGCCGACCAAAAGCGCCGTAAGCGCTGCCTTGGCTTTCGCCTTGTCGGCCACCTCGATACCGGCGAGCTTGACCTCGCGGCCGTCGTCCAGCCGAAGGCTGCGCGCATCGACGACGGCTGCGACGCGACCCTCGCCCTGAATTTCGAAATTGCAGCCAGTCGCTTCGGCGCGTCCGATGCACGCGCCGATCGCGAGGACGCATGCTGTCATCATCACCGCCCACGGACGGCAACGCCATGCTTTATCGCGTGGAGGCGTCATGCGGCACTCGTCACTCCGGTGCGCTCCGGTCGGAGCGTGGTCGCCAACAAGGACAGTCTGACGGAAAGATCGCTTCGGAGCCACCACAAGCGAAGCGAGATCGCATCGAGGGGTGCCATCATTGATTCGGTGGTCAATTTTTCTGCGGCGCTTCTCATCACGTGCACACGCGAGATTCGTGTTTCACATCAATGCGTGCCTGTCGCGGGACCAACTCGTCTTCAGCGACCCTCGTCGTGACGAAAATTGCCGTCCGATCGTGCGTCGAGCGGTCCTCACACGCGTCAACCTTACCCATTCATCATCTCAACTCCGTGCGCGGAATGAGAATTCGTTATTGTTGCCAATGACTTGCGGCGCAAGGTAACTATTCGGCAATTTTTTTGAAAGGCGACCGATTGCGGTCGCTCACGCATATTGCCGAGGTCCTTGTGTCGAATCCCGTTGTTCTGACGCTGACGACCAGCGATCCGCTCCACGATTATCTCCAGCTCTACAACGCGATCTCGGCGATCAGCGTCGGCGGCGGACTAGCGTCGGCCAACACCGACTACGTCATCAACTTCTCGACCTCCGGCAGCGCCCGCACATTGCAGCTGCTCGACGATCTGCCTGCCATCAACCTGATGAGCGGCTCGACGCTCACTTTCGACGGAAACTCCGACTACAACAATCAACTCGGTGGCCAGGACAACAGCGACATCATCGATGCGCGCGGCTATCAAGGCTTCGTCGTCACATCAGGCACAGTGACGTTCAAGAACCTCACGATCGTCAATGCGGTTGCGAGCGGCGGCAATGGCGGGGTCGGCGGTGGCGGCGGCGGCGCGGGCCTCGGCGGCGGCCTGTTCGTCGGACAGAACGCCAACGTCACGCTGAACAATGTCAATTTCGGCAGCAACACGGCCAAGGGCGGCGATGGCGGCGTGGTCGATCCTGCCGGCGGCGGTGGCGGTGGTGGCGGCATCGGTGCCGATGGCGGCAGCGGCAATGGTGGCGGCGGCGGTGGTGGCGGCTTCGGCGGCCAAGACTACTACGGCTACCACGGCAATGGCGGCAGCGGTTACAGCGAGGCGGGCTCCGACAGCCAGCATCCCTCGACCGGGGCGCAGACCGCGGGCGGCACACCGGCGACGATCGAAGGTGCGGCGGGCGGCGGACAGGGGGCCGACAATTACGGCGGCATCGGCTATGGCGCGCACGCCGGCGGTGGCGCGAGCGGCGGCGGTGGTGGCGGCGGTGTCGGTGGCGGCGGCGGCGGCATCGGTGGCGCCAACTCGGTGGGCGGCGGCCCCTCGGGCACCCTGATCGGCTTCGGCGGCGCGGGCGGCATGGGCGGCGGTGGCGGCGGCGGCATTTATGGCGGCGGCAACGGTGGTTTCGCCGGCGGTGGCGGCGGCTCCGGCAACGGCGGCGGATACGCGCATACCGGCGGCAATGGCGGCTTCGGCGGCGGTGGCGGCGGTTCGAACGGCACGCCCGGCACCGGCGGATTCGGCGCCGGCAGCGGCTCGCTCGCCGGCGGTGGTGGCGGCGGCCTTGGCGCCGGCGGCGACATCTTCGTTCAGCAAGGCGGCACGCTGACCGTGATCGGCGGCACCTTGATGGATGCGACCGAGACCGGCGGCACCGGTGCCAATGGTGCGGGCAACGGCTCCGCCTATGGCGACATCTTCATCCAGGGCACGATGGTCGTCACGCCGACGCACACCATCTCCTCCCCCTTCGCGGGCGGGCCGACGATATCGACGACGCTCACGATAGCTGACACGATCGCCGATGAGCGGGGCATCAGCGGCAGCGGCACGACCGGCAAGCTGGTCGTCTCCGGCGGCGGTACGCTGACGTTGACGGGTGCGAGCAGCTATGTCGGCGGCACGCAGATCGATGCCGGCAACACGCTCTCGATCACGGCCGACAACAACATCGGCGGTTCGGCCGGCGCGCTGATCCTCAACGGCGGCACGCTGACCACGACCGGCGGCTACAACTTCACGCACGACATTCAGCTCACCAGCAATGGCGGCACCTTCGACATATTGTCCGGCACGATCATCGACACCGGCTCGATCAGCGGCTCCGGTACGTTCATGCTGTCCGGCGCCGGCACGTTGCAGCTCGGGATGGGTCAGCTCGCCGGGCTGACCGGGACGTTCGGTCTGAGCAGCGCGCATCTGTCGCTGACATCGAGCGGCACTTTCGACGACACGCTCTCGGTCAGCGGCAATTCGATCCTGTCGATCGCGAACGGCAAGACCATCTCCGACACCGCCCTCGTGACCGGCAGCGGCAATCTCGGCGTCGACGGCGGCGGTACGCTCGTGCTTGGCCATGCCGCCAACACCTACGGCAGCACGACGATCTATTCGGGCACGGTGTGGCTCACCGCGGCCGGCGCCGCCGGGACCGGCAACATCTCGTTCTCGACCGGCATCGCCGGCACGCTGAAGATCGACAATGCCGCGCTGAGCGGCAATGCGTTCGCCAACACGATCGCGAACTTCAATCCCGGCCAGTTCATCGATCTGACCGGGCTGCAGTACAACACCCAGAATCCGTCGCTCAACACGGTCAGCCTGTCCGGCAACACGCTCTCGATCTCGAACGGCACCACGACCGATACGCTGACCCTTGCCGGCGTCGGCGCCGGGACCAGTTTCCAGCTCTCGCAGGATGCCAACGGCGGAACGATCGTGCAGGTCGTCTCGACCCGTGTCTTCAATGTCTCCAACGTCGCCGAGCTCAACGCGGCCATCCTGCAGATGGATTCCGGCGGGCAGAACGCCGCGCCGAATGCCAACTACACAATCAACATCACGGCGAACTTCAGCCTGACGTCGGAGCTGTACGCGCTCAATCTCTTGGGCGGATCGAGCGTCACGATCAACGGCAGCGACGGCCACGGCGGCACGCATACGATCGACGGCCTCAACGCCCAGCGTGGCTTCTTCGTCTATGCTGGCAACGTCAATCTCGAGAACCTGACCATCCAGAACACGGTGGCCGCCGGCGGCGGTGTCGTTCGCGGCGGCGGCGGTGGCGGCGCCGGGCTCGGCGGCGCGCTGTTCGTCTCGTCGAACGGCAGCGCCACCATCGACAACGTCACCTTCCACAACAGCGCAGCGATCGGCGGCAACGGCGGTGCCGGCGGCACTGGCAGTATCAGCTCCGGCTACGGCTACGGCGGCGGCGGCGGGATGGGCGGACGCGGCGGAAGCAGCGGCGGCGGCGGTATCGGCCTCGGCGCTCAGGGCGCGGACAGTGATCTCTTTAGAAGCGGTTCGCCCGGCATTATCCCCAACACCGCTGGGGGCGGCAAAGGGAGCGACGGTTACCTGATCTCGATCGGGGGCGGGACCGAGCTTTACTGGTATGGCGGAGCAGGCGGCGCCAACGGTGGAGGCGGCGGCGCGGCTGGGTGGATCGGCAGCGGCGTCCGCGCACCCTACGGTCCGGGCGGCGGTGTCGGCGGCGGCAACGGGGCTGATGGCGGCAATGGCGGCTTCGGCGGCGGCGGCGGCGATGGCGGCAACGGCGGCTTCGGTGGTGGCGGCGGCTACAATGGCGACGGTGGCTTCGGTGGCGGCGGTGGCATCGGCGGTGTCGGCGGCTTCGGCGGCGGCAACGGCGCGCCGGGCGGCGGTGGCGGCCTTGGCGCGGGCGGCGACGTTTTCGTCCAGCAAGGCGGTTCGCTGACCACTAAGAGCGGCTCGCTGTCGAACGATTCCGGCTTCAGCGCCGTCAAAGGCGGCACCAACGGCATCGGCCAGGCCAGCGGCTCGGGTTTCGGCTCCGGCATTTTCATCCAGGGCAACAACGATCTCAGCTTCGCGCCCGGCAGCGGCCAGACGCTGACTGTCGCAAACGACATCGCGGACCAGAGCGGCAACGGCGGCACCGGCGCCAATGCTGGCGTCGGCGGGCTCGCGATCAGCGGCGGCGGTACCGTCATCCTCGGCGGCAACAACACCTACACCGGCAACACCACGGTCAGCGGCGCCGGCACAAGGGTGTCGATCTCCGCCAACGTCAATCTCGGCGCGGTCACCAACGTGCTGAAGCTCGGCGACGGCACCGGCATCAGCTTCACCGACGGCTTCACGCAGACCCGCAACATCACCGTCGCCGGCGATCCGGTCTTCAATGTCGCGGCCGGCGAGACCGTCACCCAGAGCGGCGTCATCTCCGATGGCGCGACGCCTGGTGATGTCGAGGTGACCGGCGGCGGCCGGCTGGTGCTGTCCGCGCACAACACCTATTCGGGCGGTACCGTCATCAAGGGCTCGATCCTCGAGCTGGCGGCGAACGGCGCGGCGGGAACCGGCGCGGTCGCCTTCACCGACGGCAGCACCGAAAAACTCGTGCTCGATGCCGCGGCATTCTCCGGCACCTCGTTCAGCACGTCGATCACCGGCTTTGCCGGCGGTGACACCATCGACTTCGGCAACATCGGCTATGACGCCACGGCCACGCTGTCCTATGCGAACGGCGTGTTGCTGGTGAAGAGCGGCAGCGGCACGACGCTCGCCTCGCTGAACCTGAGCTTTGGGGCCGGCGCCTCGGCCGGCTCGCTGCTTCTTGGTTCCGATGGCTCGGCGACGCCGCATCTGGAAATCCGGTCGCAGGCGAGCATCGCCTCGATCACGGCTGACACCACCGATCATCTCACGATCCTGAACGCCGGCAAGGTTGTGACCATCACCGTCAACTTCAGCAACACGGTGAGCATGACCGGCGCGCCCGAGTTGCTGCTCAATGACGGCAAGGCCGCGACCTATCTCAGCGGCAGCGGCTCGCAGGCGCTGGTGTTCAGCTACACGGTGCAGGACGGCGACAGCACGTCTGATTTGCAGGTGCAGAGCCTCTCGCTCAACGGCGGCACGATCAGGGATCCCGGCGGCCAGGACGCCGACGTGACCCATGCGGCGACCGATTTGCATCTCGTGATCGACGCGATCGCGCCGACTGTGTCGGTTGCGGCGAGCTCGACCGCGCTGCTGGCCGGGCAGACCTCGACCGTCACCTTCACCTTCTCCGAGGCGGTCACCGGCTTCGCGCTGATGGACACGACGGTGAGCGGCGGCGCGCTCAGCAACCTCGTGCATGTCGGCGTCAACGCCGCGCACCAGGACATCTACACGGCAACCTTCACACCCGACGTTACAGACGCCGAGGCGGGCTCGGTGCAGGTCAACGCATCGAGCTATACCGACAGCGCCGGAAACGCCGGCGCGGCAAGCAGCGCGATCACCTTCACCGGCGATACCAAGGCGCCGACGGTGGCGGTTGCAGCCGATCACACCACGCTGGTTGCCGGCGATAGCGCGGTTGTCACGTTCACTTTCTCCGAGGCCGTCAGCGGCTTTGGATTGGGTGATGTCACTGTCCAGGGCGGTGCGCTGGGCAATCTCATCCATGTCGGCGTCGATGGCGCCGGTCACGACGTCTACACCGCGACCTTCACGCCCGACGTGACTAATGCCGAGGCTGGCTCGGTGCAGGTCAACGCGTCAAGCTATAGCGACGTTGCCGGCAATTCCGGCACGTCGAGCAACACGATCAGCTTCAGCGGCGATACCAAGGCGCCGACCGTGTCGGTTTCGGCTGACCATGGCACGCTGCTCGCCGGACAGACCGCGGTCGTGACCTTCACCTTCTCCGAGGCCGTCGCGGGCTTCGCGCTCGGCGATGTCAGCGTCAGCGGCGGCGCGCTGGGCAGCCTTGTCCATGTCGGCGTCAATGGCGCCGGCCAGGACATCTACACCGCGACCTTCACGCCCGATGTCACCAACGCCGAGGCTGGCTCGGTGCAGGTCAGCCCATCGAGCTACAGCGATACGGCCGGCAACGCTGGCGCCGCCAGTAACGTCATCAACTTCACCGGTGACACGCAGGCGCCGACGGTCTCCGTCACGCTCAATCCCGACACAGTGCTGGCCGGCGACCTCTCGGTCGCGACCTTCACCTTCTCGGAGGCCGTGTCGGGCTTCGCCCTTGGCGGCATCACCGTCCATGGCGGCGCGCTGAGCAATCTCGTGCATGTCGGGCTCAATAGCGCCGGGCAGGACGTCTACACCGCGACCTTCACGCCCGATGTCAGCGACACCGAGACCGGTTCGGTGAAGGTGAATGCGTCCGGTTACAGCGATGTGGCCGGCAATGCCGGCGCGGCAAGCAACACCGCCACGATCGGCGGCGATACGCTGGCGCCGACGGTGTCGATCGCGGCGGATCGTAACGCGGTGCTGGCGGGCCAGACCGCGCTGGTGACGTTCACTTTCTCGGAACAAATCGCGAGCTTCGCGCTCGGTGACGTCACGGTGCATGGCGGGGCGTTGGGCAATCTGGTCCATGTCGGCGTCAACGCATCGGGCCAGGACGTCTACACGGCGGTTTTCACGCCGGATGAAAGCAACACTGAAGCGGGCTCGGTGCAGGTCACGGCTGCGAGCTATATGGATATTGCCGGCAATACCGGTGCGGCGAGCGGCACCATCAATTTTACCGGCGATACCAGGGCGCCGACGGTGTCGGTTGCCGCGAGCCCGAGCACGGTGCTTTCGGGCCAGACTTCGGTTGTCACCTTCACCTTCTCCGAGCAGGTCGCGGGCTTTGCGCTCAGCGATACCGTCGTCGCCGGCGGCACGGTGACCAATCTGGTCCATGTCGGGCTCAACATGTCGGGGCAGGACGTCTACACCGCGACCTTCACGCCAGATATCAACGACGTCGTGGCGGGCTCGATCCGGGTCACCGCCGCGAGCTATGCCGACGTATCAGGCAATACCGGCGCGGCAAGCAATACCGCGACGATCGGCGGCGACACGCATCCGCCGACGGTATCGGTGGTGGCCGATCACACCCTGCTGCACGCCGGTGACGCCGCGCTGATGACGTTCACCTTCTCCGAGGCGGTCGCAGGCTTCGGGCTTGGCGACGTCACCGTCCATGGCGGCTTGCTGGGCAGCCTCGTTCATGTCGGCATCAACGGCGCAGGCCACGATATCTACACCGCGACCTTCACGGCCGATGTCACCGACCACCTGTCGGCCGATCTTTCGGTTGCGGGGGCGAGCTACACCGACATCGCCGGCAATGCCGGCGGAGCAAGCAACGCGATCGGCTTCACCGGCGACACCAAGGCGCCATCGGCGCCGACGCTAATGCTGCACCGGGACACCGGCGTCTCCAGCGCCGACCACATCACCAGCAATGCGCTGATCGATTACACCAAGTTCGATGCGGCCGACACGCTGCGCTACAAGGCCGACGGCGCGTCGGGCTTCTCGACGGCGGCGCCGGTCTTCACAACGGACGGCGTGCATTCCGTGACAGTGCAGGAGATCGACGCCGCCGGCAATGTCAGCGCGTCCTCCAACCTGACCTTCACCCTCGACACCACGGCGCCTCATCTCATCGGAATCACGGCGACGCCCTCCGGCGGCGTCGCGACGCCGGGTTCGCTGGTGCAACTGACGGTCGGGTTCAACGAGGCGGTGCACGTCAATGGCGGCACGCCGAGCCTGACGCTGAACGATGGCGGCACCGCAATCTACGACGCCGCGGCAACGGCGCTGCTCGGCGATTCCTCGAAGCTGGTGTTCGATCACATCGTGTCGTCGACCGATCGCGCCGGCTCGCTGGCGGTGACCGGCTTCGCCGCCAATGGCGCCGATGTCGTCGACCTGGCCGGCAATGCGGCTTCGCTTTCGGCGGTGTCCGCCGTCTTCGACGCCCTGCACATCAACGAGACCATCGTGCCGGCCTACACGCTCGGCGCCATTACGCGGCCGGAATTGCATCTGGATCTGGGCGGTCGCATCATCATGGATGCAACAGCATCGGCATTCGCCGGACATTATGGCATGCAGTACCTGTTCCTCGGCCTGCCGGCGGGAACGCCCCATCAGACCGTTCCCGACTTTCATCTCTGATCGCGGCGCGGCTGGAAGCTCCGGCGCGGCGCCTCATTCCGCTTAGCGGAAAACAGATTGCTGCCGCTGCGGCTTGCTGCAGTGCAGGCCATGCGGCATGATCCGGCCCTCGAAACGGACCTGATGGAACGAGGTCCGCGCTGCAAGGGAGGATTGGAATGAGACGAGTTTTGGCCGGCGTGTTGGCCTGTGCGTTTGCGATCTCGGCGAATGCGTCGCTGGCGCAGGACAAGCCTCCGCTGAAGCTCGGCGGCATCCTCGATATGTCGAGCCTCTATGCCGACATCACCGGCTCGGGCAGCGAAACCGCCGCCAAGATGGCGGTGGAGGATTTCGGCGGCAAGGTGCTCGGCCGCAAGGTCGAGATCGTGGTCGGCGACCATCTCAACAAGGCCGACCTCTCCGCCAACATCGCCCGCGACATGATCGACAACCAGGGCGTCGAGATGATCTTCGACGTCGCAGCATCCGCGACCGCGCTCGCCGCTGCCGAGATCGCCAAGGCGCGCAACAAGATCATCATGTTCAACGGTCCGGGTTCGATCCGCCTGTCCAACGAGGCCTGCGGCCCCTATACCGTGCACTACGTGTTCGACACCTTCGCGCAGGCCAATGTGACCGGCCTTGCCGCGGTGAAATCCGGTCTCGATACTTGGTTCTTCCTCACCGCGGACTACGCGTTCGGCCAGGACCTGGAAAAGGATACCAGCAATGTCGTGGTGAAGTCGGGCGGCAAGGTGCTCGGCAGCGTACGGCATCCGATCAACACCTCGGATTTCTCATCCTTCCTGCTGCAGGCGCAGGCCTCGAAGGCCAAGGTGATCGGGCTTGCCAATGCGGGCGGCGACACCATCAACGCGATCAAGCAGGCGGCGGAATTCGGTCTCACCAAGAGCGGCCAGAAACTGTCGCCGCTATTGGCCTTCGTCACCGACATCGACAGCGTCGGGCTCGAGACCGCGCAGGGCCTGTTGCTGGCGGAAGCCTTCTACTGGGATCTCAACGACGACAGCCGCGCCTTCACCAAGCGCTTCATGGAACGCACCAAGCGGGTTCCGACTTCGGCACAGGCCGGCGTCTATTCCTCGGTGACGCACTATCTCAAGGCGGTGAAGGCCGCCGGCACCACCGATGCGGCCGCCGTCATGAAGGTGATGAAGGAGACCCCGATCAACGACATGTTCACCAAGAACGGCAAGATCCGCGAGGACGGCCGTATGGTGCACGACATGTATTTGTTCGAGGTCAAGAAGCCGTCGGAATCGAAGGGCCGCTGGGACGACTACAAGCTGGTGGCGACCGTGCCGGGCGACCAGGCCTTCCAGCCGCTGTCGGAGTCGCGCTGCCCGCTTGTGAAGAAGTGACGAAGTGACGAAGTCACGCAGTCATCCCGGGGCGATGCGTTAGCATCGAACCCGGGATCTCGAGGTTCCGGGTCTGGTGCTAGCGCACCATCCCGGAACGACGTGGCAACAACCAACAACAACGAAAGGCAAAACGCCATGAGCGATAATCAGATGGTCCTCCAATCCCTCGACAAGGGCCTGCTCACCATCACCATGAACCGTCCCGATCGGCGCAACGCGCTCAATCCCGACATGACACGCGGCCTCGTCGAGGCGGCGCGGCGCGCGCAGGACGATACCGAGGTGCGCGCGGTGCTGATCAGGGGCGCCGGCGGCACCTTCTGCGTCGGCGGTGACGTCAAGTCGATGGCGGAAGGACGCGCACCGCTGCCGTTCGAGGCCAAGATGGCCAATCTGCGCCGCGGCATGGAGGTCTCGCGCATCCTGCACCAGATGCCGAAGCCGGTGGTGGCGCAGCTCGACGGCGCGGCGGCCGGCGCGGGCCTCTCGATCGCGCTGTCCTGCGATCTCCGCGTTGCCAGCGCCTCCTGCAAGATCACCACCGCCTTCGCCAAGGTCGGCTTCTCCGGCGATTACGGCGGCACCTATTTCCTGACCAAGATGCTCGGCAGCGCGAAAGCGCGCGAGCTCTACATGATGTCGCCGGTGCTGTCGGCGCAGGAAGCCTACAACCTCGGCATGGTCTCCAAGGTGGTGCCCGATGCCGATGTCGAGGCCGAGGCGCTGGAACTGGCGCGCTCGCTGGCGCAGGGGCCGTCGGTGGCGCTCGGCTACATCAAGCGCAACATCAACAATGCCGAGACCATGACGCTGGAAGCCTGCTTCGACGGCGAGGCGATCCACCACACGCGTGCCGGCGAGACCACCGACCACAAGGAAGCGGCCAAGGCCTTCGTCGAGAAGCGCAAGCCCACCTTCCAGGGGCAGTAACCATGGCCGAGTACATGCGGCTGCGGCAGATCTGCCTGGTGGCACCGCAGCTTGCGCCTGTCATCGCGGACATCTCCGCGATCATGGGCCTCGATGTCTGCTATCGCGACGGCAATGTCGCGAAATACGGCCTCGAGAATGCGCTGCTGCCGGTCGATACAATCCTGCTCGAAGTCGTGGCGCCGTTCCAGCCGGGGCCGGGCACGGCGGCCGGCCGCTTCATCGAGAAGACCGGCGGCCGCGGCGGCTATATGGCGATCTTCACGTGCGAGGATCCCGACGCGCGCGGCGCCAAGGCCAACGCGATCGGCGTGCGCACCGCCAACGTGATCACGCACGCGCCGTATCACGGCGTGCAACTGCACCCGCGCGACTGCCGCGCTGCCTTCATCGAGTTCAATCACACCGACGGCAGCGACGACGTGTTGGGACCGTATCCGCCGGCCGGCCCGGACTGGCAGAAGTCGATCCGCAAGGACACGACGCTGTCGCTGACCGAGGTCGAGATGCAGAGCCCCGAGCCTGAGGGGTTGGCGGCGCATTGGGGCAGGATCATCGGCATTCCCGCCGATGGTACCGTGGTGAAGCTGCCGAACGGCACCTTCCGCTTCGTCAAGGGCGACAGCGAGATCATGAGCGGCTTGACGTTCAAGGTCGCCGACAAGGCGAAGGTGCTGGAGGCCGCGAAAGCCAGAGGCTGTGCGGTGAAGGGCGACGAGTTCCTGCTCTGCGGCGTGACGTTCAAGCTGACGGCGTGATTTCGTAGCCCGGATGCAGCGAAGCGAAATCCGGGGCCGCGCTCTTCGCGGATGGAGCGTTCCCGGATTGCGCTGCGCACGATCCGGGCTATGTGTCTTTATTTCCCGTCATCCTGAGGAGCGCGCAGCGCGTCTCGAAGGATGCACGGCCCGGCTGGTGGCCGTCCATCCTTCGAGGCTCGCTCCGCTCGCACCTCAGGATGACGGGAAGGGCGGTTGAGCTAGCGGCGACGATTCAATATCGTCGAGCGCAACAATAACAATCGGGAATACGCCCCCATGCCGCATCCGCTCGATACCTTCTTCGCCCCAAAAAGCATCGCGCTGATCGGCGCCTCGCGCGATCACGAGAAGATTCCCGGGCGGCTGCTCGCGATGCTGCGCAAGAACGGCTATCCCGGCGCGCTCTATCCGATCAATCCGAACTATGACGAGATCGACGGGCTGAAATGCTTCAAGTCGGTCGCCGAGATCGGCGCGCCGATCGATCTTGCCGTTATCGTCATTCCCGCCCGTGCGGTGCTGCCGGCGCTGGAGCAGTGCGCGGCCGCCGGTGTGAAGAATGCGGTCATCATCTCGTCCGGCTTCGCCGAAGAGGGCGGCGACAGCGCTGACATGCAGGACGCGATCGTGGCGCTGGCGAAGCGGACCGGGATGCGGATCAGTGGGCCCAACGCGGAAGGGTTTTACAGCCAGGCGCAGAAGGTCGCCGCGACCTTCAGCCCGACCGTCGACGTCAAGCCGGAGGCACCCGATCTGGTCGCCGGCAAGCGGCGCATCGGCATTGTCGCGCAGAGCGGCGGCATCGGCTTTGCGATCTATCATCGCGCCAAGGCGCTCGGGGTTGCGCTCAGCTATGTCGTCAGCGCCGGCAATGAGAGCGATCTCGGCGCCGGCGAGTTCCTCGACTACATGGTGCAGGATGCCTCGACCGACGTGATCCTGCTGTTCATCGAGGGTATCCGCGACGTCGACAAGTTCCTGGTGGCGGCCAAGCGCGCGGCGGAGCTCAAAAAGCCCGTCATCGTAACTAAAGTGGGCCGCTCCGGCGCCGGCGAGCGCGCGGCGGCCTCGCACACCGCGAGCATGGCGGGCTGGTCGGCGGCCTATGATGCGGTGTTCGCGAAATACGGCTTCATCGTGTCCAACGATCTCGACGAGGCCGTGACGATTGCTGCCGTGTTGACCACCAATCCGCTGCCGAAGGGCGATCGCGTCGCGGTGCTGACGGTGTCCGGCGGCGCCGGCATCTGGGGCGCCGATACCGTCTCGATGCAGGGCCTGCGGGTGCCAGAGCTTTCAGCCGCGATCCAGAGCCAGATCAAGCAATGGATGCCGTCCTACGGCGCGGCGGGCAATCCGGTCGACGTCACCGCGCAGGGCGTCTCCTCCGGCGGGCTGCAGAAGAGCATCGAGCTGTTCGATACGTCTGATGAAGTGGACGCGACGCTGGTCGTGCTGTCGCTGTCGAGCGAGACGCGGATGCCGTTCAAGGAAGCCGAGCTGAAGCCAGTGATCGCGGCGCAGAACAAGCCGGTGGTGTTCTACTCCTACACGCTGCCGTCGCAATTCGCGCGGCAGGAGCTTGCCAAGTCGGGCGTCGTAGTGCTCTCGGGGCTGACCCATGTCGGCGTCGCGATGCGGCGGCTGGCTGATTATGCCGGCTTCAAGCCTGCACCGGAGATCGCGGCATCAGCGTCGCCGGCGCACGATCTCTCCCGGCATCTCACGTCGAAGACGCTGTCCGAATATGACAGCAAATCGCTGCTGCGCGCGGCCGGCATTGCGCTGCCGGATGAGGTGCTGGTGACCGACCGCGACGGGCTCGACGCTGCGATCGAGCGCGCCGGATTTCCACTGGTCATGAAGATTCAGTCGCCCGCGATCGCGCATAAGAGCGAGGTCGGCGGCGTCCGCGTCAACATCGCCGCCAAGGGTGCGGCATTCACGGCCTATCGCGACATGCTGGAGACGGTGCAGAAGCAGCGGCCGGGCGCTGAAATTCAGGGCGTGCTGGTCGGGCCGATGGCGAGGCGAGGCGTCGAGATCATCATCGGCACCATGCTGGACGCGACCTTCGGGCCTATGGTGATGGTGGGGCTCGGCGGCATCACCACCGAACTGTTCAAGGACGTGGCCTATCGCCCCGCGCCGGTGAGCGCGGCTGAAGCGGCCACGATGCTGGAGACGCTGAAGGCCGCGCCGCTGCTGCACGGCTTCCGCGGCGCGCCGAAGGCGGATGTCGCGGCACTGGTGCGGTTGATCTCGCAGATTTCGGTGCTGGCGGCGCAGCACCGAGGCGAGATCGCCGAGATCGAGGTCAATCCGGTGCTGGTGCACCCGGAAGGGCAGGGCGTGACGATCGTCGACGCGCTGGTGGTGCCGAGGGGTTAGCGTACTATCTCCCCACCGTCGTCCCTGCGAAAGCAGGGACCCATAACCACCGAATGGTGTTGGCGGAGCAAGGTAACGCCGCTTGTGCCCTTTCCGCTGGCCGCGGCGTATGGGTCCCTGCTTTCGCAGGGACGACCATGTTGAGAGAGAACGGCCGTTGAGAGAGAAAGGCCTCACCGCCCCTTGAAGTTGGCGACGCGGCGTTCGGCCGTCGCCTTGACGCCTTCCTTGAAGTCTTCGGTCGCGCGCAGCTTGGTCTGCTCGGCGAGCTCATGGTTGGTCGCGGCGAGCACGCGGTCGGCGAGGCCGGCGCGCATGGTGGCGCGGGTCGAGACCAGGCCGAGCGGCGAGCATTCGGCGATCTCCTGCGCGAGCTTCATCGCTTCCGCTCGCACCTGGTCCTGCGGCACCAGCACGTTGGCGAGGCCCCAGCGATAGGCTTCTTCGCCGGTGACGCGGCGGCTGGTGTAGAACATCAGCTCGGCATTGTTCTTGCCGATCAGCTCTGGCAGCGTCGCGGTCAGGCCGAAGCCCGGATGGAAGCCGAGCTTGGTGAAGTTGGCCGAGAAGCGCGCCTCGGGGCAGGCGACGCGGAAGTCGGCGGAGACGGCAAGGCCGAGGCCGCCGCCGATCGCGGCGCCATGGATCGCCGCGACGATCGGCTTCTTGTTGCGGAAGATGCGCACCGCCTGGACGTAGAGATGGTTGATCGGCAGGTTGGAAGCCGGATCGCTCTTGGCGCGCTCCTCCTGCTCCTGGCGGGCCGGATCGCCGAAATTGGCGCCGGCGCAGAACGCCTTGCCCTGGGCGGCGAGCACCGAGGCGCGGATCTCGATATTGTTGTCGAACTCCTCCAGCGCGTCGGCGATCTGGTTGATCAGCGCGACGTCGAAGAAGTTCAGCGGGGGTTTTCGGATTTCGATCAGGCCGACATGGCCGTGGGTTTCGACGCCGATATCAGTGTACTTGGTCATGATCTGTCCTCGTTGAATTAGCGCAGGCGAGCCCGCGCGGCTAGCGCAGGCCAAGTCCGCGGGCGATGATGCCGCGCAGCACTTCGGTCGTGCCGCCCTGGATCGTCAGCTTGGGCGCGGTCTTGATGGCGAAATCGAGCTGCTTTTCCAGCGTCTCGCGGTTGGTCGCGGTCTCCTCGACGAATGCGGCGAGATCGCGCACGCGATGCGGCAGCTGCTGCTCCCACACCGTGCCGATGTCCTTGACGATGGAAGCTTCGACCACCGGCTCCTTGCCGGCCTGCAGCATGCCCGCGACCGATACCGACATGCGACGCATGGTATGAACCTGCGCCACCAGGCGTCCGATGCCCTCGGCGCTGCGGGTGTCCGGATTCTTGCCGACCGCGCGCACGAGCTCGGTGAGCACGTAATAGGTCTCGAGGAAGCGCTCGGGACCACTCCGCTCATAGGCGAGCTCCGACGTTGCCTGCTTCCAGGCGCCGTCGACCTCGCCCAGCACGTGATCGTCGGGGACGAAGTAGTCGGTGAACACGACCTCGTTGAATTCGAACTGGCCGGTGATCTGGCCGATCGGATTCACCTGGATGCCCGGCTGCTTCATCTTGACCAGGAACTGGGTCAGGCCGTGGCGGCGGTTTTCCTTGGTCGGCGGCGAGGTCCGGAAGATCGCGATCATGTAGTCGGCGATGTGCGCCGACGAGGTCCAGATCTTGGTGCCATTGATGAGATAGCCGCCGTCGGTCTTGGTCGCGCGGGTCTTCGCCGCGAACAGGTCGGAGCCGGAGTTCGGCTCGCTCATTCCGATGGCGAAGCAGACCTCGCCGCGGCAGATCCGCGGCAGGATGTCCATCTTGATGTGCTCGGGGGCGTATTTCAGCAGCACCGGCCCGCTCTGGCGGTCGGCGACGAAGAAGCGCCGGGTCGGCGCGTTCGCGACCCGCATCTCCTCGGTGACCACATAGCGCTCGAGGAACGAACGTTCCTGGCCGCCATATTTCTTCGGCCAGGTCATGCCGAGCCAGCCCTTGGCGCCGACGCGGCGGGAGAATTCCGGCGCGTCATTGTCCTCGCGGTTCGGCGCGTGGGGATCGAAGGTGCCGGCGGCGATTTCCTCGGCGAGGAAGGCGCGCACCTCCTTGCGGAGCTGCTCGCACTTTTCCGGCAGGCGGATCGGATCGAAACGAAGGGCTGCAGTCATGATGTCCAGTCCTGATCTTTCTGCCTGATCTCAGCGCGAAGCCACCAGCGGCCACAATTCATCGGCGCCACGATTCGCGACGAGCTTGCCGAGCTCGACCGCCCAGTAGCTCTCCGAGCCGAAATCGTCGCGCCAGGCGAGCGCCCGCAGCGAATAGCGGTGCAGGATGTGCTCGATCGTGAAGCCGATCGCACCATGCACCTGGTGGGCGATGCTGCTGCCTTTCTCCGCCGCTTCCGAGCAGCGGATCTTGGCCGCTGCGGCCTCCAGGAACACCGCATCGGTGTCCAGCGACTTGGCGCTGACGATCGTGTCGGCGGCCGAGGTCGCGGCGGCGAGTGCCGCGGCGTTTTCGCCGGCGAGCCGGGCGAGGTTGTGCTGCACCGCCTGGAATTTCGAGATCTTCTTCTCGAAGGCGACGCGCTCGTTGGAATAGCGCACGGAGATGTCGAGCATCGCTTCCAGCGCGCCGGCGATCTGCAGGCTGCGCACCACGCCGCCCATCAGCATCAGCGTGGTCTGGTCAAAACCCTTCGGCGCCGGCCTGGTCGTGACCGGCTGCACCTTGTCGAGCGTGACGGTGTCGTTGTGATCGCCGCCTAGCCCGACGCCGGATTCGATCCGGCCCTTCGCGGCGTCGACCAGCGCAATCGACACCCCGCCATTGCCAACAGCCAGCACCGCGAAATGCTTTGCGTCCTTGGCAAACGGCACGCCGCGGGCCCGGCCGGAGAGGCTGCCGTCGGCGTTGAGCGTGACGCGGTCCTTCGGGCTTGCCGGCAGCACGGTCATCTCGCCTTCGGGGGAGTTTATCTTGCCCTGCGTCAGCAGCCAGCCGGCCAGCATTGTTTCGGCCAGCGGAACAGCGATCGCATGTCGCCCGGCGACGTTGAGGACGCTAAATCCCTCGGCAAGACTGGCGCCGGAACCGCCGAGATCGTCGGGCACCCAGGACAGCGGCAGGCCGGCTTCGGTCAGCGCCTGCCACAGCGGCGCCTTCCATGCGCCCTGCTTGTCGTGATTGATGGTTTGGGCATCCGCGAGATCGGCGAAAATCTTTTCCGCGGTCTCGGCGACGATGTTCTCACTCTCCGCCACAGCGTTCCTCGTGTTGATTGGCTCGGGCTGGCCGTTCGGCCATGCCCTGCTTGCGATGTTGTCTTGCGCTCAATGATGCGGAAAAGCCATAGCCGTGACAAGCGCTGCCCGCAGGGCCACTTGCGCGGATGGCATGAAGCCGGACGCCTTGCACGAATTCCGCATTGTGAACTTTCGATGGTCCCTGTTTGTATGCCACGCACACGTGCAAACTGGCCGGTGACATCTGTTCAGTCCGCCAGATGAAACTCGATCGCCTTCCGCATCAGGTCGGCGAACTCGGTCTCCTGGGTGACCAGCGCGTCGTTCAATCCGGCCACGCATAGCACCAGCGGTTCGTTCGATTCCGCTGATGGCGGCAGGTTCATGGCGACGGCGCCCGCGCCCGGCGTGACCAGGCCGAGCGAGAAGGCGTGCCCCTTGGCGCGGACCTTCTTCAGCTCCAGCAGCAGCGCCTTGATGTCGACCTGCCGATCGGGCCGGGTCTCGTTGGCATTGATCAGGCGCACCAGGCGGCGCACCTCCTTGTCGGGATAGGCCGACAGCAGCGCGTAACCCGATGCCGATCGCGCCAGCGGCCGCAGCGTTCCGGCCTTGACATACAGCCGCATCGGCAGCTTGGCCTGAATGATATGGACATACTGCGCGCTGAGCCCGTTGCGCACCGCGAGCATGATGGTCTCCCCGGTCCGCGCGGAGAGCTCTTCCATCAAATTGACCAGGCGTCCCTTCGTGAACAACGCCGGGCTCAGCCAGTGCCCCAGCATCGAGATTCGCGGCGTCGGGATATAGGTGCGGCGGCTGGTGTCATAGTGGAGATAGCCGAACGCCGTCATCGTTCGCATCAACGCCGAGGTGCTGGATTGCGGGAACTTGAGCGCGGCCGCGACCTCGATCGCGGAAGCGGCGCGCTGGTGCTCCTCGAAGAATTCGAGCACATCGAACACGCGCCGCGCCGACTTGACCGCATTGTCCATCTTCGGCAGGTCGCGCGAGGTGTCGCCGGGGAAATCGGGGCGATCGAAAGTCCGCGGGCCGGCGGCTGCGCCGGCCTTCGCCACATCCTTCTTCGCCACCGGCATCGCTATCGTCCCTGCTGCGCCACCCGCCGCTTCAGCCACCAGCCATATTGCTCGGGCCAACTCGTCCACTCCGGATCGCATCCGAGCGCAAGTGCCGTCTGCGCGGGCCAGTTCGGATTCCACAGCAGTTCGCGGCCGAGCGCAATAAGCGTCGCCTTGCCGTCCCGCAAAATGGCTTCGGCGTAGTCCGGTTCGCGGATCAGCCCGACCGCCACCGTCGGCATGCCGGCTTCCTTCTGGATGCGCGCGGCGAACGGCACCTGGAAGCCCGGGGTTCGCGACACCAGCGAATTGCCGCGCGGCAATTTCATGCCGCCCGACGAGCAGTCCACCATGTCGATCCCGATCGCCTTCAGCTCGGTCGCAAACGCGATCGAGTCCTCGATTCCCCAGCCGATGTCGACGCCGTCGACCGACGAGATGCGGACGAAGGCCGGCAGATGGTCCGGCCATTCCTCGCGCATGATCGCCGCGATCCGCAGCGGCAGGCGCATGCGGTTCTCGCGCGATCCGCCATACTCGTCGTTGCGGTTGTTCGCCAGCGGCGACAGGAACGAGTGCATCAGATAGCCGTGCGCGCAGTGCAGCTCGATGACGTCGTAACCGGCCGCCCTCGCACGGCGAAACGCCTGGCGATAGTCGTCCACCAGGGCATCGATCTGCTCTGACGTCATCATCTGCGGCGAGGGCCAGCCGTCGTCGAAGGGAATGCCGCTCGAGGCCGCGATCTGCCACGGGCCTTCGCCGCGCGCCTTGATGTCGGCCTCACCCAGCGGGTTGCCGCCTTCCCACGGCCGCTGCGACGAGCCCTTCCGGCCACCATGTGCGATCTGGATCGCGGCCTTGGCGTTGAAGCTGTGGATCAGCGCGGCGAGGGCGGCGTGGTCCGCGATGTGCGTATCGTCCCAGATGCCGAGGCATCCATGGGTGATGCGCCCCTGGGTGTTCACCGAGCTCTGCTCGACGAACACGAGGCCGGCGCCGCCGGCGGCGAGCTTGCCGATATGCGCGGTGTGCCAATCGGTGGCGCGCCCCTCCCGCGCCGAATAGGTCGCCATCGGCGAGACCATGATCCGGTTCTTCAGTTCGAGGTCGCGCAGTTGCAGCGGGGTAAAGAGCAGCGGCAGCTCGGTCATGCGATCTCCAGCCTTGCTTGTGGTTTCTTGCCTGTGATGTGTGGGTTCGTGGGCGATCATTTCTTCAACAGCGGGCAGGCGCTCTCCTCGGGCGTCGCAAACGCCTCCTTGCCCGGGATCACCTGAACCAGCTTCTCGTAGTCCCAGGCGCCCTTCGATTCGGCCGGCGACTTCACCTGCACGAGATACATGTCGTGGATCAGCTGACCGTCCTCGCGCAGGAATGCGTTGCGGGCGAAGAAATCGTCGATCGGCATGTCCTTCATTTGCGCGATCACCTTGGGGCCGTCGTCGGTGCCGGACTTCTCGACCGCCTTGAGATAGTTCATGACCGCGGAGTAGAGACCGGCCTGCACCATGGTCGGCCGCTTCTTGGTCCTGGCCATGAAGCGCGCGGCAAAGTCGCGGGTCTTGTCGTCGAGATCCCAATAGAAGGCGGTCGCGAGCTGCAGCCCCTGGGCTGCCTGCAAGCCGATCGCGTGGATGTCGCTGGTCTGCATCAGGAAGGCCGCGAGCTTTTGCGTGTGCGCCATCCCGAATTCCTGCGCCTGCCGGATCGAGTTGGCGAGGTCGCCGCCGGTGTTGGCAAAGGCGATCACGTCGGCCTTCGAGCTCTGGGCCTGCAGCAGATAGGACGAGAAATCCATGCTGTTGAGCGGATGCCGCACCTCGCCGGCGATGCTGCCGCCGACCTTCTCCACGGTCCTGGCCGCGTCGTTGCGCAGCGCATGGCCGAAGGCGTAGTCGACCGTGACGAAGTACCAGCTCTTGGCGCCCGATTTGGCCAGCGCCCGAACCGTGCTGTTGGCGAGCGCATAGGTATTGTAGGTCCACTGCACCGAATTCGCCGAACAGCCCTTGCCGGTCAGATCGGAGGAGCCGGCCGACGACACCAGCATCGCCTTGTTCTTCTGCTTGGTGAGCTCGAGCACGGCGAAAGCGACCGCGGAATTGGCGAAATCGACGATGACGTCGACATTCTCCTGCTCGTACCAGCGCCGCGCGATGCCGGCGCCGATATCCGCCTTGTTCTGATGGTCGGCATCGACCATGGCGATCGGCTTGCCCAAAACCTTGCCGCCGAAATCCGCGATCGCCATCCGGACCGCTTCGACCGCGCCGGGGCCGGCAGCGTCGGCGTAGAGGCCGGCCTGATCGGTCAGCACGCCGATCTTCACCGCGTCGTCGGAAATCTGCGCGTGGGATGGTGCGGCGAAGACGACTGAGAGGATTGCAGCGCTCGCGGCCATCCATCCGTATCTCGATGTCATTGTCCCTGGTTTCCTCTACTTCGATTGCCTTATGGCGTTGGTCTTGTCTTGCCGCAGGTCGATCATGCCCGGATGCGACTGCGGATCCCTGTCCGCGCCGAGCAGCACGTGTTTCTGGATCTTGTTGGTCGAGGTCAGCGGCAGCTCCGCCACGAAGGCGATCCACGCCGGCAGCTTGAACGCCGCCAGGCGTTCGCGGCAGAAATGGAAGATGTCTTGCGCGAGCTCGCGTGCAGCATCGGTGCCGTCGTTGATCACGATGAAGGCCGCAACTTCCTCGTCGCGGATCGGATCGCGCGCGGCGACGACTGCGGCCTGCTTGACCAGAGGCGACGTCGTCAGCACGGCCTCGACCTCCGCCGCCGAGATGTTCTCGCCGGCGCGCCGAACCAGGTGCTTCAGCCGGTCGACGAACACGAAGGCGCCGTCCTCGTGCTGCCAGGCGCTGTCGCCGGTGTGAAACCAGCCGCCGCGCCAGGCCTGCTCGGTGGCCTCGGGGTCCTTCAGATAGCCGGAGAAGAAGCCGCGCCGCGGCGTCGCTTCCGAATGGCGTACGCAGAGCTCACCGACTGCGCCTGCCGGCAGCGCATTGCCGTCGGCATCGAGGATGATCATTTCGAGGCCGGGGACGCTGCGACCGATTGTGTTGGTCTCGAGATGGCGCGGCTCGACCGTGTTGAACGGACTGCGTCCGGTCTCCGTCATGCCCCAGCCTTCGACGAAGGGGATGTCGAAGCGTTCGCGAGCCCGCGCGCGCTGCTCGGGATTGGCGCCGACGCCCATCGAGAAGCGCAGCGCATGGGCTTTCTCGTCCGGCGTCTCCGGCTGCGCCAGCAGGGCCGCGACGATCACGCCGAGATAATGCAGCACGGTTGCCCGGCACGCGACGATGTCGCGCCAGGCATGTTTCGCGTTGAAGCGTTCCGGCAGGATCAGACAGCCGCCGGTCAGCATCATCGCGATCGGGGTCAGCGTCAGGCCGGCCATGTGAAACAGCGGCAGCGGGCTGTACAGGCGCTCCGTTCCTGCATGATACGTCGCTTCGCCGCCGTGGCTGATGTACCAGCGGCCGGTCGAGACCACGTATTCATTGGTCAGGATGCATCCCTTCGGGCGCGCCGTCGTGCCTGACGTGTAGAGCAGCGCAGCCTCGGTCTCGCTTCCCGGCTCGCCGGCGTGCGGTGGTGGCCGCCTGGCCGGCGGGACTTTCTCGATGCCGGCGCCGAGATCGTCACCGGAGACGGTGAGCAGCGGAACGTCGCCGGTCAACGCTTTCTGCAATTCCTTCTGATCGGCCAGCGTGACGATCAGGTCAGGCTCGGCATGCGCGATCAGGTACGCGATTTCCGCCGCGCGATAGGCCGGGTTGATCGGAACGATCGAGACGCCGAGGCCGTTGAGCGCCAGCCAATGCACGATGAAATCGGGCCGGTTCTCCAGCAGCAGGCAGGCGCGGTGTCCGTGGCCGAAGCCTGCTGCGCGGTACTGATCGCGCAATGCGCAGACCTGCCGCGCAATGGCGCCATAGGACAGTTCGACGCCATCGGGAAAGTATGCGCGGTCGGGACGCGCGGGAATGCAGAGAAAGGGTTTGAACGCTGCCGCATCGGATGTCGCAGCGAACGTGCTGAACACGGTGTACATCGTGGCGAAACTTCCCTCTGACGGCCGCTGATCGATGTCAACGATGCCGATCCGAAAGAGCCGGGTGCTTCGTTGAGCGCATTTGTCATGCGATCGCGACGTTGCGCGGAAGCTATAAGGACGAATAATATGCTGTCAAATCCATTATGAGTTTCCATAAAACTCATATGTAATTTGAAGCCAAAATCGGAGGTAACGAGATGAAGATGCACATGTTGTCGGGCGGCCGTCTCCAGATGTCGAAGCGGACTTATCTGCCTGACGCGGCGCGCGGCGAGATGATCGAGCTTCCGGTGTCCTGCGTGCTGTTGCGGCACACGCAAGGCAATGTGCTGTTCGATACCGGATGCCATCCCGATGTCGCGACCGATCCTGAAGGACGGCTCGGCACGCTGGCCAAATACATGCGCCCGATCATGCCGGCGGACGACCATGTGCTGACGAGCCTGAAGGCCGTTGGCCTCGGCCCCGACGACATCGACGTGGTGATCTGCTCCCACCTGCACACCGACCATTGCGGCTGCAACGCCTTCTTCAAGAAGGCGACGATCTTCGTGCACGCACTCGAGGTCGAGGCGGCGAATGCCGATAACGCGTTCGATCGCGGATACATCAAGGCGGATTGGGATCATCCGCTGAAGATGGAGATCTTCGATAAGCAGATGGATGTGTTCGGCGACGGCAAGCTCACGCTGGTCCCGCTGCCCGGCCACTCGAAGGGAACGACCGGCGCGCTGGTCAAGCTCGACAACAGCGGCGAATTCCTGCTCGCCTCCGACGCGCTCAGTGTGCGCGCCAATCTCGACCAGCGGACTTCACCGAAGAACAGTCTCGATGTCGACCAGTTCCTGAAGTCGCTCGACGAGATCGCCAGGCTCGAGGCATCCGGCGTCAGGATCATCTGCGGCCATGACGAGGCGCAGTGGGCCAGCCTGCAAAAGGGGCCGAATGCCTATACGTGAAGGTTTGGCGCGGTTTGCAGATGCTGTCTCACGCGATATGGTGTGCCGCCGCCGGAGTTCATCTGGCTCACAACAACAAGGAAAATGCAGATGTCCAAGGATGGTTTGTGCGCGATCGTGACGGGATCGGCATCGGGACTCGGCGCCGCCACCGCGCAAATCCTCGCCACGCAGGGCGCGCGCCTCATCATCAACTATTCCAACAGCAAGGCGGAAGCTGAAGCGACCGCGGAAGCCTGCCGCAAGCAGGGCGCCGAGGTGCTGGTGGTGCAGGGCGACGTCTCGCGCGATGAGGACTGCAAGAAGATCGCAGCCGCCGCGCAGGGCTGGGGCCGCCTCGACGTGCTCGTCAACAATGCGGGCACCACCAAGCACGTGCCGCATCACGATCTCGACGGCCTGACCGCGGAGGATTTCCAGCGCATCTACGCCGTCAACACCATCGGCCCGTTCCAGATGGTTCGTGCCGCGCGCGCGCTGCTCGAAGCCGGCGCGAAGGCATCTGGCCGTCCCTCGGCGGTGGTCAACGTCTCCTCGGTCGCCGGCATTTCCGGCGGTGGTTCGTCGGTCGCCTATGCCGCGAGCAAGGGCGCGCTCAACACCATGACGCAGTCACTGGCGCGCGCGCTGGCGCCGTTGATCCGCGTCAACACGGTGTGTCCGGGCTATATCGATACGCCCTGGTTCACCAAGGGGCGCGGCGAGACGGGCGCCAAGCAGGTGCGCGATGCCGTGGTCGCGCGGGTGCCGCTGAAGGTCGCATCAACGGCCGAAGATATCGCCAATCTGGTCTGCTTCCTGGCAAGCCCGGCCTCGAGCAACATGACCGGCGAGTTCGTCCGCATGGATGCCGGCATGCATCTGATTCAGTGAACTGGCTATCCACGTCTGCCGACCGTTACGGAAACGAAAATGCCCGGGCCAGGCCCGGGCATTTTGATTTTGGATCGATATTCGGTTTGCTGTGCTGTCACCTGTTTCCCGGATCCGGGATCACGCGCGCCGCGACCAGCCGATTCCAGATGAACAGCACCACCAGCGCGCCGATCGTGGCGGTGATGAAGCCGGCGCCTTGTTCGGGACCGTAATGGCCGATCGCCTGGCCGATGAAGGTCGCGAGAAACGCACCGGCGATGCCGAGCACGGTGGTGAGAATAAAGCCGCTTGGATTGTTCGGTCCCGGCGACAGGAACCGCGCGATGATCCCCGCGATAAAGCCGACGATGATGACCCAGATGATGCCGCCCATGACTGTCGTCCTCCTCAGATGGAATCAACGCTGCCGTCAGAGCCTGCGGTGCAACTCGTCGCCGCTCGGCAGCCGTCCGTCCGGCGTCAGGTGATTGATCGCGTCGGGCAGATACTGGCTCAAGCCCTGCAGCAGATCGTCGCGCGACAGGCCGCTCGTTGACGCCAGCGAGTCGATCTGGTCGGCGCCGAGCGCGTTGGCGAGATCGCCGGGCGCGATCTGCTTGTTGGGACCGTTGCTGACCCAGGAATTGGCCGCGTCGCCGTGACCCTTTTGCTGCAACTGGTTGAGCAGGTCGCCGAGGCCGCCGCTGAGCACGGTGCCGGCTGCGCCGCCGGCGAGCAGGCCACCAAGGCCGCCCTTCAGCAGATCACCGAGCCCGCCGCCACCGGCGCCGCCGGGCAGGCCTGCAGTGACGTTGCCGGGAGGAAGCGGCGGCGCCTGCGCCGGCTTCGGCTCAGGGGCGCTCGCGTCCGCCTGGTCGCCCGAGAAATGCTTGACCGCCTTCCATGCGAGCAGCGCGAGGATCGCCATCGTCATCGGCGACATTCCGCCGCCGCTGGAGCTGTCGGATGATGTGCTTGGCGCGCTCGGACCGCGCGGGCCGTTCTGCATGCCGTTGAGTACGTCCAGTAAACCCATGATCGTCTCCTGCCGCAACCGTGCCCCGAGCGGGAAACATAGCTTCCGCCCATGACGGTTACAAGGCGGGCCACCCGACCTGCGGTGCGTCGAAATAGGCAGGCAACCCAAGGTCTGCTATCGAGCCAATGATGAATGGACGTTCCAGATGAACCAGGACCGGCCGATCGGCATTGCGGGCGCCGGAAGCATCGGCTGCTTCGTCGGCGGCATGCTCGCGGCCGCGGGGCGCCGTGTCGCGCTGCTGGCGCGGCCGCGGCTGATCCGGGAGATCGCAGGCAACGGCTTGCGGATCAGCAGCTTTGACGGCTCCGAGCGGACGGTATCCGCGGACCGGCTCATTGTGTCCGACGATCCGTCGATCTTGTCCGACGTTCAGACCGTGCTGGTGACGGTGAAGAGTGCCGATACCGCCGCGATGGCCGATGTGATCGCGCGCCACGCGCCTGGCGATGCCGCGGTGATCAGCCTGCAGAACGGCGTCGGCAATGTGCCGCTGCTGCGCGACCGCCTGCCGGGCCGCAAGGTGCTCGGCGGCATGGTGCCGTTCAACGTGGTCACGCTCGGCGACGGCCGCTTCCATCGCTCGACCTCCGGCGACATCGTGATCGCGCAGGATGACGCGGGCACCGCGGCGCGGCTGTCGGTGCCCGGGCTTGCGATCAAGCCCACCGGCGATATCGACGGCGTGCAGTGGGGCAAGCTGATCGTCAATCTCAACAATGCGCTCAATGCGCTGTCCAATATTCCGCTGCGGCAACAGCTCGCGCAGCGCGGCTGGCGACGACTGCTTGCCGATCAGATGGCCGAGGGCCTGGCCGCGGTGCGCGCCGAAGGCATTGCGCCGGTGTCGCCGACGCCGCTGCCGTCGAGCTGGATGCCGTCTTTGCTGCGGCTGCCGGATGCGCTGTTCGACATGCTGCTCGGCCGCACCATGAAGATCGATCCCGAGGCGCGCTCCTCGATGTGGGAGGATCTGCAGCGCGGCCGCCGCACCGAGATCGACTATCTGCAGGGCGTGATCACCGCGATCGCGGATCGCCGCGGGCTCGCGGCGCCATTGTCGCGCCGCGTCATCGCGCTGATCCGGAAGGCGGAGGCGGACGGCAAGGGATCGCCGGGGCTGACGCCAGAACAGATCCGCGATGGCAGCGACCATGAACGCCGATGATCGTTCGCCACGTCGATCGAACAACAGAGGAGGTGACATCATGAAACGGTCCAGCATCATGCTGCTCACGCTTGTTGCGCTCGTGGCCGGCCCGGCCCGTGCGGCGCCGCCGACCGTGACACCGTCGCCTGGCTATGATGCGCGCTTGCAGGAGCAGCGCGCGGCGGCTGCGGCAGCAAGCCGAGCGGCCGTGCCTGCGCACAGATCGGTCGCGCCCCGACACCACAAGCGCACCCGCGCGCGCTGATCCATGACAGAGACGACCTCAGATGAAGCTGCTGTTCCTCGCGCTCACCTTCGTGTTTGGCTTCGCCACGGCCGCAGGCGCCGACGACTATGCCGGTTCGATCAGTGCCTACCGGCGCGCCAATCGCATGCCCGCGGTGAAGCTCGACGCGAAGCTGAACGCGATGGCGCTGAAGCAGGCGCAGGCGATGTCGGCGACCGGATCGGTCAGCCACTCCGCGGGCGGCAGCTTCTTCACGCGCATCGCGCCGCTCAAGAAGCAGCGCGCCGCCGAAAATATCGGCGCCGGCTTCATCGCCTTCGCCGAGATGCTGAAGCAGTGGGAGAATTCGCCCGGCCATCGCGAGAACCTGTTGATGCCGGGCGCCAAGCGCGTCGGCGTCGCCTTCGTCGACAACCCGAAGTCGCCGTACCGCAGGTTCTGGGCGATGGTGATTACCGATTGAGCCTGCGGTGTCATTCCGGGGCGGAGCGAAGCGACGAACCCGGAATCTCGACGGTAATGGCAGCGAGATTCCGGGTTCTCGCTTGCGCGAGCCCCGGAATGACTAAGCGAGTCGTCAGTTTCGCTTCGCAACCTTGGTCGGTGGCGGCGGTGTCGGCGTGAACAGCTTCTTCAGGCCGTCCAATCCCTCGGAAAGCCGCGGCCATTCGCAGGAGAACGTACCCTTCACGCAGTTGCTTGCCCGCGGCCGCGGCTCGGGAATAGGGACGGCAGCGACCCGCGGCTTGACCGGCCTTGCGGCGGGGACGGGGACTTTCGCAGTTTCACTGCGCACCGGCTCATTGTGCAATGACGCCTGCTGGATCTGCGGCGGCCGCACCGGCTGTGTCTCCTGCCGCTCGAGTTGCTTCGCATTGAACGCCGCGACGATACGCGAGCGCCGCTGCTGCTCGAGATAGCCGGTATATTCCTGGTCGATCTTCTTCTGCTCGTCCGGCGTCGGATTGGGACCGGCAATGTCGAAGCTGCGGTCCTGCATAAAGTCGTAATAAGTGTAACCGCCGCCGGGCTTGCGGCGGCCGGCGAACTTGGCGTTGCAATCGGCGAGTTGCGCGGTCTTGTCTTCCCTGGTCTTGGCCTTCTCGGCGAGGTCGGCGCAGTCCTCGAAGTCCTTCGGCCCGCCGCGCCACCATTGCGCGTGCGCGCTCATCGGCGCCAGCACGCAAGCGACGGCGAAAGCGGCAACAGCCAACGTCGATGATCGTGACGGCATCACGGACATTGAGACCAAACCCGAACGACACAGAGTGAGCAGATTGTCGCCATTTTAGTGACACTTGTCACCCGGGAACCCGACGATTTTCCTGACCTGTGGAATGTTGCTGCGGTTGATGGAACACAGCCTTCGCGATTGGAATAATTGAAGAATCTCATCGGAACGGGCCGGAGATCAGAACAATTCGCGTTTAATCGTTCACTTCACCCTGTGCAGCAACGCAACCAGTTCCGCCTGCCTGTGCGTGCCGGTCTTCTGGAAGATCGTCTTGAGCTGATTGCGCGCGGTGGCAAGGGCAACGCCGGCCTCCTGCGCGGCCGCTTCGACCGAATCGCCGCGTGCAAGCCGGGTGGCGAGGCGTGCCTGCGCCGGCGTCAGTTCGAACGTCGCCGCCAGCAGCGCCTGATCGAACGCCGCGCTGCCTTCGAGATCGCGGATCAACAGGATTGCGCGCGCCCCCAGGAACGGCGACCGCGCGGCCGGAGGCACCGGTTGGATCTGGATCACGATTGGCCGCTTGTCGATCCGGCGCACCACGATCGGCGACGACGGTAATGGGTGCAGGTCCGAGCTGTGGGCCAGCTGATCGATCAGCCTGGTCAGATCGGCATTGGCCTGCCGGTCGAGCAGCGTGAGGCGATTATTGCGGATCGCAAGGTCGTGGCCGAGACAGCTTTCCGCCTGGCTGTTCATGCCGATCACGGCGCCGAAGCGGCCGACCGCAATCGCGGCGACCTGGATCAGATCGAGCGCGCTGGTGATGCCTGAGAGCGCGGAGCGGCCGACGACGGCGGACAGCGTCGCGGCTTCCGTGAGCGGCGCCGACACCCTTCGCAGCGCCTTGATCTCGTCGGCGTCGAACAGGCCTTCCGTGGGTGAGCGCTGGATCGTCAGTGCCCACAATGCTGGGCCGGAGTGGAAGCCGACGGCCGCGAACCATTTCAGTCCGAACTCGCCGAGCGTAGCGTAGAGCGGATCGCGCAGCATCTCGGTTTCGGATTCGAACAGATCCGCATCGGTGATGACGTCGACGCCGGCGTGCATCAGCGGCACGCCGCGGGCCGCGCGGATGTCGGTGAGGTGAAGATTGTGCGGGAAGTAGGTCTTGGTGAAATACTCGGTGATCGAGTCCGTGCGCGGAATGTCTTCGGTGCGGATATCGCTCTGAAGCATCGCAGCGCCGGTCGCGCCGATGGCGGCGCAAACCTCGTCCATGAAGGACGGCCAGGTCGAGGGATCGAGAACCACATCGCCGAGGCGCGCGGTCACATCGTCAAGCCTGTGCAGGTCGACCAAAATTCAGCTCCGCCGATGCAAACAGCGTTGTTTTGTCAGGCGAAACAGGCTGTACCTCGTTGCGCCCGGTACCGGGCATAAGAAAACCGAGGGGCCCGATATGCAAGTTAAATCAGCGACAGGCTAGGGGTCGGGTCCGCAAGCACTGGCGAAACATGATCGAAAATCGGCGGGTCGGCTCGCCGGTACGATCCGGCCGCTACGATAAGTGACCTTCCTCACGGTGGTCGGCTTCGGTCAGCGCCACACGGCAGAAGCTGGCGGCGATCGCCACGACCTCCTCGACGGCTTGCGGGTATTGCTTCGACACCCAGCGCAGCGCGATCGAGATGACGGCGCCGACCATGCCGACCGAGAGCAGCGAGGCGGCTGCGCCCTTGCCGCGCTTCGCATCGAGCGTCGGCGGCACCAGGATGTCGCTGAAGACGCGCAGGGCGTCGAGCTTGACGGCATCGACCGCCGGACTGATGCCGGAAATTTCCAGCAGAAAGACCCGCGCAGGCTTCGGGTGCTGCTTCAGCCGCGTGAAATACAGCATCAGGGCGGCGCGCAGCTTCATCTCGGCATCGTCGCCCGCGGCTGCGGCGGCAGCGGTCATTTCCTCGTGCAGGTGGCCGACGACATGACCGTAGGCGGCGATCAGCAGGGCCTCGCTGTTGGCAAAGGACTCGTAGAAATAGCGCTCGGTCAGCTCGGCCGCCTCGCAGATCGCCTTCACCGTGGCGCCGCGATAGCCGACCTCGCCATAGACCTCGATCGCCGCATCGATCAGCTTGAGCCGCCGCTCGGTGCGGCGTTCCTCGGCGTCCATACCGCCATAGAGGCGGGCTTTCCGGCTGCTTGCCATGAAAGCCTATTGACACGAGGCATTGTCAGATGTCAAGTTATCTGACAATATACGTTGTCAATATTGCCACGGGAGAGGGGCAGGGCATGTCCGCTGATTTCGACGTGTTGATCGTGGGCGCGGGACTGTCGGGCATCGGCGCCGGCTACCATTTGCAGGCCAACTGCCCGAACCGCAGCTACGCCATTCTTGAAGGTCGCGACTGCATCGGCGGCACCTGGGACCTGTTCCGCTATCCCGGCATCCGCTCCGACTCCGATATGTACACGCTCGGCTATTCGTTCCGGCCGTGGACCGAGCCGAAGGCGATCGCCGACGGCCCCTCGATCCTGAACTATGTGCGCGAGACCGCGCGCGTCTACGGCATCGACAAGAACATCCGCTACAACCACCGTGTCGTGCGCGCCGACTGGTCATCTGCCGACTCGCAATGGACGGTCGAGGTCGAGCGCGGGCCGGAGAAGACGATCGAGCGCTTCACCTGCAACTTCCTGTTCATGTGCAGCGGCTACTACAAATATGAGCACGGCTACACGCCCGACTTCCCCGGCATCGCCGATTTCGCCGGCCGCGTCGTCCATCCGCAGAAATGGACCGACGACATCGACTATACGGCTAGGAAGGTGGTGGTGATCGGCAGCGGCGCGACCGCGGTGACGCTGGTGCCGGAAATGGCCAAGACCGCCGCCCATGTCACGATGCTGCAGCGTTCGCCGACCTATGTCGTGGCGCGTCCGGACGAGGACAAGGTCGCCAACTGGCTGCGCGCGCGGCTGCCCGCGAAACTCGCCTACGGCCTCACCCGCTGGAAGAACGTGCTGTTCGGCATGTATTTCTACCGGCTCTGCAAGCGCGATCCCGAGCGCGTGAAGAAGCTGATCCTCGGCGGCGTGCGTCACGCGCTCGGCCCCGACTACGACGTCGCCACCCATTTCACGCCGCGCTACAATCCGTGGGACCAGCGGCTCTGCCTGGTGCCGAACGGCGATCTCTTTCAATCCTTGCGCAACGGCGGATCTTCCGTCGTCACCGACCAGATCGAGACCTTCACGCGTGGGGGCATCAAGCTCAAGAGCGGCAATGTGCTCGACGCCGATATCGTGGTGACCGCGACCGGCCTCGATCTGCAGGTGCTCGGCGGACTCGAGATCAATGTCGACGGCGCGCGTGTCGATCTGTCGAAGACCATGAACTACAAGGGGCTGATGTACTCGGGCGTGCCGAACCTCGCCGCCGCCTTCGGCTACACCAACGCGTCATGGACGCTGAAATGCGACCTGACCTGCGAATATGTCTGCCGCATGCTCAACCACATGAAGGCGAACGGCTACGCGCAAGTCACGCCGCGGCGGAACGATCCGACCGTCACCGAACTGCCCTGGGTGGATTTCTCCTCGGGCTATATCCAGCGCGCCGCCGCCAGGTTCCCCAAGCAGGGCTCGCGCCGGCCGTGGCGGCTCTACCAGAATTATGCGCTCGATATCGTGACGCTGCGCTTCGGCTCGCTGAAGGATGAGGCCATCGAGTTTCTGCCGGCGCGTCGGGCGAGCGCGGATGCCGCCTCGAATCCGGCCCGGCAGGTGGCGTAACGCGCGACGCGCCAAACGCCGCGCAACTTCGCGCGCGTCCGTTGTGGCGCGGGCTGGCGATCACCCGGCAGCTCTGCTATGGGATGGCGACGCCCGTATGCTTTCGCTGCGGGCGGTGCGGTCCCGTAGCTCAGCCGGATAGAGCGACGGTTTCCTAAACCGTAGGTCGGAAGTTCGAGTCTTCCCGGGATCGCCATTTTTCGCTCGGCCGCGCGTTGTCGGCGAGGCTTTTGCACCATGCATTCCGGCGCGATCTGCCCGGCGTTTGCTCCCCCAAGTTCACCCGAGATCAGGTTCATCCCAAATTAGGGAAAGCCCGGGACAATGGGGAGGGGGCACCGGAAGACCGCGCGTATGCGAGCTAGCGTTCCAGAACGGGTTGAGCAGGGGGGCGGCGATGCCCTTCGCGATCCGCTGCGTTCAAAGGGCCGGCCGCTCGTCGTCGATGTCGACGAGGTCATGGTGCGGGGAAGCTCCGTCCCGGCCGATATCGCGTCCGATTTGATCGACCGCTTTCGCGCGTTCATTGCGGCGATCACCGCTCCCCTTGGACCGCAAGCGCGATCGACGCATGGTGTAGATCCATCGGGGCTCGATCCATCCCGGGCGCAATTCGACCACGACGCGGTGAGGTTCCTGCTGCAGGTGCTGGGCGAAGGCCGCCCGGTCTACCTTTGCTCGGAAACCCATCCCGAGCCGTTCGTCAGCGCGGTCGCCGAGCATCTTGGCGTCTTCACCGCCTGGGCCGCCCCGCCGGAACGTCAATTGCCGGCGGCACGGCGCAAAGAGCTGCCGCCCGTGCTTCGCCAGGGTTTTGACTATATCGGCAGCGCGGCGGTCGTGTTGCCCGATTCCGCATCGCGCCTCGCCCGCCCCGGTCGATCCGAGTCGCCCGCGCCCGCGCAAGTCGGCATGCGCGTCAGTATGCGCGGCTGGCTGAAGCTGTTCAGGGTGCATCAATACGCGAAGAACGCCGTTGTGCTGGTGCCGCTGCTAACCGCACACAAATTCGCATCGGGATCGGCCGCGACGTCGCTGCTTGCCGTGATCGCATTCTCACTCTGCGCGTCGGGCGCCTACATTCTGAACGATCTTCTCGACGTCGAGGCCGACCGCGCGCATCCGACCAAGCGCAACCGTCCGATCGCAAGCGGCGCCATCCCAGCATCGCAAGCCGTCGGCGCGATGGCCCTGGCGCTGGTCGCCGCATTTGCGATCGCAATGTCGATATCGATCGAGTTCGGCGGCGTCCTGCTCGGCTATTTCGCGCTGACCACCTCCTATTCGTTCTGGCTCAAGCGCATCGCGACCGTCGACGTCGTCGTGCTCGCCACGCTTTACACCGTCCGCGTGATCGGCGGCGCCGTCGCGATCAGCGTGCCGATGTCGGAATGGCTGCTTGCGTTCTCGCTGTTCATCTTCATGTCGCTGGCGCTGGTGAAGCGCTACATCGAGCTCGCCAGCCAACCGGACGGCGCCGTGCTGGCGGCGCGCGGCTACCAGGTCGAAGACAAATCGATGATCGCGATCCTTGCCGCCGCGTCAGGTTTCAACGCCGTCGTGATCTTCACGCTCTACATCTCGTCCGATACGGTGCGCGCGCTTTACAGCCATCCGCAACTGCTCTGGGTCGGTTGTCCGATATTGATGTACTGGATCGGCCGCGTGATGCTGTTCGCGCAGCGCGGATTGATCGACGACGATCCGGTCATCTTTGCGCTGAGGGATCGCGTCAGCTGGGTCGCGCTCGGCGCGATCGGCGCCATCATGCTCGCCGCCATCTAGCGATGCCGGCGGCTGCGTTACCAGGAGCTGTGATGTCGACCTCCAGTCCGGGCGACATTGGCCTGTCCGGCTGGGGCAACTATCCCAAGGCGTCGTCCGAACTGCTGGCGCCGCAGACGCCCGCAGGCGCGCGGGACCACCTGCTCGCGCGGTCCGGCGTCGTCGCGCGCGGGGCCGGGCGGGCCTACGGCGATGCCGCGATCGGAACGCAATCGACGATTTCGTCGCGTGGCCTGAACCGGATGCGGAGCTTCGATGCCGCAACCGCCCGATTGACGGTCGAAGCCGGCGTGACCATCGCCGACATCCTTGCCGTTTTCGAGCCGCGCGGCTTCTTCCTCAAGGTCGTGCCCGGCACGAAATTCGTGACGATCGGCGGCGCGATCGCGGCCGACGTTCACGGCAAGAACCATCATCGCGATGGCGGCTTCGGCACCATCGTCGATTCGTTCCGCCTCGCGCTACCTGGCGGCGAGATCGTCACCTGCTCGCGATCGGAAAACGCCGCGCTGTTCGCGGCGACGCTGGGAGGCATGGGCCTGACGGGCATGATCCTCGACGCGACGCTGCGGCTGCTGCCGATCGAGACCGCCTGGCTGCGTCAGGACACCCGCGTCGCCGGCAATCTCGACGCGGCGATCGATCAGTTGGAAAGCAGCGCATCGACCACCTATTCGGTGGCCTGGATCGACTGCCTCGCGCGCGGCGCGGCGCTCGGACGGTCGCTGGTCTATCTCGCCGAGCACGCCACGCGCCGCGACAAGGATATGCTGGGGCCCGGCCTCGAGACGTTTCCCAGGCTTCGTACGTCGCTGCTCGCGGTCCCGGAACCGTTTCCGGGATGGCTGCTCAATCGCGCATCGATGCGGGTGTTCAACGAGCTGTACTTCCGCCGCGGCGCCGCGCATCCGGGCAAGCCGCGGCTGGTCCATTGGGACCCGTATTTCTTTCCGCTCGATGCGATCGCCGACTGGAACAGGATCTACGGCCGGCGTGGCTTCGTGCAATATCAATGCGTGATCCCGCTCGACCGCGCGCGCGGCGTTCTCGCCGAAATTCTCGATCGCGTGTCGCGGCGCGGCGATGCGTCGTTTCTCGCGGTGCTCAAGCAGCTTGGCGAAGGCAGCGGGCCGATGTCGTTTCCGCTCCGCGGCTATACGTTGACGATGGACTTTCCGGTCAGCGACGCGCTGTTCGGGTTTCTAGACCAGCTTGATGCACTGGTGGTCGATGCCGGCGGCCGGCTCTATCTCGCCAAGGACGCGCGGCAGTCCCGCGCGACATTCGAATCCGGATATCCTGGCCTTGGGGCCTTGCGGGACATCCGCCAGCAGACCGGGGCGAACACCCGTCTCGTGTCCCATCTTTCAGCACGGCTTGGAATTTGATGACCGGCACAAAATCAATTCTGGTGATTGGCGGCAGCTCGGACATCGGGCATGCGACCGCGCTGCGCTATGCGAGCGAGGGATGGCGCGTGATGCTCGCCGCCCGCGATATCGAGGCGGCACAGCGCAATGCGGACGACATCAAGACGCGAAGCGGTATCGAAACCTCGGTTGTCGCGCTCGATGTCCTGCAGACAGGGCACCTTGCCGGCTTCGTCGCCGGTCTTTCCACACTTCCTGACACCGTCGTATGCGTTGTCGGAGAGCTCGGCGATCAAGGGCGTGCCGAGACCGATCCCGAGCTTGCGACGAAGATCATGCGCACCAATTTCGAGGCGCCCGCGCTGCTGCTCGAACTGTTCGCGCAAGCCTTCGCGACGCGCGGCTCGGGAACCATCGTCGGCGTGAGCTCGGTCGCCGGCGATCGCGGGCGGGCCTCGAACTATTACTACGGCGCGGCCAAGGCCGGCTTCTCGCAGTTCCTGTCCGGCTTGCGCAACCGCCTGGCGCTTGCGGGCAAAGTCCGTGTCGTCACCGTCAAGCCGGGATTCGTGCGGACCAGGATGACGGCGCATATGAAGCTGCCGGCTCCCCTGACGGTGCAGCCGGATCGGGTCGCGGAGGATATCTTCCGGGCCGATGTGACGAGGCCGCGTGACGTGATCTATGTGGCCCGCCGCTTCCGGCTGGTGATGGCGATCATCTGCGCGCTGCCGGAGACGATCTTCAAACGGATGCGCATCTGATGCCTGGCGTCGCCGCCAACCACGCGTCGTTCCCGCGATCCAGCGCGATCCGGCAGAGCGTCCCGCTTGTGACGGCATCGCTGTGGTTCGTGCTGTTCGCGGCGACCCTGACCTTCAGCGTCACGCTCTGCGACGGCCGGCTGATCTTCACCCTCGACGATCCCTACATCCACCTCGCCGTTGCCGATCACATTCGGTCCGGCGGCTATGGCGTCAATGCGTCCGAGGTCTCGTCGCCAAGCTCGTCGATCATCTGGCCCTATCTGCTGGCCGTGACCGAGAGCATCAAGCCGGGCCCTGTGATGGCAACCCAAGCTAGATTGAATAGGTTAAGCAGTCGAAAAATTGCAGGGAGAGGGCGGTTGGTCCCTGTCGCCCGACAGCCGCAGGGATGCATGAAATCGGACGGTGGAGGCTGGAACCGGACGGTATCTCGGTGTCCGGATGCGACTTTCGCTGGACGCTCCGTCGGCGGCAGTGATAACGGCTGACAAGAGCCATCTCACGACGGACCGCATGCCGAAACCGCCGCCTCCTTCCAATCGCGGGCCCAGCCCATCTCCGGTCCTGCAACGCGCCGTGGTCGCATTGCAGATGGGACAGGTCGTCGAAGCCGAGCGGCTGGCGGCAGAGGTCTTGAAGGCAAACCGGACCGATGTCGGCGCGGCCTCGATCCTGGCGCGGGCGCTGATGATCCAGAACCGCAACGAGGAGGCGATCGCGCCGCTCGAGCGAGCCGTGCGCCGCGTCGACGATCCCGGCCTCGAGACCCTGCTCGGCGCAGCGCTCGGCGGCGCCGGTCGCGGCAGCGAGGCGATCGACGTGCTGCGGCGAACCACCGCGCGGCGGCCGCCGTACCTGCCCGCATTTCAGGCGTTGGCAGGGCAATTGCACTCGGGCGGTCGCATCGACGAGGCGGTTGCCGTCATTGAGAGCGCGCTTGCTCTCGCGCCGGGGAGCCTCGAGTTTCAGCTCCTGCTCGCGCAGCTGCTGCCCCAGCGCAATGAGCGCGGCCGGGCGCGCGAGATTCTGGAGAAGCTGCGCAATGCGGCGCCGGGACATCCGGATGTTCTGGCCGCGCTCGCGCGTGTGCTGCTGCTCGATGGCGAATATGCTGCCGCAGCGGATCTCTACCGCCAGGTGATGGCGCAGCGGCCCGACGATCCCTTGATGCGTCTCAGCTTCTCCGCCAGTCTTTTGGAAATGGGCGACCGCGCCGCCGGCGAGGCCAATCTGCGTCTGGCGTTGCGCGGCCGGCCGCAAATGATCGGCCGCACGACCGCCGCGCTGATCATGTCATCGCACGGCCGCTTCTTCTTCCGTCGCAGCGCCTTTGCGGAATTCCTGAGCTAGCGTTTTCGAGCGAAGCGGACACCAGTTCGCGCCAGGAAAGCACGTCAAACTAGAATCCAGAGCTTCGGTTCTGATACAATGAGAACAGAAGCGCTAGGCGGTCCAGCCGCTGGTGCACCGTCGTCCCGGCGAAGGCCGGGACCCATAACCACAAATGCTGCTTGTTCCGCGACGTTGGAACGACGAGTCCCGCTCACAACACCCGCTGCGGCGTATGGGTCCCGGCTTTCGCCGGGACGACAGCCGGGATAAGCCACGGCCTCTGCGTTCAAGCACAAGCGTCTCTGGATACTCGATCATCTGCATGCGCGGGTGATGACACCGAACTGGCTCAGGATCGCGCCACAAACTCAGTGTCGTCCCTGCGAAAGCAGGGACCCATAACCACCAATGGTCATTGTTGAGCGATGCCGGAACGACGAGTCCTGTTCACAACACCCGCCGCGGCGTATGGGTCCCTGCTTTCGCTGGGACGACAGCCAGGATAAGCCGCGGCCACTCGGCTCAAGCACAAGCGTCTCTGGAATACTGGATCACCCACATGCGCGGTGATGACACCGAACCTGCTCGCGATCGCGCCACAAGTTCAGTGTCGTCCCTGCGAAAGCAGGGACCCATAACCACCGATGGTCATTGTTGAGCGATGCCAGAACGACGAGTCCTGTTCACAACACCCGCTGCGGCGTATGGGTCCCTGCTTTCGCAGGGACGACAGCCGGGATAAGCCTCTGCGTTCAAGCACAAGCGTCTCTGGAATACTCGATCATCTGCATGCGCGGGTGATGACACCGAACCTGCTCGCGATCGCGCCACAAGTTCAGTGTCGTCCCTGCGAAAGCAGGGACCCATAACCACCAATGGTCATTGTTGAGCGATGCCAGAACGACGAGTCCCGCTCACAACACCCGCCGCGGCGTATGGGTCCCTGCTTTCGCTGGGACGACAAGTGGGGGGAATCTTCTCCCCACCAACGCCCGTCATCGCCCGCAACGCGGTTTCGCGCGCCCGCTCTACGTCCGGAATTGGCGCCGATAGAGTCCGGACTCGCGGGCCATCCTGTTGGTCAGTTCCTGCGCGCGCGATGTTTCGTCCGGCGTCATCGCCGCGGTCTGCGCGACCCAGTTCTCGCGCTTGACCGGGAAGCATTGCGCAACCGGCGTGCCCTTGGGCAATACGCCGTTGAAACTGGTGTCGTGCCAGCGTGCCGGGAAATGAACCCAGCTGTCGTGAAACAGATCGCAATCGACCATGCCGGTCAGCGTGGTGAACGGCAGGTCGAACCGGTTGACCGGATGCGTGAAGAACAGCGAATAGCCCGGCGGCGCCTCGATGGTCCACAGATTGATGAACTTGATGACGAAGCGGTCGGGCTCGAACAGCGGCGAGCCGACCACCTGGCTTTCGTCGTGGAATCCGACTGGTGAGCGCGGGAATTCGAGCGCGCCGCCGGCCGGAAGGTCGTTGTCCCAGGTGATCGCGCCATTCTCGACCTTGAGATCGCAGACCAGCGGCAACAGGAAACCCGATGTCATCGCATCGACGAATGGCGGGCAGCGCTTGACGGTATCCTCTTCGCGATTGCTCATCGTATTGAAGGCCTGCGTCGGCATCGCCTTGAGCCATCCGGGAAGACCCAATGATGCAGGCACCGGCGGCGGAATCTTGCCCTCGAGCTCCGCCGGGCAGCGGAATTTGATGGTGATCGCTTCGTTGTTGTTGGACACGGCTTTGGCCCTTGGTTCGTTCAGTGTCGGCGGCGCCCTTGCGCCAGTCGATGCTCGTCTAGCACGCGACGACGGGGCGGAGAAAGCAGCCGCATCGGTCGCCAAGCGAGCCACGATATCGAGCTATAAGTTGTTGTTATCATGACGGATAAGGCAAAGCCCTTAATCTCCCGGTTCGGCGCGCCCCAATGCCGCTTTTCCGCGTCTTGCCGCTCACCGGTGTGCAAGACACTGCCGATAGGCATTGGCTTTCGACGCCCGCCCGGCGCATCATCGTCGGCGTCGCTGACGACAAGATCTGCGAGACGTAACGGAGGTACCGATGACCGAATCGAAGGTTGAGACCGCCAACACTGCAGCTGCCGCGTCCGCCTCCGGCGAGAGCGGCGGCCCCAGCGAGCTCGCGGTCGCGACCGTCCGCACCGTGCCGATCGAGCAGGCGCAGTCCCGCACCGAGCACGATCTGCTCGGCGAGGACGACGTGCCGGCCAATGCGCTGTGGGGCATTCACACCAAGCGCGCGGTGATGAACTTTCCGATCACCGGCGTGCCGGTCGGGCACTTCCCGGAATTCGTCCGCGCGCTGGCGCTGGTGAAGCAGGCCGCCGCGCGCGCCAACAAGCGGCTCGGCTACCTTGCACCCGAGAAGGCGGATGCGATCGAAGCCGCCTGCACCCAGATTGCGACCGAAAAGGTCTATGCCGAATCCTTCGTCGTCGACGCGATCCAGGGCGGCGCCGGCACGTCGACCAACATGAACGCCAATGAGGTGATCGCCAACGTCGCGCTGCGGCTGATGGGGCGCAAGCCCGGCGATTATCACGCGCTGCATCCGAACGACGACGTCAACATGGCGCAGTCGACCAACGACGCCTATCCGACCGCGCTGCGGCTCGCGGTGATCTTCGCTACCCAGCCGCTGGTGCGCGCGCTGGACGATCTCGCCTACTCGCTCAAGGGCAAGGCGGTGGAGTTCGCCGACGTGTTGAAGATGGGGCGGACCCAGCTTCAGGATGCGGTGCCGATGACGCTCGGCCAGGAATTCGATGCCTTCCACGTGACCGTGAAGGAGGACGTCGCGCGCCTGAACGAGATTTCCGCGCTGTTCCGCGAGGTCAATCTCGGCGCCACCGCGATCGGTACCGGCATCAATGCCGATCCGCGCTATGCGGCGCTCGCGGTCGAGGAGCTGTCGCGGCTGTCCGGCCAGCCGATGGTGCTGGCCTCCAATCTGATCGAGGCGACGTCCGATCTCGGCGCCTTCGTGCTGTTCTCCGGCGTGCTCAAGCGCGTCGCGGTCAAGCTGTCCAAGATCTGCAACGACCTGCGGCTGTTGTCGTCGGGGCCGCGCACCGGCATCGGCGAAATCCGCCTGCCAGCCGTGCAGGCCGGCTCGTCGATCATGCCCGGCAAGGTCAATCCTGTCATTCCCGAGGTGGTCAATCAGGTGGCCTTCCTGGTGATCGGGCACGACCTTACGGTGACGATGTGCGCCGAGGGTGGCCAATTGCAGCTCAACGCGTTCGAGCCGACCATCGGCTATTGCGTCTTGAGCTCGCTGCGCATGCTGACGGCGGCGGTCGATACGCTGACCAAGCGTTGCGTCGACGGCATCGAGGCCGATCGCGAGCGCTGCCGGAGCCTGGTGCAGGGCTCGATCGGCCTGATCACGGCGCTGGCGCCGTCGCTCGGCTACGAGGCCTCATCGCGCGTGGCGCGCCGTGCGCTCAAGGAGAACCGCTCGGTCGCCGACATCGTGCTGGAGGAAAAGCTTCTGACCGAGGCGCAGCTCAACCAGCTCCTCGAGCTCGAGGCCATGACCCGCCCGGCGCGCCGGCAGCCGGTGCCGAAGAGTTGAGGGCGAGGCGCAGCAATTGCGCTCCCTCCCCCGCAAGCGCAGGGCTATCGCATATCGTGGCGGTGCCCTCGTGGCCATCCTTCGCGACGCCCGCCTTCGGCGGGCTCCTCAGGATGAGGTCTTGTTTTGCGGCACAATAGTAGACCCTCATGGTGAGGAGCGCCGCTTGCGGCGCGTCTCGAACCACGAGGCCAAGCACTTGCGCGGTCGCCAAGGGGCATATGCGATAGCCCTGCCCGCTCGCGGGAGAGGGGGCGCAGCCCGTTCGGGGCCTACAGCGTCTTGATGAACTCGATCAGGGCGCGGCGCTCGTCTTCCTTCAGCTCCGCCCCGATCACGCCGGTGCGCTTCTCGTTGGAGAATTCGTGGCCGGAATTGCTGTTGCCGCGCTTGGTGGTGTCGAGCAGGAAGGCGTTCCTGATCTTGTCCTTCCAGACATAGCCGAGATCCTTCGGATCATACTCCCGGCTGCCGAGATAGAAGGTTGCCGGACGGTCCTTCACCGGCGACAGCAGTGCGTAGATGGTCGGGACCGAGCCGTTGTGCAGATAGGGCGGGGTCGCCCAGATTCCGTTGAGCGGCCGGACCTTGTAGGCGAGCGGCGCCTGGATCTCGTTCGGCCGGTAGCCGTTGATGCGCTTGCGATCTTCCGGCGGGGTCTTGTTCTGGTCGTACCAATAATCGACGGTCTTCTCGACGAGATCGCCCAGCGCCGGACCGAAACTGCCGTCCTTGATGTTCAGATTGGCCGGCGTTTCGACGGTGCGGTGCGCGAGGCCCTCGGCTTGCGCGCTGTCGGTGCCGATATGGCTGATCGGAATCATCTCGACATCGAGCAGCGGCTGGCCGGCCTCGTTCTTGATCCAGCGCTTCTTGTCCTTGAACAGCGCAAAGGCTTCGCTCGCGGGCAGCGCCTTGCTGTCGATCGCCGGGCCGTGGCAGCCCTGGCAACGCGTCTTGTAGAGCTCGCCGCCCTTCTTCGCGAGATCCATGTTGATTGGCGGCAGGATGGTCTCCGGCCATTTCGGCGACGCAAGTCCGCCAAAGCCCTTGTCCTCGCTGGGCGGCTCGCCGGCGATCATCCGCTCCATCTCGTGCAACACGTCGATCCGCGCGCTCGATTTGTAAAGTCCCTTGGATTCGTCGAGCAGGTTGAGCTCGGCGCTGACGCCGAGCGCCTCGCCGGCGTTGCGTACCATCGGCTGCATGATCGAGCCGTCATATTGCACCCAGCTGAACCACGGCGCGTTCCAGATTCGCGGGAAATGCACCGGCGCCGAATGCGAGGCGTAGTTGTTCGGGTTGTTCAGGTCGATCGAGAACACCTGGTTGCCGATCCGGTTCAGCGCGTCGAGCCGCGCATAGCCTTCCTCGACGCTGTTGGCGGCGACCTTGTTCTCCAGCGAATTGATGTTGGCGTATTGCTTCAGCACGAGGTCGAGCTGGCCGCGCAGCGCCATGCGTTCGTCGAGGCTGGCATCCTTGCCGAGGATCTCGTCGGCAAAGCGCGCGAAGCGGCCCGGCCAGAACCGCGTCAGCAGCAGCGAGACGCCGACGCTCTTCTGGAATTCGAACAGATTGGTGTTGGCCGGCCCGCCGTCGATCACGATCTCGGTGCCGCGATAGCTGAAGCTGCCGGTGTGGCAGGCGGCGCAGGTGAGGCCGACGCCGGTCATGTCGGCCTTGCTGTGCGGGTTGCGCCAGGGCGCGCCGTTGGCATCGGCCATCGGGCCGCCCTGCGCGAAGCCGATCGGCAGCGCATCGGGTTTGCCCGGAATCACCGTGTCGGGAATAAAGCCGAAGCGGCCGAGATAATTGGTCTCGCTGAGTCGTGGCGCCGCGGTGAGCAGCGGCCAGACCGTCGGCTGCTCCAGCGCCATGAACCATTCATGGGGAATGCCGAAGGTTCGCGTGCCCTGGTCGGCGTGGTAGAACCAGCGCAGCCGCTCCGCGCTGACATTCTGATCCAGCCACACGGTCTTTGCCGGCGGCTGGTAGTCGACGACCTTGACGCGGAAGCCGCTCGCGACCGTCTCGATATCGTCCTTGAAATAGAGGACGCCGGCGACAATCAACAGTCCGATGACGAATATCGTCTTGCGAGGCATGCCCCGTTCCCCCAATTCGCGGTACCCGCGCCTCATATGGACGAGATGTTAAAGTTCGCCGAAAAACGAGTTCGCGTTAAGCGTGTGATACGGTGTGCGCCATCCTACAGTGGCGGCGCTTGGTCTAACAACGGAAATGTTGCAAAGGAAACGTTGGCTGGCTGTGAGCCAGTTCACTTGCGGCGTGCCGGTTGCGGCGGCATTTGCGCGCATCGAGGCCTGCGACTAGAAGTAACGGAGCAACAATTCTTCGAGATGTCATCTTGAACGCGTCAGCTGCACAACAGCTTTCGATCACTGTCTCGGACGACAGCACGGTGTCCGCGCTGCTGCTGCGGCCGGCGCAGGCCCGTAGCGCCTATGTGTTTGCCCATGGCGCCGGCGCCGGCATGACGCATCCGTCGATGGCCGTGATCGCGGAGGGCCTGGCGGAGCGCGGCATCGCGACATTGCGCTATCAGTTTCCCTACATGGAGAAGGGCAGCAAGCGGCCCGATCCGCCCGCCGTCGCGCAGGCAACGGTGCGCGCCGCGGTGGCGGAAGCCGTGCGTCATTGCGGCGAACTGCCGCTGTTCGCCGGCGGCAAGTCGTTCGGCGGACGCATGACCTCGCAGGCGCAGGCCAGGGCGCCGCTCGCCGGCGTGCGCGGACTGGTGTTCCTCGGCTTTCCGCTGCATCCCGCCGGCAGGGCGTCGAGCGAGCGGGCCAAGCATCTCGCCGAGGTCAAGGTCCCGATGCTGTTCCTGCAGGGCACGCGCGATGCGCTGGCCGAGCTCGATCTGCTCGAGCCCGTGGTGAAGGGATTGGGGGCGCGTGCGACGCTGCATCTGGTGCAGGAGGCCGATCACTCCTTCCATGTCCTCAAGCGCTCCGGCCGCGACGACCACGAGGTGATGGCCGAGGTGCTCGATGCCTTCGCGGGCTGGGCGGCGAAGCATTCGTGAGTCGAAACACATGACCAGGATCCTGATCGTCAATCCCAACACCACCGCGTCGATGACCGCGACCGTCGCGACCGCCGCGCGGGCGGTGGCCGCACCTAGCACCGAGATCGTCGCCGTCACATCTGCGATGGGACCGGCCTCGATCGAAGGCTTCTATGACGAGGCCTTCGCCGTTCCCGGGCTGATCGAGGCGCTGCTGAAGACGCCCGATGCCGATGCCGGCATCATCGCCTGCTTCGACGATACCGGGCTCGATGCCGCGCGGTCGGCGGCGCGCTATCCGGTGGTCGGCATCTGCGAGGCGGCGCTGGTCACCGCCGGGCAGATCGCCAAGCGCATCGGCATCGTCACCACGCTGCCGCGCTCGATCGTCCCGCTGGAGGAACTGGTCCGCCGCTACGGCTTTACCGACCGCGCGGTGGTCACCGCCTGCGATGTCGCGGTGCTCGATCTCGAGAAGCCGGGCTCGGGCGCCAGACCGAGGCTGGAGGCTGAGGTCGCCCGCGCGCTGGATAAGGGTGCGGACGCCATCGTGCTCGGCTGCGCCGGCATGGCCGATCTTGCCCATGAGCTGTCGGTGCAGTTCGGCGCGCCTGTGGTCGACGGCGTGGCCGCCGCGGTGAAGCAGGCGGAGGCGCTTGCCGGCCTCAAGCTCACGACGTCGCGCCGCGGTGCTTACGCGTCGCCCGCGGCCAAAGCCTATTCCGGCCTGCTGGAGAAATTTGCGCCGCCGTCAGGTTGACGCAACCCCGCCATAGATCCGGTCGCGCAGGCGGCGCATGCCGGACAGCCAGCGCTCGCGATTGGTGGCCTTGCGCTGCATGTATTCCTGCACCTGCGGATGGGAGAGAATCAGGAAACGTTCTTCGGCCATCGCCTCGATCACCATGCGCGCGACCTCGCCCGGCTGCAGCACGCCGTCAACGCGCGCGGCACTCGGGCCCGGCGTGGTCATCCCCGTCTGCACCGATTGCGGACAGAGCACGGAGACGCGGATGCCGCGATCGCCATACTGGATGGCGAGGTGTTCGGCGAGCGCGACCGCGGCGTTCTTGGTCACGCCGTATGGCATCGAGTTCAGCGAGGCCAACAGCCCCGCGGCGGATGCAGTGTTGATGAGATAGCCGGAGCCGCGCGCGAGCATGCCGGGCACCAGCGCGCGCGCCGCGAACACGTGGCTCATCACATGCACGCGCCAGCTCACATCCCAGTCGGCATCGGACGCGGTTTCTTGTCCCTTGCGCGACAGCCCGGCATTGGAGAAGAACACGTCGACCGGGCCATATTTGTCCTCGGCCGCGGCGATCAACGCCTTGATGTCCTCCTCGAGCCCGACATCGGCGGTGACCGCCAGACCGTCGATATCGCCGGCGACGCTGGCGAGCCTGTCGCGCGAGGTCTTGAGATCGGCGACCACGACGCCGCGCGCACCGGCGTCCGCATAGGCCCGCGCCACCGCTTCGCCGATCCCGCTCGCGCCGCCGGTGACGACGCAGACCTTGTCCTTGACTTGCATGGTTCGATGTCCCTGCTTGTTATCGTGGTGGGTCGGATTGTCAGCCCTGATACAGGCCCTTGTCACGCGCCTTCTGGATTGCGAGCGCGGCCATCAGGTCGAGCATCGGGGTCGAAATGTCGGCTGCGCGGGCAAATGCCGCCGGTGCGCGCACCAGCACATCGATCTCCATGGCGCGCCCGAGTTCGTAATCCTGCAGGATCGATGGCTTGTGGTCCGGCGCCGGCCCGCTGCGGGTGACGCGCTTGACGGCGGGGATATAGCGTGTCGCCACCGCATTGGCTTCGTCGAGCAGGCGCGGGATCACGTCCTGCATGTCAGGATCGTCGCGGACGCCGCGCGCGGTCAGCCCGGTCAACAGGCAGAGCACCGACATCGACATGTTGGTCAATAGCTTCGACCAGATCGTCTCGCGGATCTCCTTGACCTCGGGCGATTCGATCGCGGCGTCGCTGAGCGCCGCGCGCAGGCGGGCGATGCGCTCGCTCTGCCGATCGTCGCATTCACCGATCAGGAGGCGGTTGCGGTCCGGCGACAGGTTCGCGACGACGCCGGGCGCGACCACCTCGTTGGAGGAGAAAATCACGCCGCCGATGATCCGCTCGTTCTGGATGACGCTGCGCAAATGCCCGCCGGGATCGAGGAAGCCGAGGTCGGGGATGGCGGGATGCTGCGGCGGCAGGCCGAGATCGTACCACCAGGGAATGCCGTTCTGCGCGAACACGATTGACGTGTCGCGCTGAAGCAGCGGCGGGAGCCCGGTTGCGAGCGCGCCGATGCCGGTCGCCTTCAGTGTGCTGATGACGATGTCTTGCGGCCCCAGATCGGCAGGGTCGGCTGAGGCCTTCACCTTCGCGGTGACGCTGCTATCGCCGACCTTCAGCGTCAGTCCATTGGCCCTGACCGCGTCGAGATGCGGCCCGCGCATCACGCAGGACACATCGTGACCGGCGCGCGCGAGCCGGACCGCGAAGTGGCTGCCGACGGCGCCCGCGCCGAAAATGCAAATACGCATGAGTGGAACAATTCTCCGCAGCGTGTCCCGTCAGTTTCCACAAGCGCGGGGCATCGCGCAACCCGTCATGCGCGTGGCGCGGTCGCGCGCGCTCGAAAGTGATGGATCAGGGCATCTGCACTCGCCATAGTGCAAGGCTGGTACAAGACAACAGCAATGCCGAACGAGGGAGCAACGTCATGTCGGCCAGCCCAGTCCTGTGGAGCCTCGATGCGCGCGGGGTCGCGACCGTCACGCTGAATCGTCCCGAGGTCAACAATGCCTATGACGGCGCGCTGATCGCAGGCGTGCTGGCCGCGATCGACGATCTCTCGACCAAACCGGTGCGCGTCGTCGTGCTGAAGGGCAACGGCAAGCATTTCCAGGCCGGCGCCGACCTGAAATGGATCAACGGCGTACGGCCGAAATCGTTCGAGGAGAACGAGGCGGCATCGCGCGCCACCTTCGAGGCGGTGCAGCGCCTCAACACGCTGCCGGTCCCGACCGTGGCGCTGGTGCAGGGCGGCTGCTTCGGCGGCGGCACCGGCGTGATCTCGGCCTGCGATATCGTGATCGCGGCCGACAATGCGCTGTTCTCGATCACCGAGGTGCGCTGGGGCCTGACCGCGGCGATCATCATCCCGCAGCTCTGCGACGCGATCGGCGTCCGCCAGGTGCGCCGCTATGCGCTGACCGGCGAACGGTTCGGCGCCGAGGATGCCTGCCGCATCGGCCTCGTCCATGAGGTGGTGCCATCAGCCGATCTCGACAGTGCCGGCGCCAAGGTCGTCGAGCAGCTGCTCGGCAATGCGCCGGATGCGATGGCCGAGACAAAGAAGCTCGCGATGGAAAGCTCGTTCGGCGGCATGGCGGTGGACGATGGGGCCTACAAGCGCCTCGTTCATCTGCATTCGGCCAAGCGGCAGACCGCGGAAGCTGCTGAAGGGCTTGCCTCCTTCGCCGAGAAGCGCGCGGGCCGCTGGGGCGGCGGCGCGTAAGCTCAGCAGCCGCGGCAGATGCCGCGCATGCTGCGATAGACCTCGTCGTCGTCGCGGCGCATCTGCTGCAGCTGATCGAATGTCTTCGATTCGCTCGACCGCGTCACCGGCGGCTCGGGCTTGCGCTTCGCCGCAAGGTCCTGCTCTTGGCGATGGTAGCAGGCCTCGCGCTCCGCCTTGGCCTCGATGAAGCGGCAGGTCTCGATCGCCGCCGCGGGCGTCGCAACGATGACGAGACCAAACGACATTGAGATCAGGAGTTTCAAGCGGGCGATCCTTTCGCGTCTTTGTCTCAGCTCGGTATGCCAACGGCAAGGCGGGCGTCGCATCACAGCGGCTGCGACAGCGATCTTTTCAATGTCTTCAGCAGCGCCTGCACCGCGGCGGCATCGATGCGGCGTTCGGGAACGGCGGCCTTGACCCACAATTCGGGGATCGGAAAGTCGGTGAGTACCGGTTGCAACGCGCCGTCGCGCAGCGCGTCCGCGACCAGATAATGCGAGAGCAGCGCAATGCCGTTGCCGGCGATCGCGCTTTGCGCCAGCACGCGGCCTTCGTTCGAAGAGAGAATCGGGCGGACCTGGATATTGATGCGGCCGCGCGGTCCCTCGAATGGCCATTCCGGTCCGGTCGGCAGAAAGCTGAGGCAGCGATGATCGACCAGGTCGCGCGGATGCTTCGGCATGCCGTGCTTCTTCAGATAGGCCGGCGAGGCGCACACGAGGCGCGGCAGCCGGCACAAAGGTTCATCGACGACGCCGCCAAAGGAATGCGGGAAGGCGCCGATCGCGAGGTCGAAACCCTCGGTCACCGGATCGACCGGGCGATCGATCATCACGATCTCGAGCTTCACGCTTCCGTTCTGCTTCTGGAAGATCGTGAAGGCATCGGCGAGCCGCGCAACCGTCAGCGAGGTCGGCGCCTTGACGCGCAGATGATCGGAGAGGTCGCGCTGCTTCTCGCCCATCCGCGACAAGAGATCGCCGACATCGGCAACCACGCCACGGGCGCGATGCACGTATTGCTGCCCGGCCTCGGTCAGCCGCAACTGGCGGGTCGAGCGATGGAACAGTGCGGTGCCGATCCGCTCCTCGAGCTGGGTGACGCGCTTGGCGACGACGGATGTCGCGATATTGAGCTTGCGCGCCGCGGCGGAAAAGCCGCCGGCATCGGCGGTGGCGAGAAAGGCTTCGAGATTGACCAGCGTATCCATCTGCCTCGGGCCTTTCTCGATTCGCGAAAGCTGATTACATAATTTGGTGGATTGTACTGCAATCTGCATCAATTCATAGTTGGCCCAATCAACTTTGTTCAGGGCGGAAATGATGCGAGCGAGCACGATCGAAGAACCTGCGCGGCAGGTCCCGGTCTATGGCGAATATGACGTGGTGGTGCTTGGCGGCGGACCGGCCGGCATCGCGGCAGCGGTCGGCGCGGCGCGTGCCGGACGGCGGACCTTGCTGATCGAGCGTTACGGATTTCTCGGCGGCATGGGCACCGCGGCCGGCGTGACCAATTTCTGCGGACTGCACGCCAACATCTTCGGCGAGATGCACCGCGTGGTGCAGGGCATCGCCTCCGACCTGCTGGCGCGGATCGACCGGCTCGGCGGGCTGAACGCGCCGCATCTGATCCTCGGCAAGATTTTTGCGCAGGCTTACGACACCGCGGCCTACAAGATCGCGGCCGACGATCTGCTGGCGCATCACAAGGTCGACATTCTGTTCCACGCGCTCGGCGCCGGCGTCGTCATGGATGGTTCGCACATCCGTGCGCTGATGGTCGAAACGAAGGCCGGCCGGCAGGCGGTGCGCGCCAGCATCTTCATCGATTGCTCCGGTGACGGCGACCTCGCAGTGTGGGCGGGTGCGCCCCATGAGGTCGGCGACAACCAGGGCGGCATGCTCTACCCCTCGATGATGTTCCGCCTCAACGGCATCGATCCGGCGAAGGCCGGCGATGCATGGCGCACCATCCCGGAGCGGATGGCGCAGGCCGAGGCCGCCGGCACCCACACATTCCCGCGCAAATCCGCGATCGTGCGGCCGCAGAAATCGCAGATCGAATGGCGGGTGAATTTCACCCAGGTGACGCGCAGCGACGGCGGCGCCATTTCCGGCATCGATCCCGATGACATGACGCGCGGCGAGATCGAGGGGCGCCGCCAGGCGGTCGAAGCGTTCAAGTTCCTGCGCACGGTGCCCGGCTTCGAGAATTCCTACATCGTCGATCTGCCGCCGCAGCTCGGCATCCGCGAGACGCGGCGCGTGATCGGCGGCTACATGCTGTCCGGCGAGGACGTGCTGGGCTGCGCCTCGTTCGAGGATTCGATTGGCGTCAATGGCTGGCCGAAGGAATCCCATGTGCCGGGCGATGTGATCTTCGAGTTTCCGCCGATCCCGGAGAGCCGCGGCTATAACGAGTTGCCGTACCGCATGCTGGTACCGGAAGGCGTCGACAATCTCCTGGTCGCCGGCCGCTGCGCGTCGATGACCCATGAAGGGCAATCGGCGGCGCGGGTCTCCGGTGCCTGCTTTGTGATGGGTGAGGCGGCGGGAACCGCGGCCGCGCTCGCGCTGTCGGGCAATACGATTCCGCGCGACATTTCCGTCGAAAAGTTGCAACAACAGCTCGGCACACAGGGCGCGTTCATCGGCCGCGATCAGGCTGTGCCTGAAGGATTATGAGTGGAGACGGCAATGAGAGGTTGGGCGCGGCTCGCACTCGCGGGTCTCCTGGTGTGGGTCGCGAGCGGTCTCGCGCGGGCCGATGATCTCCTGAAGGCGAAGATCGGCGTGTTGCGGCTGTCGTCCTCGGCGCCGGTGTTCATCGCGCAGGACAAGGGCTATTTCCGCGACGCCGGGCTCGACGTCGAGCTGAAGTTCTTCGACGCGGCGCAGCCGATCGCGGTTGCGACCGCGTCGGGCGATGTCGATTTCGGCATCACCGCCGTCACCGCCGGCCTCTACAATCTGGCCGGCAAGGGCACGCTGAAGGTGATCGGCGGCATGAGCCGCGAGAAGGCCGGCTATCCCCTGATCGGCTACTTCGCCAGCAACAACGCCTATGCCGCCGGACTGAAGACGCCGAAGGATCTGGCGGGCAAGCGCGTCGCGGTGACCCAGGTCGGCTCCAGCTTCCATTATTCGCTCGGCCTGCTCGCCGACAAATACGGCTTCAGGCTGTCCGACGTGAAGGTGGTGCCGCTGCAGTCGCTGTCGAACGCGGCCGCGGCGCTGAAGGGCGAAACCGTCGACGCCGCGCTGCTGCCGGTCTCGACCGCGCGGACGCTGATGGATTCCAACGGCGCGAAATTGCTCGGCTGGGTTGGCGACGAGACGCCGTGGCAGTTAGGGGCCATCTTCGCGTCGCCGAAGGCGCTGACCAACGCACCGCTGGTAACCAGGCTGCTCACCGCGCTCACCCGTGCCGACCACGAATATCACGACGTGATCCTGACTGCGATCAAGGACGGCGTGGCGCCGATCAACGACAAGACCAAGCCGCTGCTCGAGATCATCGCCAAATACACCAACCTGCCGGTCGCGCAGGTGGTCGGCAATTGCGCCTATATCGATCCCGACGGCAAGCTCGACGTGAAGAACCTCGACAACCAGATCAAATGGCTGCAGGGGCAGGGCTTTGTGGATAAGGGCTTTGACGCGAATGCGATCATCGCCAAGGATTATGTGAAGGCGGATTGATGATGAGCCGCGCGCACCACTCTGACCCCGTCACCCTGAGGAGCGCGCCCTTGCGCGCGTCTCGAAGGGTCGACGGCCGAGCTGCTACATCCGGGCCGTCGACCCTTCGAGACGCCGCTGCGCGGCTCCTCCAGCGACAAAGGCAAAGCCTTTGCGCGGGGGTGACGGGTCTGGCAGTGAGTTCATGACGCCATGGACCTGATCGCCGACCATATCAGCCATCGCTTCGGCGCGCTCGACGTGCTCGACGACGTCTCCTTCACGGTTCGCGCCGGCGAGATCGTCGCGATCGTTGGTCCGTCCGGCTGCGGCAAGAGCACGCTGCTTTCCATTCTTGGCGGCTTGCTGCGGCCAGCTGCAGGCGCCGCCGAGCTGCGCGGCGCGGCGCCGGCTGATAGCCTCAATCCGCTGACCTTCGTGTTCCAGGACTTTGCCCTGCTGCCGTGGAACACGGTCGAGGAGAACGTCGCGTTTCCGTTGTTGCACACGCCGCTCGGTGCCGGCGAGCGCCGCGCCGTGGTCGACGATGCGCTGCGTCGCACCGGGCTGTCGGATTTTCGCGCCGCCTATCCGAAGCAGCTGTCCGGCGGCATGCGCCAGCGCGTCGGCATTGCGCGGGCACTCGCGGTTCGCCCCGCGATCCTGCTGATGGACGAGCCGCTGTCGGCGCTGGATTCGCAGACCCGCGAGCTCCTGATGGAGGATTTCGTGCGTCTGCTCGCCGACGGCGCGATGGGCGCGGTCTATGTCACGCATAATCTCGAGGAAGCGGTGCGGCTCGCCGATCGCGTCGTGGTGCTGTCGCGCCGCCCTGGCCGCATCCGGGAAATCGTGACCATCCCGATGACGCGCGCCGAGCGCGGCACGACGGACGCACGCGGGCCGATGGCCGCGCTGCAGGGTGAGCTGTGGTCGCTGATCCGGAAGGAGGCGATCGATGCCGAACGCGAGGTCCAGCATGCTTGACCGCGCGCCGCGGGAAACGAAAGACCAATCGGCGGAGGCGACGCGCCCGGTCGCGTTTCGCGGCGCCGGCTTCACGCCTGGCGGCAGCCGACATGCCGGCTGGATCGCGCTCGCGCTGGTGATCGCGGTCTGGCAGCTCGCCGGCAGCGCAGGGTGGGTCAATCCGCTGTTCCTGCCGGCGCCGTCGGCGATCGCGGTTGCGATCACCGAGCTCGCGATGTCGGGCGCGCTGTGGCAGCACCTGTCGTGGTCGATCATGCGGATCGGCACCGGCTGGCTCATCGGCACGGCCGCCGGCGTCGTGGTCGGCTTTGCGATCGGGCTGTCGACCATGGCGCGCGGCGTCGGCATCACCTTCATCTCGGCGCTGTTTCCGATTCCGAAGATCGCGCTGCTGCCGCTCCTGATCCTCTGGCTCGGGATCGGCGAGGAGCCGAAGATCGCGACCATTGCGCTTGGCGTGTTCTTCTCGACCGCGATCTCGGTCTATAGCGGCGTCGATGCGGTGCCGCGCAATCTGATCCGAATGGCGCAAAGCTTCAACGTGCCGTTCCACGCCATCGTGCGCCGCGTGATCTGGCCCGGCGCGCTGCCCTCGATCCTCGCCGGCTTCCGCATCACCACGTCGGTGGCGCTGCTGCTCGTGGTCAGCGCCGAGATGATCGGCGCGCAATACGGCATCGGCGCCTTCGTGCTGCAGGCCGGCAATCTGATGCAGACCGATCAGCTGCTCGCCGGCGTCGTGATCCTGTCGCTGTTCGGGCTCGTGGTGGGGAAGCTGATCAATTTGCTCGAGACGCGCCTGCTGCACTGGCGGTGAGGCGCGCTGCCCGCCACATCCAAGGTGTCGTCCCGGCGAAAGCCGGGACCCATAACCACGGGGCGTGGTTGTTAGAAAAAGGCTGGGGCCCCAACGCGTTCAACCAATCGAGATTGGTGGTAATGGGTCCCGGCCTTCGCCGGGACGACGTGGGGTGGGCGCTGCGTGCCTTGCGCAGACGATCGTTACGCGTTGCCCCTGTCCTCGCGGAACAGGTCGAGCTTCTGCTGCACCGGGCGGTCGGAGAACGAGAACAGCACGGAGTCGGCATCGGCCTCGTGGGTGACCCAGTGCCAGCTGGGCACCACGAACAAATCGCGCGGTCCCCACTCGAAGGTCTGGTCGCCGACCCTTGTGCGGCCTTTGCCCTCGATCGCGGCGAACACGGTCGCATCGGTTGCGCGATAGCGTGCGGTCTTGAAACCCTTCGGCAGCAGCTGGATGAAGGTGCCGATGGTCGGCATCGCAAAATCGCCGGTCTCGGGATTGGAGAACTTCAGCTTCAGGCCGTGGCAGGCATCCCACTCGTCGCTAACCTTGGCCTTCTCCAGCGCCTCGCGGGTGTATTCATAGGGATAGTTGAAGATCGGCGAGGTCTTCGACGTCCGCTTCTGGTCGATCGGCAGCAGATTGTGTCCGTAGCGCGCGAAGCTCGCGCCGGCCGGCTTGGAGATCGACTGCTGGTCCTCCTTGGCGCCTTCGGCAAACGAGCAGTCGAAGAACTGCACCATCGGGATGTCGAGCCCGTCGAGCCAGAACATCGGCTCATTGGTTTCGTTGGAATGGTCGTGCCAGGTCATCGACGGGGTGATGACGAAATCGCCCGGCGACATCGCGGTGCGCTCGCCGTCGACGGCGGTGAACGCGCCCTTGCCCTCGAGCACGAAGCGCAGCGCCGATTGGGCATGGCGATGGGCGGGGGCGATGTCGCCCGGCACCACCATCTGCACGCCCGCGAACAGCGATGTCGTGATCTTGGACTGGCCGCGCAGGCCGGGATTTTCCAGCACCAGCACGCGGCGCTCGGCCTCCTTGGCCGTGATCAGCTTGCCGGCCTCGTTCATGTAGTCGCGGATCTGGTCGAACTTCCATAAGTGCGGACGGCAGGCGCTCCTCGGCTCAGGCGTGATCAGATCGTTCATCACGTTCCACAGCGCCGAGAGGTTCTGGCCGTCGATCTTCTTGTAGAACGCCTCGCGCTCAGGGGTCTTCTGCACGGCTTCCATGGCAAGCCTCCCATCATTCTTGTTGGTGCAATTTAATTGACAGTATACTGACAATATGGCTAGCGTCAATCAAGCCAAAGCGTTTTCGAGCGAAGTGGATACCGGTTCGCGTGAAGAAAACGCGTCAAAGCAGAACAATGCAAGGGAGGTTCCGATGAAGCTGCATGGCTATTTCCGGAGCAGCGCGTCCTACCGGGTCCGGATCGCCCTCAATCTGAAGGGGCTCACGTCGGAGCATCTGCCGCATCATTTGCGCAAGGGCGAGCAGTGCGCGCCGGCCTATCTCGCGATCAATCCGCAGGGGCTGGTGCCGACCCTGGAAAGCGATGCTGGCGCGATCCTCACCCAGTCGCTCGCGATCATCGAATGGCTCGACGAGACCAATCCCAACCCGCCGCTGCTGCCGAACGATCCGCTGCGGCGCGCCAAGGTGCGGGCGTTTGCGCAGGCGATCGCCTGCGACACCCATCCGGTGCAGAATTTGAAGGTGCTGGCGCGGCTGCGTCAGCTCGGCCTGCCCGAAGCGCAGGTGACGGAATGGGCGGCCTGGGCCAATCGCGAGGGACTGTCGGCCTGCGAGACCCTCATTGCGGCGGAGTCCGGGCCGTTCTGCTTTGGCAACCAGCCGACGCTGGCCGATCTCTGCCTGGTGCCGCAGCTCGCCAATGCGCGGCGCTTCGGCGTCGACGTCTCGGCCTATCCGCGCCTGCTCAAGGCCGAGGCCGCGGCCAAACAGGTCAAGGCGTTTGCCGACGCCGCCCCGGACAAGCAGCCCGATGCCGAATAACAAGCCAACGCCCGTCACGATGGACGCGGTCTACACCGCGCCCGGCTATCTGTTCCGGCGGATGCAGCAGATCGCGGTCGCGCTGTTCATCGAGGAGTGCAAGGCGTTCGACCTGACGCCGGTGCAATATGCCGCGCTGGTCACGATCTCGACCCATCCCGGCATCGACGCCACAAGGCTCTCGGCGGTGATCGCGTTCGACCGCTCCACGCTCGGCAACGTGATCGAGCGGCTGCAGGCCAAGGAGTTCATCGTGCGCAAGCCGGCGCCCGAGGACAAGCGGGTCAAGCTGCTCCATCTTACCAAGGCCGGCGCGGCGGTGCTGAGCGATATCATGCCCTCGGTCGACAAGGCACAGGCGCGGATGCTGCAGCCGTTGAAGCCGGCCGACCGCAAGACGTTGCTGGCGCTGTTGACCCAGCTCGTCGACCTCAACAACGAGGCGTCGCGGGTGCCGCTGCGCGCCGAGGACGCGCTCGAACATCTCGGGAGGTCGGGCTGATGGCGGAGACGAGACCTGTCCTGATCGCGGGCGGCGGCATCGGCGGCCTCGCCGTGGCGCTCGGCCTCGCGCAGAAGGGCATCCGCTCCATCTTGCTGGAGAAGGCTGCCGCGCTCGGTGAGATCGGCGCCGGCATCCAGCTCGGCCCGAACGCGTTCCACGCCTTCGACTATCTCGGCGTCGGCGAGGCCGCGCGCAACATGGCCGTCTATATCGATCAGCTCCGGCTGATGGATGCGCTGACCGCCGACGAGATCACCCATATCGATCTCGGCGATGCGTTTCGCGCGCGGTTCGGCAATCCCTATGCCGTCGTGCACCGCGGCGATCTGCACGGCGTGTTCCTGCGCGCGTGCCAAAGCCACGAACTGATCGAGCTACGCGTGTCCAGCGAGGTGATCGGCTACGAGCAGGATGGCTCGTCCGTGACGGCAAAGCTCGCGGGTGGCGAGCGGATCAGCGGCCGTCTTCTGATCGGCGCCGATGGCTTGTGGTCGAACATCCGCAAGCAGGTCACGGCGGACGGTCCGCCGCGCGTCTCCGGCCACACGACCTATCGCGCGGTGATTCCGACCGAGCGGATGCCGGAGGATCTGCGCTGGAACGCGGCCACGCTGTGGGCCGGCCCGAAATGCCACATCGTGCATTACCCGCTGTCGGGCTGGAAGGTGTTCAACCTCGTCGTCACCTATCACAACAATGCGCCGGAGCCGGTCGCGGGCAAGCCGGTCTCCGAAGCCGAGGTGATGAAGGGTTTTACCCATGTCCACGAGCGGGCGCAGAACATCATCCGCCACGGCACCAACTGGAAGCTTTGGGTGCTGTGCGACCGCGATCCGAACGGGCAATGGATCGACGGCCGCGTGGTGCTGCTCGGCGACGCCGCGCATCCGATGCTGCAATATTTCGCGCAGGGCGCCTGCCAGGCGATGGAGGACGCGGTCTGCCTGTCGCACATGCTGGCCAGTTACGATGACCAGACAGCGGCGCTCGAAGCCTACAGCGCGCAACGCTTCCCGCGCACCGCGCGCGTGCAACTGATGTCACGCGCGATCGGCGAACACGTCTACCATCCCGCAGGTGAGCACGCCCGCATCCGCAACGCGATCATGAGCGCGAAGTCGCAGGCCGAGTGGTGTGACGATATCGCGTGGCTGTATGGCGGCACCGGGCTAAAGGCGTAACTGCCCGGCAGTCGATACACGCGGCTGCTCGCCGCATTCTCCCTCGTCGTCCCGGACAAGCGAAGCGCGATCCGGGACCCATAACCACCGAAGGCTGTTATTATGGCAGGCTGGGGCCCCAGCCTTCGCGCCACACACATTTGTGGTTATGGGTCCCGGCCTTCGCCGGGACGACATCGAATGTGTGGCTGGATGGCGGGCAGCTAATGCTCGTCGTCCCGGACAAGCGAGCGTAGCGAGCGCGAACCGGGACCCATAACCACCGAAGGCTGTTGTGATGGCAGGCTGGGGCCCCAGCCTTCGTGCCACACACATTTGTGGTTATGGGTCCCGGCCTTCGCCGGGACGACATTGAATGTGTGGCTGGATGGCGGGGCAGCTACTTGCTCGTCGTCCCGGACAAGCGAGCGTAGCGAGCGCGATCCGGGACCCATAACCACCGATGGCTGCTGTTGTGGCAGGTTGGGGCTCCAGCCCTCGCGCCACACACATTTGTGGTTATGGGTCCCGGCTTTCGCCGGGACGACATCGAATGTGTGGCGGCAGTGTTGCGCAGTCTGGCGCACTCACATCCGCATCACCGCCTGCCGGTCGATCTTGCCGGTGCCGGTCTTCGGCAGCTCGTCGATGAATTTGACCTCGCGCGGGTATTTGTACGGCAACAGCTTTGTCTTGACGTAATCCTGCAGCCGCCGCGTCGCTTCGGCCGTGTCGAAGCCGGCCTTGTTCATGACAACCACGGCGCGCAGCGTCATGCGCCGGTCAGGCAATTCGGCGGCGTAGACGGCGCATTCGCGGACGTCGGGGTGATCGGCGAGGCAGAGCTCGACTTCGAGCGGATAGACCCACTGGCCGGAGATCTTGATCAGATCGTCGGCGCGGCCGCGGAAGAAGTGGAAGCCGTCGCTGTCGCGCATGAAGCGGTCGCCGGTGTAGATCCAGCCGTCCTCGCGCACGGTCTCGGCGGTCTTGTCCGGCCGGTTCCAGTACAGTGGCGTCGCGGAATCGCCGCGCACCCACAAGATGCCTTCCTCATTGTCGCCGACCTCGCGGCCGTCGCTGTCGCGCAGCATGATCTCGTAGCCGGGCACGCGCAGGCCGGCGGCGCCGAGCTTCTTTCGCTCCGCGCGGTTGCTGAGATAGACGTGCAGCACTTCGGTCGAGCCGAGGCCTTCGATGATCTCGAGCCCGGTGAGCCGCTTCCAGCCGTTGAACACATCGGCCGACAGCACCTCGGCAGCCGAGACCGCCATCCGCAGCGAGGAGAAATCGGTTTGCTCGGCGCCCTCGGCCTTGGTCAGCGAGATGTAGAGCGTCGGCAGGCCGAAGAACACGGTCGGCCGATATTGTCCGATCGCCGCGAAGATCGTGGCCGGCTTCGGCTGGCCGGGCAGCAGCAGCGTCGCGGCGCCGACCGAGAAGGGAAACGTGATCGAATTGCCGAAACCGTAGGCGAAGAAGATCTTCGGCACCGAGAAGCAGATGTCACCGGGCTCTAGCTTCAGCACGTTGCGGGCAAAGGCGCGCTCGCTATAGGCCATGTCGTGCTGCAGATGCACGATGCCCTTGGGACGGCCGGTCGACCCCGACGAATACATCCAGAACGCCATCTCGTTGCGGTGGGTGTCGGCCGCGTCGAGCTCGATCGGAAATCCTTGCAGCCATTCGTCGGCGTTGCGCGCCTTGGCGACGGCGTGATCGCCGGCGGCGCCGTTGACCACGACCAGCGTGCGTAGCGGCGTGTCCTTGCAGGCTTCCGCGTTGAAGCGCGCACAGAATTCCGCATCGGTGACCGCGACCTGCGCGCCGGCGTCGGACAGGTAGAATTGCAGCAGCTCGGGCGTCGTCAGCGTGTTGATCAAGAGCGGCACGAAGCCGGCGCGCACCGCGCCGAAAAATGCCGCGGGATAGGCCGGGGTGTCGTCGAGGAACAGCAGGACGCGGTCGCCGCGCTGCAGCCCGAGCGACCGGAAGGCGTGGCCCCAGCGTGCGGCCTCAGTGCAGAGCTCGCGATAGGTCCGCGTGCCGGCCGGGCCGGTCAGCGCCAGGCGCTCGGCATTCCCGTTGCCGAGATTGTCGAACAGGATGCAGCTCGCATTGTAGCGCTCGGGGATCGTAAAGCCGATCTCGCGCGCACCGGGATTGTCCAGTGGAACCTGGTCAGCGATCCCGGTCATGATTGTCCCTTTGCGGCTGCGTAGCGGGCCATGAAGGTGGGCGACATCGCGCGCAGCCGCGCGTCGTCGATCCGGCCGGAGCGGGTGATGTAGCTGTAGGCGAAATCCATCAGATCGAGCGTCATGTGCGCGGGGAAATGCTCGTACCAGTCGGCACTGGTCCGCGCCGCGGTGACGAGCTTCTTCACGATCGGCTTGCGCTCGCTCTCGTAGCGGGCAAGCGCGGCGGCGATGCCGCTCTCGGTCTCCAGCGCCTTGGTCAGCGCGATCGCATCCTCGATCGCAAGCCGCGTGCCCGAGCCGATCGAGAAATGCGCCGAATGCAAGGCGTCGCCGATCAGCACCATGTTGCCGTGCGACCAGCGCTCGTTCCAGATCCACGGGAAATTGCGCCACACCGATTTGTTCGAGATCAGCCGGTGGCCGTCCAGCGTCGCGGCGAATACGTCTTCGCAAATCGCCTGCGACTCCTCGACGCTCTTGTCGGCGAAGCCGTAGGCCGCCCAGGTCGCCGCATCGCACTCGACCAGGAAGGTGCTCATGTCCTTCGCATAGCGATAGTGATGGGCGTTGAAGCTGCCGCGCTCGGTCGCCACGAAGGTCTGCGACAGCGTCGCGAAGGTTTTCGTGGTGCCGTACCAGGCGAACTTGTTTGAGGAATGCGAGACCGACGCGCCGAAGGTGGCCTCGAAGCCGCGGCGGACCATCGAGTTCAGCCCGTCGGCGGCGACGATCAGGTCGTAACCCCTGAGCTGGTCGACCGACTGCACCACGGTGTCGAAGCGCGGCGTGACGCCTGTGCTGCGGACGCGCTGTTGCAGGATCGTCAGCAGCGCCAGCCGGCCGATCGAGGAGAACCCGACGCCGTCGATCTCGACGCTCTCGCCGCGCAGATTGAGGGTGATGTTCTTCCAGCTCTCCATAAGCGGGGCGATGGCGTCGACCGTCTCGGGGTCGTCGGCGCGCAGGAAGTCCAGCGCCTGCTCGGAGAACACCACGCCGAAGCCCCAGGTGGCACCGGCCGCGTTCTGCTCGAACAGGTCGATCTCGGCGTCGGGATGACGCTTCTTCCAGAGATAGGCGAAATAGAGCCCACCGGGCCCTCCGCCGATCACGGCGATCCGCAACGTCTGCCTCCCAGATTGACAGTGTACTTACAATTTGGGTTCAGACTAGTCGCCCTCTGGCGGGAACGCCAGAGGGAAAATGCGCGCGGCGACTAGCCGCCTGGGGCTGAAAGTCTCAGTAGCAGCGGCGGACCTTGACCCCGCCGACCCACACCCAGCGGCAGCCGGCGGCGACGGGTTTGCGGGCGACGACCGCACCGTTGGGACCGGCGCAGCCGGCGCGATAGACGCCGCGTGCGCAGACGACTGCGTTGGCATCGGAGGACTCAAAGGTCATGGTCGCGGCAAAGGACAGCAGGGCTGCGGCGATCAGCAATATTGAACGCATGAAATTCCCTCTCCCGGGTGAGGTATGCTTGGCCCGTAGATGACAACAAGGTGCTACGGTTCCGTGCCCGGCAAATCGCCGGGCACATGTCGTCTCACCGCCTGCGCGGCTATTTCTTCTCCGCTTCCGCCAGCACCTTCTTGCAGGCGGGCGCCAGCTTGTCGCTCTGCTTGGCGAGACAGGCGATGATGCGGCCGCCGCCGGGCGTCACGCTTTTGCAAAACTTCTCGTAATCGCCCATGCAGGCGTCGCGTTGTGCTGATGTCAGCTCCTGAGCGTAGACGGCGGTTGCGCCGCAGAGCAGCGCAGCGGTCAGGATAATGCGCAGCATTGTTCGCTCCCCTTTTCCGGTCGATCGCGTGACAACAGGATTACCGCGCCGCGAACGGCGCCAGCACGTCGCGGCACGCCGGCGACAGCGAGCCCGCATTGGTCGCCAGGCACTGCACGATCCGCCCGCCGCCCGGCTGGACGCCGCCACAGATCGAGCGGACGTCGGCGCCGCAGGCCGAGCGCAGCACGAGAAGCTCTTCGCGCGGCCGTAGCGGCCGCAACGCGATTACGGCCGGCGCCGCGGCTGGTGCTGCCGTCGTCGCTGCAGCGCCCGCGGCCGGCGCGGCGGCACCGCCACCAGCGGCGGCCACGGCCTTCTCGCAGGCCGGCGAAAGCTTGCCCTTGTTCTTTTCGAGGCACTGCAGCGCCGGCGCGCCGCCGGTCGGCACGCCCGCGCAAACCTTGGGATAATCGGATCGACATGCGCTGCGGATCGCGGAGATCTGCGCGTTGGACGGCGTCCCGGCCGCCTTCGGTGCGGCGGCTTCGGTGGCAGGCTTGGCCGTTGCCGCGGGAGCAGCTTCGGTCTTGGCCGCCGCCGGCGCGGTGTCTGCCTTCGGTGCGGCGGCCGGCGCTTCGACGGCCTTCACCGCGCTGGCGCAGCCCGCGCCGAGGCTTGCCATGTTCTTCTGCAGACATTGCAGCGAGGCTTCGCCGCCCGGCGGTACGCTGGAGCAGTGGGCGATGTAGTCGTTGCGGCATTGCGACTTGATGGCGTCGCGCTGCGCCTGGGTCGGCGCCTGCGACAAGGCCGGTGCGGTGCTCATGAATGCCGCAAGCGCAAGACATGCGGACAGCTTCGTTGCTCGTGTCAACGCATTGATCATCTGAATAAATCCTCTGGTCGCGCCGGAGGCATCCGGCTCAACTGAACTGAGTTCTGAAAAAGTCTTGTTGTAACAACCTCGGCGCGACATCATTTTCGCTTTCGAGTTCCGCTGCAAGCGGATTGTTGCTATGGATGAAGCAGCCGGATTTTTTGCCCGTCACGAGATCTTTAAATTAAGTCATTTGAATCGAGGCTCGGAAATGAGGCATGCGCGCGCGTCGGCACATTTCGGTCAGAGCAATTTTGTGCGGGTGCGAAATGCACCGCTTGCGCGCGTCGCGTTCGTCGTATCGGCCTTCGTCAGTTTAAGTGCCTGCGAGCAAAACAGTTTTGTTGCGCCGCCGCCGCCCAAGGTCGAGGTTGCGCCGCCGGTGCAGCGCGCCATCACACGTTATCTGGACGCCACCGGAAACACCGCGCCGATCCAGACCGTCGATCTGGTCGCGCGCGTGCAGGGCTTCCTGCAGACGATCAACTATCAGGACGGCTCCTTCGTGAAGGCGGGGACCACGCTGTTCACGATCGAGCCGGAGACCTACAAGCTGAAGCTGGAACAGGCGCAGGCCGCAGAGGTCGGCGCGCAGGCGACGCTGAAGCAGGCCGAGCTCGACTTCAAGCGGCAGACCGATCTGGTGCAGCGGCAGGCGGTCTCGCAGGCGACCCTTGATACCTCGACGTCGACCCGGGACAACGCCCAGGCCAGCCTGCAGCAGGCCCAGGTCAACACCAAGATCGCGGCGGTCAACTACGGCTACACCAACGTGGCCGCGCCGTTCGACGGCATCGTCAGCAATCACCTGGTCTCGGTCGGCGAGCTGGTCGGCGTGGCGTCGCCGACCCAGCTTGCCACCATCGTGCAGCTCAACCCGATCTATGTGAATTTCAACGTCAACGAACAGGACGTGCAGCGGGTGCGGGATGAAGCGCGCCGTCGTGGCCTGACGGTCAACGAACTCAGGCAGTTGCCGGTCGAGGTCGGCCTGCAGACCGAGACCGGCTTTCCGCACAAGGGCAAGCTCGATTACATCTCGCCGACCCTCAACCAGTCGACCGGCACGCTCGCGGTCCGCGGCGTGTTCGCAAATCCGGACCGGACCTTGCTGCCCGGCTTCTATGTCCGCGTTCGCGTGCCGTTCGAAAAGCAGGACAACGCGCTGCTGGTGCCTGACGTCGCGATCGGCAGCGACCAGGCCGGCCGCTACGTGCTGGTCGTCAATGCCGAGAATGTGGTCGAGCAGCGCAAGGTGACGACCGGCCCGCTCGATGAGGGGCTGCGCGTCATCGAGAGCGGCCTGAAGGGGGATGACCGCGTCGTGACCGCCGGATTGCTACGCGCGATCCCCGGGCAGAAGGTCGATCCGCAGGTGCAGAAGGCCGACGCGGCGCCGACAGCCGCCAAATAGGACGCACGCGCCATGATCTCGAAATTCTTCATCGAGCGCCCGGTCCTTTCCAACGTCATCGCGATCCTGATGATCCTGATCGGCGGCGTGGCGCTGTATAATCTCGCGGTCGCGCAATATCCCGACGTGGTGCCGCCGACGGTGCAGGTGACGACGCGCTATCCCGGCGCCTCGGCCAAGACCGTGGTCGACACCGTGGCGCTGCCGATCGAGCAGCAGGTCAACGGCGTCGAGGACATGCTGTACATGCAGTCCTACAGCGGCGCCGACGGCACCTATACGCTGACGGTGACCTTCAAGATCGGCACCGACCTCAATTTCGCGCAGGTGCTGGTGCAGAACCGTGTCTCCAGCGCGCTGTCGCAGCTGCCGACCTCGGTGCAGAACCAGGGCGTCACGGTCCAGAAGCGGTCGACCTCGATCCTGCTGTTCGTGACGCTGACCTCGCCGAACAAGACCTATGACAGCCTGTTCCTGTCGAACTACGCCACCATCAACATCCGGGACGAACTGTCCCGCCTCTCGGGCGTCGGCAACGTCACGGTGTTCGGCGCCGGGCAATACTCGATGCGGGTCTGGCTCGATCCGAACAAGCTGCAGGTGCGCGGGCTGGTGCCGCAGGACGTCATCCAGGCGATCCAGCAGCAGAGCCAGCAGGTCACCGCCGGCCAGGTCGGCGCGCCGCCGACGCCGGCGGGCCAGGCGTTCCAGTACACGCTGAATGTCAACGGCCGGCTCGACGACAAGAGCCAGTTCGAGGACATCATCGTCAAGTCAGGCAATGTCGGCGACGTCACCCGGGTCCGCGACGTCGGCTGGGTCGAGCTCGGCGCGCAGACCTACAGCCAGATATTCTCGCTGAACCAGAAGCCCGCGACCGGCATCGGCGTGTTCCAGTCGCCGGGCGCCAATGCCTTGCAGGTCGAGAAGGCCGTCGAGAAGAAGATGGCGGAGCTCGCCAAGCAGTTCCCGCAGGACATCAAATACGACACGCCGTTCGACACCACCAAATTCGTCAACGCTTCGATCGAGGAGGTCTACAAGACCCTGTTCGAAGCCGGCCTCCTGGTGCTGGTCGTGATCCTGGTCTTCCTGCAGGACTGGCGGGCGATGCTGGTGCCGGCAACCACCGTGCCGGTCACGATCATCGGCGCGTTCGCGGCCATGGCCGCGCTCGGCTTCACCATCAATCTCTCGACGCTGTTTGCGATCGTGCTGGCGATCGGCATCGTGGTCGACGACGCCATCGTCGTGGTCGAGGGCGCGGCGCACAATATCGAGCGCGGCATGTCGGGCCACGACGCCGCGATCAAGGCGATGGACGAATTGTTCGCGCCGATCGTCGGCATCACGCTGGTCTTGATCTCGGTGTTTTTGCCGGCGGCGTTCCTGCCCGGGCTGACCGGGCGGATGTACGCGCAATTCGCGCTGGTGATCGCCGCCACCGCGCTGCTCAGCGCCGTCAACGCCGCGACGCTGAAGCCGACACAGTGCGCGCTATGGCTGCGTCCTCCCGCTCCGCCCGAGCAGCGCAACTTCTTCTATCGCGGTTTCAACGCGGTCTATGACCGGCTGGAGCGCGGCTATACACGGCTGGTCAGCGGCATCGCCGGGCATGCCAAGACCTCGGTCGCCGTTGCGCTCGTCATCATCGGGCTTGCCGGCTACGGCCTGTCGCGGGTGCCGACCGGCTTCATTCCGATCGAGGACCAAGGCTATCTGCTCGCCGCGGTGCAATTGCCCGACGGCGCGGCCCTCGACCGCACCCAGCACGTGCTCGACGAGGTCACCAGGATCGCCGGCAAGACCCCCGGCGTCGACCAGGTGGTCAGCATCGCCGGCATCTCCGCGCTCGACAACTCCTCGAGCCTCGCCAATGCCGGCGTCGCCTATCTGATCCTGAAGGACTGGGGCGCGCGCGGGCCGGGCGAGGATCTGCGTTCGCTGGTCTACGGGCTCAACGACAAGCTCGCGGTGATCCCGGAGGCGCGCATCCTGGTGATCCCGCCGCCGCCGATCCAGGGCATCGGCAACGCCGCCGGCTTTGCCATGCAGGTCGAGCTGCGCGACGGCAATGCCGACTACGGCAAGCTGCAGGCGGTCACCGGCGCGATCGTGGCCAATGCGCAGACCCAAAGCGCGCTGCAGCGGGTCCAGTCGTCGTTCCGCTCGATGGTGCCGCAGTTCGACGTCGACGTCGATCGCATCAAGACGCAGACCCTGCACGTCACCCCCGACCAGATCTTCGCGGCGCTGTCGACCTATCTCGGCGCCAGCTACGTCAACCAGTTCACCAAGTTCGGCCGCACCTTCCAGGTCTATACCCAGGCCGAGGCACAGTACCGCCTGAGCCTGCGCGACATCGAGAACATGATGGTACGCAACAGCAACGGCGACATGATCCCGCTCGGCACGGTCGCCAAGATCACGCCCTCGATCGGACCGTCGCTGATCAGCCTCTATAACCTCTATCCATCCGCCTCCATCATCGGGCTGCCGGCGCAGGGTTACTCGTCCGGCCAGTCGATGGCGTTGATGGAGGAGATCGCGGCAAAGACGCTGCCGCCCGGCTCGGGCTTCGAGTGGACGGCGATGTCGTACCAGGAGAAGGAGGTCGGCAGCCAGATCTACTATGTGTTCGCGCTGGCGCTGCTCCTGGTCTATCTCGTGCTCGCCGGGCAATATGAGAGCTGGTACGCGCCGATCTCGGTGATCCTGGCCGTGCCGCTGTCGCTGCTCGGCCCGACGCTGGTGCTGCTGAGCCTGAATATCGAGAACAACCTCTACACCCAGATCGGCACCATCCTGTTGATCGCGCTGTCGGCCAAGAACGCGATCCTGATCGTCGAGGTCGCGCTGGAGCGTCATCTGCGCGACGGGCGGTCGGTGCTGGATTCGGCGATCGACGCGGCGCGCGCGCGATTCCGGCCGATCCTGATGACGTCGTTTGCCTTCATCCTCGGCGTGCTGCCGCTGGTGATCGCGACCGGCGCCGGCGCCAACGCCCGCAAGTCGATCGGCATCACCGTGTTCTCCGGCATGATCGCCTCGACCTGCCTCGCCGTGCTGTTCGTGCCGGCGTTCTTCGTCGTGGTGCAGAGTTTCGAGAACTGGCGCAAGGCGAAGAAAGGCAAGACCGCCGCGCCGCAACCCGCATCGCAGGCGTCGGGCACGGCACATTAGGACCGCGCACCAAAATCTATCTCCGTCACCCTAAGGAGGCCGCGAAGCGGCCGTCTCGAAGGGCGAACGGCCCGGCTGTCTCCGAGCCGCGATATCCGGGCCGTGCATCCTTCGAGGCGCGCAAGAGCGCGCACCTCAGGATGACGGAATTTCCAGCGTTTCCTTTTGCCTACACCTTCACCATGCGCTTGCCGCGGTTTTCGCCGGCGAGCAGGCCGATCAGCGCCTGCGGCGTGTTCTCGATGCCGTCGATGACGTCCTCCTGCACCTTGAGCTTGCCCGAGGCGACCCAGGACTGCAGGTCGGCGAGCGCGGCGTCGCGCTGGTCCATGTAGTCCATCACGATGAAGCCCTGCATGATCAGCCGCTTCACCACGATCAGGCCGGGCACGCCACGCGGGCCGTGCGCGGAGGGGACGCCGTCATATTGCGAGATCGCGCCGCAGCAGGCGATCCGGCCGCGATTGTTCATCTGCGCCAGGCAGGCTTCCAGAATGTCGCCGCCGACATTGTCGAAATAGACGTCGATGCCCTTGGGCGCCGCCGCGCGCAGCGCCTTGTAGGTGGCGCCGTCCTTGTAGTCGACCGCGGCGTCGAAGCCGAGCTCGCTCGTCAGCCAATGGCACTTGTCCTTGCCGCCGGCGATGCCGACGACGCGGCAGCCCTTGATCCTGGCGATCTGGCCGACGATCGAGCCGACCGAGCCCGCGGCCGCCGACACCACCACGGTCTCGCCTTCCCTGGGCTTGCCGACGTGGAGCAGTCCGAAATAGGCGGTCAGGCCGGCGATGCCGTAGACGCTGAGCAGATGCGTCATCGGCTCGAGCTTCGGCATTTTGGCGAGATGCTTGGCGGGTACGGCGGCGTAGTCCTGCCAGCCGGTGTCGCCGAACACGATGTCGCCCGGCTTCAAGCTCGGGTCATTCGACGACACCACCTCGGCGATGCTGCCGCCAGCCATCACGGTGTTGGCTTCCACCGCAGCGCGGTAAGTGGCGCCGTGCATCCAGGCGCGGTTGGCCGCATCGAGCGAGATGTAACGCGTCCGCACCAGCGCCTCGCCGTCCTTCGGTGCGGGGATCGTCCCCTTGGTCAGGCGAAAATGCTCGGGGCCAAGCTTGCCGGTCGGCTTTTCGACAAGCAGGATCTGGCGATTGACGGTGTCGTTCATTGGTGTCTCCCCCTTTGCCTTCCCTTGGCGTTGGTCGTTTCGCATGCAATTGACTGCGGCGCGCGCAGCGCCTTGCACAGATTGTGCGCTGCATGAACGCTAGTCCGCGCGCTGGCATTCCACAACGGGAACGTTTCGGCAAAGTCGCGTTGGACGCGAAGCGTGTTGCGTAGCTGCGTAAATCTGCCACACTTGCCCTCCGCCGGGAACTACGGGGGTAAGAGAATGTCCAGCAGGTTTACGCAGTATATCCTGATTGCGATGGTCCTTGGCATCGCGATGGGGACGATTGTCTTCAACTACTTTCCTGACAGCCGTGCCGAGATCGCAGCAGACGTCAACCTGATCGCGATGCTGTTCCTGCGCCTGATCAAGATGATCATCGCGCCGCTGGTTTTCGCGACCCTCGTCGGCGGCATCGCCCATATGGGAAGCGGCGCCAAGCTCGGCCGCATCTTCGCCAAGACCATGGGCTGGTTCGTCTCCGCCTCCTTCGTCTCGCTGCTGCTCGGCCTCGTGATGGTCAACCTGCTGCAGCCCGGTGCCAACTTCCCCGGCACGCTGCCCGACAAGGCGCAGTCGACCGGGCTGCCGGTGTCGGCGTTCTCGATCGAAAAATTCCTCACCCATCTGATCCCGACCTCGATCGCGGACGCGATGGCGCAGAACGAGATTCTGCAGATCGTCGTGTTCGCGGTGTTCTTCGCGGTTGCGCTCGGTGCGATGCCCGAGCGGGCCAAGCCGATCATGAGCCTGATCGACGACCTCGCGCACATCATGCTCAAGGTCACCGGCTATGTGATGCTGTTCGCGCCGCTCGCGGTGTGGGCCGCGATCATGGCGACCGTCTCGAAGAACGGCCTCGGCGTGCTCTGGAAGCTCATCGTCTTCATGGGCGGCTTCTATCTCTCGCTCCTGATCCTGTGGGGCATCCTGGTCGTCGTCGGGTTCATCGTGATCGGGCCACGCTACAGCCATCTCTTACGGCTGATCCGCGAGCCGCTGATGATCGCGTTCTCGACCGCCTCGTCGGAGGCGGCCTATCCGAAGACGCTGGAGGGGCTGAACAGGTTCGGCGCCTCCTCGCGCATCTCGGCCTTCGTGCTGCCGCTCGGCTATTCCTTCAACCTCGACGGCACGATGATGTACTGCACCTTCGCGAGCATCTTCATCGCGCAGACCTACCACATCGAGATGTCGGTCGGCACGCAGCTCGCGATGCTGGCGACGCTGATGATCACCTCGAAGGGCGTTGCCGGCGTGCCGCGCGCCTCGCTGGTGGTGATCGCCTCGACGCTGGCGCAGTTCAACATCCCCGAGGCGGGCCTGCTGATGATCATGGGCATCGACACCTTCCTCGACATGGGCCGCAGCGCCACCAACGTGATCGGCAACTCGCTGGCGACCGCCGTGGTCGCGAAGTGGGAGGGTGAATTGAAGGCCGAGCACGAGCTCGGGCCCGACGACGCGGTGCCGCAGGATGCGGTGCCCGGCGCCGTGATGGCCGGCCATTGAGGGGAGGGATGCATGCATCGCGCCCGCTGGAGGCCGATACGGGCTGAGGCGCCTCTGCTGTCGACATGCCTGCTGTCGGCGTGTCTGCTGGCGGCAAGCCTGCTCGCCGCACCGGCGTCTGCACAGCCGGCGGGCGAGGGGCTCAGCCCGACGCTCGCCAACATCAAGGCCACGCACACGGTGCGGATCGGCTATCGCGAAAGCTCGCCGCCGTTCTCGTTCCTCGATCACTCCAACCGGCCGATCGGCTACAGCCTCGAGCTGTGCGATGCGATCGTCGAGGAGATCGGGACCGAGGTCGACGACGCCAATCTCAAGGTCGACTACGTCAAGGTCACCTCCGACGACCGCATTCCGGCGGTCGTCGACAAGAAGATCGACCTGGAATGCGGATCGACCACGGCGAATGCCGAGCGCGGCAAGCTGGTCGCGTTCTCGCCGCTGATGTTCGTGGCCGGTACCAAGCTGATGGTGCCGAAGGCCTCGGGGGTCACCCAGGTCGCCGACCTCAAGGGCAAGACGGTGGTGGTGACCAAGGGCACCACCAACGAGCAGGCGATGCACAATGTCGACGCCAAGCAAAAGCTCGGCCTCAACATCGTCACCGCCCCCGACCACGAGCAGTCCTACCAGATGCTGGCGGACGGCAAGGCGGACGCGTTCGCGACCGACGACATCCTGCTCTACGGCCTGATCGCACGGCACAAGTCGCAGGACAAATTCCGCGTCACCGGCGACTACCTGTCCTACGATCCCTACGGCATCATGTACCGCAAGGGCGAGCCGCAGATGAAGGACGTGGTCGAGCGCGCGTTCCGCAGGCTCGCCTCGAACCGCGACATCGTCCCGCTCTACAACAAATGGTTCGTCGCCCGGCTGCCGACCGGCGAGAAGCTCAACGTCGCGCTGTCGCCGCAGCTCGAAGAGGCCTTCAAGGCGCTCGACGATTCACCGGGCGGGTCGAACTAGCCGCGAATTTCGGCCTCTCCCCTTGCGGCAGGGCTATCGCATTTCGTCGCGGTGCCCTCGTGGCCATCCTTCGAGACGCCCGCCTTCGGCGGGCTCCTCAGGATGAGGTCTTGTTTTGCGGTACAATAGTAGACCCTCATGGTGAGGAGCGCCGCTTGCGGCGCGTCTCGAACCACGAGGCCCAGCACTTGCGCGGTCGCCAAGGGGCATATGCGATAACCCTGCCCCTTGCGGGGAGAGGTCGGGAAGTCTGGCGCGCGTCACCGCCAATAGCGCCGCGACAACTCCAGGCACTGCCGGACCCAGTATCCGTTCACGTGGATCAGCTGGCATGTGCTCGGAGGCGGCTCCTTGATGATCGGGTAGCCGTGGATGTCGATATTCGTCGGGGCCGTGACGCCGCGCCAAAACACGGCGTTGGCGGCCGGAGGGTTGAAGGCGACGGCGAACGCCGCGACTGCGAGAAGGCCCAAAAGAAGTTTGCGCATAATCTGTGTCCGGATCAATCAATGTACGGAAGCGTACTCCCTTGCACGGGATGAGCAAGGCGCTGAATGGATCAAAATGACGGTGCCAGCCGGACCACAGCCCCCGCGTCAGCCGCCGCGAACCGCCATACATGCGAGGGCAACGATGCCGACCGCCGCCAGAACAACCATGACCTGGAAAATCGCGCGCCCAAGAATCGCTCCAATCGCACCCATCAAAACTCCGTCGATCCGGCGGGATCTTTCTTCGAGTGTCCACGCGCCGCGATCTCTGGAGCACCATCGGCAGGCAAGATTCGGTTGTTGAAGTCTGCGCGCTCGTCGCTTCAGCGGCTAATGTCGTTCGGCGACAAGTCGATCGACCTGTTGCTTCAGCTCTGCTTCCATTTCGGAGATGACGTCGTGCGGCAGGCGAGCGCGAAGCGGATCGGTCGTCTCGTGCGGCATCCTGGGCGGCTTGACGAGCGCGGGTCGTTCAAGGGCCTGATCCTCAATCAATCGTCGAGAGGACACATAGCCTGTCGCGCCAGCCGTCACGTCAGTTCCGTGGGGTTCGCAAGTATCCTGATCCGACTGCACCGCGTTCTTCATGAGCTTTGCCTCCTGGCACTATGTCGCAAGAATCCCCTTGCTCAGGCCCGAACCATTCGGCTCGTCCGGCTGGTCGCCCATCAATGACGCTGAAACCTCCAAAGTTGTTCCGCCCGGAACCTGCAAAGGTCCGCCGGAGCAGTCCCTCATGAAGCGGGAACCAGAACCATAAACATCCTCATTCGTTAACACTGGTTGGTTGTTTGGAGGTTGCCATGAGATACGCGAGGCCAATTCGACAAATAGCCGTTGTCGTTGAAGACGACACGATCCAGCGCGACATGATTGCGCTGTTGTTGCAGGAAGGTCATTTCGACGTCATCCAGTGCGAGGACGCCGAGACGGCAGCGCTGGCCATCAAGATGCGTCATCCGTCGCTGGTGGTCACCGACATCAAACTCACGGGCAAAATGGATGGCGTCGAGCTTGCTCGTTTGGCCCTCGATTGCGACCCGGGCGTGCGCGTACTTGTCATCTCGGGCCGGCCCCCGGACAGCGCGCTGCCCGAGGGCGTCAAGTTTTTCGAGAAGCCGGTTTATCCACCCATGCTGCTGCGAGAGCTGGCGTCGTAGTTCTCGCCGACGGGTGGCCCATGCAAGACGATCCTGAAATCGATTGGCACCGGGAGCAGATTGCGAAGAACCGGGAGCTGATCGCGGAATTGCAATCCGGAAATACGGCGGGGGCTGACGTGTTTCCAGAGACGCAAGCCGAGATCGACCGTCTCACGGCACAGATTGAGCAATCGGAACTGATCGTCGCCGCCTATGAAAAGGAGCACCCGCAAGGCTGATCGGGCGCTCATAGTGCAGGATAGCGCCGTCGAGCCCGCGTCATCGGGCGGGGAGACGCTACGCGAACACTTCGTCCAGCGCCGCCGAATAGGCCGCCTCGACCAGCGCCGGATGCCGGCGCCCCAGCGCTTCCATCTTGACCCCGGAATTCACCTCGAGAATTTTCCACACGCCCTCCGTGCGCACGACGTCGATCGAGGCGAAGCGGATGCCGACAGCTTGCGCGGCCCTGACCGCGAGCGCGACGCAGGCCTCGCGCGTCGCGTCATCGGCGAGCAGCACGGGCTCCGCGCCGGCATCGAGGTTGTGCCGCCAGTTGAGCAGAAGCCGTTCGCCGGCGGGCGGAACGGCGTCGAGCGCGGCGGCATCGAAATCCTCGGTGATGGCCTTGAGTTGCTCGGCCGTCGCGTTCGCCTGCGCCAGCGCGCGCAGCGACTGGATGCCGTCGCCAACCACCGACGGGCGCGTCTTGCCGTAGACGATCAGCGCGCGCGCATCGAGCAGCACCACGCGTACCTCGTCCGCGATCTCGGCGTAGGGCGAGATGGCAAGACTTGGATGCGCGGCAAGGATGCGCGCAACCGCCGTCTCCAGCTGCGCTCGCGTCGTCACGCGGAAGACAAGCTCGCCGGAGGTCCCCTCATTGGGCTTCACGACCAGCCCCCGCGGATGCTGTTCGAGCAGACGCTGTATCGCGTCCAGCGAGTCCGATCCCGGAATGTGCTTGCTGAACTTCGCACCCAAAAACAGCATGTGCGGAATGGCGGGAACGCCGGCCGATGCCAGCACGTCCGCGCAGGCCGATTTGTCATTGGCGACCTGATGCGCGACCGCGCTGTTCAGCCCGACGTCGTAGCCGATCGCGAGCCGCCGCGCGTTGCCCTTGGTCATGGTGACCAGCCAGCCGCCGGACTGCACCTCGACGGCAATCGCGTGCGCCAAACAATATTTTTTGATGGTTTCCAGGAAGATTCGCTGGCTGATCAGGACCACGAGATCATTTTCCCTTCACCGCGGTTTTCGTAGCAATTAATTGCCAGATCGATGCCGATCTCAGCAAGTAAATTACCTGCAGTCCCACGTGTTAACGATGACGCGGTTGAACCTCTGCGCGAAATCGAACGACTGCCATTCTGAGATCGCAATTGCGCGCCAGTTGATCTTGACTATCTCCTGCATTGGCGCAATGGACACGCGAGATCTTCAGTGATTTCGGCCACTTCCGCGCCGTCGCGAGCAGTCTAAGCATGACCCGGAAAAGTGGGCACCGGTTTTCCGAACAGGTCATGCGCCAATAGAGTCAAACCATTCTAATTCTGGTCAGTCGAGAAAACGAAAACCCATGAGCGCGTTCTATCGAGAGAAAGTTCTTTCCGTTCAGCACTGGACCGATACGCTTTTCAGCTTCCGGGCGACCCGCGATTCCGGTTTCCGCTTCCAGAACGGGCAGTTTGCCATGATCGGCCTCGAGGTCGACGGAAGGCCGCTGCTGCGCGCCTATTCGATGGCGAGCGCCAATCACGAGGAAGAGCTCGAGTTCTTCTCGATCAAGGTGCAGGACGGCCCGCTCACCTCCAAGCTGCAGAAGATCCGCGAGGGCGACACCATCCTGGTCGGCCGCAAGGCGACCGGCACGCTGATCACCGACAACCTGATTCCCGGCAAGCGGCTGATGCTGCTGTCGACCGGCACCGGCCTCGCGCCGTTCGCCAGCCTGATCAAGGACCCCGAGGTCTATGATCGCTACGATCAGATCCTGCTGGTGCATGGCTGCCGCCAGGTCTCCGAGCTCGCCTATGGCGAGGAGCTGGTCGCCAAGCTGCGCGACGACGAGCTGTTCGGGCCGCTGCTGTCCGAGAAGCTCTCGTACTATCCGACCGTGACGCGCGAGCCGTTCCGCAACCGCGGCCGCATCACCGACCTGATCACCTCCAACCAGCTGTTCACCGATCTGCATCAGGGTCCGCTCGACATCGAGACCGACCGCATCATGATGTGCGGCAGCCCGGCGATGCTGGAAGAGCTGAAGCAGCTGTTCGAGACGCGCGGCTTCAAGGAAGGCAGCGGCAACACCCCCGGTCACTTCGTGATCGAGAAGGCGTTCGTCGAGCGCTAATCAGTCATAATAGGCTGTCGTCCCGGCGAAGGCCGGGACCCATAACCACCGCTCTTTGTTTGTCGAAGGCTGGGGCCCCACCGGGCTCCAGCCTTTTGCATTTCGAGAATATGTCCGCGAACTCTCTTCGCCTCTCCCGCTTGCGGGGGAGGCCGGATCGCATCGATAGATGCGATCCGGGTGGGGGCTCTCTCCTCACGAAGAGGATTGCAAGCGGCGAAACCCCCACCCCAGCCCTCCCCCGCAAGCGGGAGAGGGGGCGCAGTCCCGTTGCGGCCCCGGTAGTTTCCTGTTGGGTGGCGTGCACCGTTTCTCACTTGCTATAACTGCCCCAACGCCGCGCAGCCGTTTCCCGAACGCGGCGATCAGGGAGTAGCACATTGTCCATCACCGATCCGGATGCACCGAAGACCGCCTTTGTGTTCGCCGGCGGCGGCAGCTTTGGCGCGATCCAGGTCGGCATGCTGCAGGCGCTAGCCGCGCATGGCGTGGTCGCCGACATGGTGGTCGGCTCCAGCGTCGGCGCACTGAACGGCGCGTTCTATGCCGGCGACCCGACGGTCTCGGGCGTCGCACGGCTGGCCGAGATCTGGCGCGGCCTCAACCGGCAGGACGTGTTTCCCGTGACCTGGCGGACGCTGGTGAGCTTCCTGTGGCGGCGCGACTTCCTGATCCCGCATGACGGCGTCCGCAAGCTGATCGACGACTACATCCCGTTCCGCAATCTCGAGGACGCGCGGATCCCGATCCACATCGTCACCACAGACATCATCAGCGGCGACAGCGTGGTGCTGTCGGAAGGTTCGACAGCCGAGGCGATCGTCGCATCGACCGCGATCCCGGGTGCGTTCACGCCGGTGCACTACCGCGATCGTTTCCTGGCCGATGGCGCGATCTCCAGCAACACGCCGGTCCGCGTCGCGGTCAGGCACGGCGCCAAGCGCCTGATCGTGCTGCCGACCGGGCATGCCTGCGCCAACCAGGCGCCGCCGGTCGGCGCGCTCGCCAATGCGCTGCATGCGCTGACGCTCCTGATCGCGCGGCAGCTCGTCAACGAGCTCGAGAACATCGCGCCCGATGTCGAGTATTTCGTGGTGCCGCCGCTCTGCCCGCTGGTCGGCTCGCCCTACGATTTCTCCCGGACCGCAGATCACATCACCCGGGCGCTGGACACCACCAACGCCTGGCTTGAGGGCGACGGCCTGAAGCCCGGGCATATCCCGCACGAATTGCAGCCGCACGAGCATTAGGTGAACGGCCGCGCAGGTGATCACACCGCGCGGTGTGACGCTTTAAAAGCGGGATCCATCCTCGTCGTCGTCCCTGCGAAAGCAGGGACCCATAACCACGACCGCCGATTGTTGGGCGGTGCTGGAACGACGAGTCCCTGCAACAAGGTCCGCCGCGGCGTATGGGTCCCTGCTTTCGCAGGGACGACGTGTGGAGGGACCGCGGACTCAATGGCGGACGTCTCGAAGGATGGCCGCAGGGAAGCGGCCACCAAGCGTCTCTACGATTTCTGGATAATGGAAAAGTACCGCTGATTTGCCCGACGAGTCAAGTTGCCGTATCGAACGCCGGCAGTCGCCGGCTACTGTGCATGGGGTTGTTTTCGATATTTTGGCAGCGCGCTCCTGCGACGGCAGGTTATCGCATCCGCTGCGCTCCGTTGCAGTGCAAAAGGCGATACCGTTTCAATTTGACCGGTATCCGCACCCGCCCATTCGGGCGGTTGTCACATCTGTGACTGCTCGGCCGTATAACCGTAGTGCACTTGTTCCGCGAGTTGGATTAGGCTCGCGGCCGACAGGGTGTTTGGCCAGACCGGAGGAATTTCATGGATACGATGCTGCTTCCGTTCTCGCCACGCTTCATCGTGCTGACCATCTGCGCCGTCGTCACCGCACTGCTGCTGCTGGTCGGAATTTTTGATCACAAGGTCTTCAAGATCGTTCTGATTCCGCTGGTCATCTTCGGCGCGCTGACATTGCTCGGCATCCGCGACCTCACCCAGAAGAACCACGCGGTGCTGCGCAACTACCCGATCTCGGCGCATATGCGCTTCCTGCTCGAGGAAATCCGCCCGGAGATGCGGCAATATTTCTTCGAGAGCGAGAAGGACGGCATGCCGTTCTCGCGCGACACCCGCGCGCTGGTCTATCAGCGCGCCAAGATGGTGCTCGACAAGCGGCCGTTCGGCACCCAGGAGGACGTCTACCGCGAGGGCTATGAGTGGATGCATCATTCCGTGGCGCCGAAGCCGCGTGCCGAGGAGAAATTCCGCATCACGGTCGGCGGCCCCGACTGCACCAGGCCGTATTCGGCGTCGGTCTTCAACATCTCGGCGATGAGCTTTGGCGCGCTGAGCCCGAACGCGGTGCGGGCGCTCAATGCCGGCGCCAAGAAGGGCGGCTTCGCCCACGACACCGGCGAGGGCGGCGTCAGCCCGTATCATCGTGAGATGGGCGGCGACATCATCTGGGAGATCGGCTCCGGCTATTTCGGCTGCCGCAACCGCGACGGCACCTTCAATCCGGATCTCTTCGCAAGCGTCGCGGGCGACGACCAGATCAAGATGGTCGAGCTCAAGATCAGCCAAGGTGCCAAGCCCGGCCACGGCGGCGTGCTGCCGGCGGCGAAGGTTTCCGAGGAGATTTCCAAGATCCGGGGCGTACCGATGGGCGAGGACTGCATCTCGCCGGCCTATCACAAGGCGTTCTCGACGCCGCTGCAGATGATGGAATTCGTTGCCCGGATGCGCAAGCTGTCCGGCGGCAAGCCGGCCGGCTTCAAGATGTGCATCGGCCATCCCTGGGAATTCCTGGCGATCTGCAAGGCGATGCACGAGAGCGGGCTCTATCCCGACTTCATCGTGGTCGACGGCAATGAAGGCGGCACCGGCGCCGCGCCGCTCGAGTTCATGGACCATCTCGGCATGCCGATGCGCGAGGGCGTCAATTTCGTCCACAACGCGCTGGTCGGCATCGGCGCGCGCGATCGCATCAAGATCGGCGCCTCCGGCAAGATCGCGACCGCGTTCGATATGGCGCGCGCGATGGCGATCGGGGCCGATTGGTGCAATTCCGCGCGCGGCTTCATGTTCGCGCTCGGCTGCATCCAGTCCCTGAGCTGCCACACCGATCGCTGCCCGACCGGCGTCACTTCGCAGGACCCGATCCGCAACCGCGCGCTCTATGTGCCCGACAAGATCGAGCGCGTGTACAACTACCATCACTCGACCCTGCACGCGCTGACCGAGCTGCTCGCCGCCGCCGGCCTCGAGCACACCAAGGAGCTGCGCCCGATCCACTTCTCGCAGCGGAGCTCGACCACCGAGGTCTCTTCCTTCGCCGAGCTCTATCCGACGCTGCGCCCCGGCGAACTGCTCGAAGGCACCCAGGACCGCCGCTTCCGCGACGCCTGGGCGATGGCGCGCGCGGATTCGTTCCAGCCGGCGGGGTAGGGGGGCAAATCCGTAGCCCGGATGAAGCGCAGCGTAATCCGGGGCCACGCTCTGTGCGGATCGATCGATCCCGGATTACGCTTCGCTCCATCCGGGCTACGCTCGCTACGTACCAGCGGACGCGCCGAACCATTTGGTCAGCGCCTCGGTTAGCCCGGCCTGCGTTCGCTCGCCGACCCACGCCGCATAGCCATCGGGCCGCACCAGTACCGCGGTCGGCGGCGAAGCCGTGCCGTGCGCGGGCAGCTCCCATGCGCCGCGATACGCGGCATCGACCAGCTGAACCCGGTCGGTCCATCCCGCGATGGCGATGCCGCCGGGCGCGCCGAAATTCAGCAGCACCGGCCGCGCGCGGTGCAGCAGCGCGAAGAGCTGCATCGGGCCGTCGGCGGTGACGAGATCGAGATCGGGCATGCGGCGTCCGAGCAGCGGATGGCCGTCGCCAAGATCATAGTGAAGGTCGAGGCCCGACATCATCGCGGCAAAGCTTCTGCGCGGCTCGTCCATGCGCAGCAGGTCGGAGACGATCTCGTTCAACGCCCTGGTGTGCGGATCGGTGCGGTTGAGCGCGACATGCGCCATGGTGTTGCGCAGCACGCGGCGCGCCACCGGATGCCGTTCGGCCTCGTAGGTGTCGAGCAGGTTGTCCGGCGCGATCTGCTTGACCACCTGGGCGAGCTTCCAGCCCAAATTCACCGCGTCCTGCACGCCGATATTGAGGCCTTGGCCGCCCATCGGCGGATGCACATGGGCGGCGTCGCCGGCCAGCAGCACGCGCTGCTTGCGGTAGGTCACGGCCTGCCGGGTCATGTCGGTGAAGCGCGAGATCCAGACCGGACTGTGGATGCCGAAATCGCTGCCGTACGCGGCGACCAGCGCCTCGCTGACGTCGCGCAAGGTCGGCTCCCGCTCGGTGCCGAGTTGCCGCTCGGTCAGCACCAGCCGCACCCGCCGGCCATCTTCCGCCTTGCCGATCGCCGAGGTGCCGGTGTCGTGCTGGCGAAAGCCCCATTCGGGCTCGCCCGACATCTCGGCCTCGGCGATCAGCCAGCTCATGGTCGGATCCCACCCGGCGAATTCGATGCCGGCCGCTTTGCGGACGACGCTCCGACCGCCGTCGCAGCCGACGAGATATTGCGCCCGGAGCAATTGGCCATTCGATAGTTCGACGCCGACGCCGGCCTCGTTCTGCGTGAAGCCGGTCACCTCGCGCGCGCGATAGGTCGGCACCGCGAGTTCGCCGACCCATTCGCCGAGAATGCGCTCGATATGGGTCTGGAACAGCCCCAGCGTGAAATTGCGCCGGGTCGGAAAGTCGGTGATCTCAAGCGGAACAAGGTGCGAATGGAACAGCACCGCCGGATGGCGCGTTCCCAGCGCGACGAAGCGATCGCCGATGCCGCGCTGATCGAGCACCTCGATGGTGCGCGCGTGCAGGCCGCCGGCGCGCGCGCCGATCAGGTCCTCCCTCGCGCGCCGCTCGACAATCGCAACATCTATTCCCGCCAGCGCCAACTCGCCCGCCAGCATCAGCCCGGTCGGACCTCCGCCTACAATCACGACAGCATGTTCCCGCATCCCGCACTCCTCCGTTCGATTGGGCGCGCGTTCTACGGGATGACCCCGGGCTTGCGGCAAGCCCGGGGGGTCTACATATATCTGAGTGGGGAGAGGGGGAATTCTGCCCAAACCAATTCAGAAGCTGCGCGCTGGCGATGCAAACTCGCTGTCGTCCCGGCGAAAGCCGGGACCCATAACCACAGGACCTTGTGGTTGGATTCGCTGTCGCCCCAGCTCGCTCTAACGACAATCAGCGGTGGTTATGGGTACCGGGTCGCGCTTCGCTTGCCCGGGACGACGGGGCGTATCGCGCCTCAGAACTCGCCGTGGATGCGGCCGGAGAAGATGTGCACCGGGCCGCGGTCGGCGTTGTAGGCGGGGTTGGTGATGAACTGATAGTCCGCGGTCAGCGTCAGGTTCTTGTTCACCTGATAGGCGTAGTAGGTCTCGAAGATCCGCTCCGGGCTGTAGTTCAGCGCGCCGTCGCCGATCAGCAGGCCGAGGCCGCCGGCGGCGAGATAGTCGCGATGCGCTGATGACAGCCCGTTGATCGCGCCGCCGATACCGATCGTGTCGCTCGCCCGTCCCCACCTGCTGCCCTTGATCGACACGCCGCCCGAGACGCTGCGGTCGACATCGGTGAACGACAGGATCTCGGTCCGGCCGTCGTTCCAGCTGAGGCGGCCGAACAGGCCGACATCGGTCGCGATCTGCTGCTCGCCGTTCAGATAGAAGCCGTATTTCAGATTGTCCTTGCGGATGCCGGCCATCACGTCGTTGATGTCGAGCCCCGGATTGGCGTCCTCGATCGCGAGCGCTTGGGCGTAATTGCCGGTGTTGCCGCGGTTGCCGAACACGCCGACGCGCAGCTTGCCGGGCTGATCGAAGATCGAATAGCGGCCCTCGAACTCGACCACCGCGCCGCCGGTGTCGAACACCAAAACGTCGCTGTTCGGTGCGTTCGGCACCTGGAACACGCCGGCGCGCACTGCCCAATCCTTGCGGTTGAGCTCGACCACCGCGCCGCGGGTGTAGCCGGGCAGGTCGGCCGGGAAGTCGTAGGCCGCGGACGCCCACATCGCCCAGTTCATGAAATCGGCGCGCGGGTCCTTGGCGTAGGAATTGCCGTCGAAGAAATCGCCGACCGCAAAGCGCCCGACCACGAGCGTGAGGCGGTCGATGTCGCGCTTGCCGGCGATCTGGTTGGGACCGTCGGCGACGTCTTCCTGCTCGCCGCCAAAGCCGAAGGTCTGCTTGAAGTAGTAGCGCTGCGGCCGGATCTTCGGGAACGGCGCGCCGGCCTTCTGGGCTTCGCCGTTCGAGAAGCCGGCAAGGCCGAGCGTGCCGTTGAGGCCAAAGCCCTGCGCGGTTTCCGGGTTGAAGTAGAACTCGCCGCCTTCCCAGAGCCGCACGCCGAGAAACGCCGTCGTGGTCCAGGTCTGCTGCAACTGCCCCGCGCCGGGAAGGCTGTTGGTGCCGGCATAGGGCGAGCGGAAGGACGGATAGATCTGCGGCAGCAGCGTCGTCTGGCCGTGCACGCTCCAGTCGCTCGATTCGGGCAGCGCGGTGCGCGTCGGCGTCGCCGACCATGGCGAGTCGCCGAGCTGATAGTTGAGGCCGAATTTCAGCAAATGGATGCGCGGGTCGATGCTGACGCCGGGCATGCCGAAATCATTGAGCCCGAGCGTGCGGCGCGACAGGTCGACGTAGTCGTATTCGACCTTGGCGGTCCAATTGCCGCTCACCGCGAATTCGGCGCCGGCGCCGACGGTCCAGCCGGTCTGGTACTGGCCGGGCTCCGAGATCACCTCGCCCGCGGCGTCGTTGACCCGAACCTGGCTGTGGCCCCAGGCGAAACCGCCGGTCACGTAAGGCATCCAGGTGCCGAAAGAGTAGCCGGCGCGGCCGCGCAGCGTGCCGACATAGTCGATCGACGAATTGAAGGGGCCGAGCACCCGCCGCGGCAGATCGGTCGGGCCGGTGAAGGTCGCATCCGCCTCGACGCCGAGCACGAAGCGGTTGGCGAATTCCTTGTTGTATCCAACCTGGAAGCCGCCGATCCCGCCGGTGATGGTGGGCGGAAAGAACACGCCCTGTTCCAGGATCGGATTGGTGCCGGGACCCAGCGTGCCGTCGCCATAGCCGACATGGGCGCCGACATAGAACCCGGTCCAGCTGTAAACCGCTCTGGCGGCGGGAGATTTGAGGGCCAGATCGGCCGCGGTCGCCGGCGCGCCGAAGGTTGCCGCACCGAGCGCGGCGCCGGCGGCGATCTGGACCCGGAAGAGGCGGACGCAGGTCATGACGCGGCTTTCCGCGAACAAGTGGCGATTTCGCCCGGCATCACTGCAGATTTGGCGGCCGCTTGCCACCCGAGATTTGAAATCATCGCCCGCCGTCCCCGGTCCGATCTGTGTCGTCCCATCCAAAGCCAGATCAGCACCTAGCATCCCCGGTTGCTTATTGCAAATAATTCGCAATAGCAACTGAGGTGCGCCCAATACCGTTCCGATTTGCACGCCACCGTGACAGTCGCGTAACAGCGCGAGGCGGCAGGCCACATCGGCTGCGATCGACCACGTGTCTGTGGCAAATCGGTCGAGACCCGACCGTTCAATCGACGCCACCATTGTCCTTGTCCCTTGTCCTGATGAATGCCCGCTGCGATGTCCTGCCGAGCACGACCCGCGCGCCGGCCCGTTCAACACACCGCGCCATCGACAGCGCCGTCCGCAGCCCGGCGCCCGAGACCACACGCCTCTGATGGAGCGCGGCCGCGCCGCGCAGGATGGCGCTCGCCAGCTTGAACAGCATGATCGCGCCCCATCGCCGGCTGCGACTGAGCGCAGTCACGCCCCCACCGTGGCAAGCTGCACGATCCGCAGCAGCACGAGGCCGGCGGCAACGACGAGATAGCCGCGCAGCACGATCATCCAGATCCGGCTCAGCGGGCTGAGCCGCGCCGCCGGCAACCGATCAAGCGGCGGCATCCGCCAGCTGTCTCGGTTGACCAGCGGTGGTTTGCGCTTGAAGCGGAACGACGCGTTTCCGCGCGCCGACATCTCGTACAGCTTGACGGCCGCGGTGACTGCGAGTGCGAGCAGGCTGCCTCCGACGAGGATGCCGATGATCCAGGCTTCGCCGAGATCGGGGAACAGCACCGCCGCGGTCAGGATCACCGACAGCATCACCAGCCCCGCGACCACCGCGCCGGTGAACAGGTTGAGTTTGGTGGAATTGACCCATGGCCCGAGGATGTGGCGGTCGTTGCACAGCAGCAGCAGGAACACGGTCGCGCTCGGCAGCAGCACGCCGGCCAGCGTCTGCACCGCATTTGTGAGCAGCCCGAGCGGCGTGCCCGGCGTCAGCACCAGCACGGCGGCGAGCACGATCAGTCCGCAATAGACGCTGTAGAAGCCCTTCGCATCCCACGGCTTGCGGTGCAGCGAGTGCTTGACCGCGAACACGTCGCCGATCGCATAAGCGGTCGCGAGCGAAACTGCCGCAGCGCCGATGATGCAGGCATCGAGCAGCGCGAGGGCGAACAGCACCGCCGGCAGCCGGCCGGCATATGTCTCGAGGCCCATGGCGGTCCCCAGCGCATCGGTGTAATTGCCGAATTCGGGCTTTCCGGCGAACACTGCCGCGCAGAACGAGATCATCGCCACCGCGCCGACCACGACCAGCACGATGCCGATGCACAGATCCATCCGCTCATAGCGGATGAAACGCGGCGTGATCCGCTTGTCGACGATGTAGCTCTGCTGGAAGAACAATTGCCACGGCGCCACCGTGGTGCCGACGATGGCGACGATCAGCAGCAGCACCTCGCCGAGCTTGGCGTCTTGCGGCATCTTCGGCACGAAGAAGTCCGCCGAGATCTGCCCAATCGGCGGATGCACCATCAAGATCACGGGCACCAGCAGCAGGCTGCCTGCGACCAGCACGATGCCGAAGCGTTCGAAGCGGCGGAAGTCGCCGGTCGAGACCGCCAGCATCACGATAACAGCCGAGGCCAACACGCCCCAGAACTGCGAGACGCCGAGAAAGTGAAGTGCAAACGTGATGCCGATGAACTCGGTGACGATGGTCAGCGCGTTCAATACCAGGAGGTCGATGACGCTGAAGGCGCCCCAGAACTTGCCGAAGCGCTCGAAAATCAGCCGCGCATGGCCGACGCCGGTGACCGCGCCGAGCCGCACCACCATTTCCTGGTTGACGTAGAGCACCGGGATCAGCAGCAGCAGCGTCCACAGCAGCGTGGTGCCGTAATTCTGTCCGGCCTGGGTATAGGTGCCGAACGCGCCGGCGTCGTTGTCGCCGACCATCACGATCAGGCCGGGGCCGACGATCGCCAGCAGCGTCTTCAGGCGGGCCAGCAAGGTCGCGCGCGGCGCGATGTCGTCGCGAGCGATGCTGCCGAGCGCGCCGTGGATGTCGCTGGCATGCGCGCTATCGAGAATGGCGGTTTGTGTGGTCTTGCTTTCGGTCATTTCGCGTCTCCTCGCCGCCTTTCGGCACGGCGGGAGGACGCAGGCCCCGTCAGGCGCGCACGTCTCCGCTACCGTGAGCAGCGGCATTTCCAGATCTGATGCAGTTCAATGGTCCCGCTGGCGCGCCGCGATGGCGCGCAACGGGAGGACTAGGTCCTTCGTCCATGTCGGCCTCCTAAACCAAGACGACTATTTCTGACCGAGCAGCGGGTGCCGCTTCACCTCGCCCCGCGTGCGGGGAGAGGTCGGATCGCATCGTCAGATGTGAGGGAGAGCCTCCGCGAACTCGGCTATCACCGCATGCGCGGAGACGGCCTCTCACCCCAACCCTCTCCCCGTAAGAACGGGGAGAAGGAGCGGCAGCACCGTCGTTATCAAGCCACCCTCATCCTCGGCCTAGGCGCACAGCCGCGGCTTTGCCGCGGCGCGTCGCTGCTGATCGAGATCACCGCTGGTATCATCGACGATCCACCGGCATTCCAGGCGGCCGTCGATCAGGACCCAATGACAGGCCGGGGTTGGATGCCGGCGGCGGCCGGCCAGGCGGCGAAAGCCCGGCAGGTTGTCATTGCAATGAACGGCGGCCGGCGGCGGCATGCGCCGCGGCAACGCGCCGCGGGCTTGCTTGCCGGAATTTTGCGAGCTTTTCGAACATCGCTCACCTCCACTTCCGCTGGTCGCGGCAGGCCGGTGAGGAGCAGTGGTCAGCTTGGGCGCGACCACCCGTCCACGCAGGCGAGATCTGCGCGATCAATCTTGCTGTGTTGCGGCGTCACCAGTCCCGGCATCGCCGGTCTACTGTCGCCTGAGTTGCTACTGCCCATGTGCCTTCTGTGCTGGCTCGTGGATCGACTTGTTTCCGGGGCTAGAACCCCGGGGCGGAACGAACGTTCCGCTCATCGGGCACTACGCCCGCGACAATCGCCTGTCAAGCCGATTCCGCTATCCTCCGGGGAGGATCATGATTATCCTCCCGGGAGGATAGGAGAGCCAGATGTCCGACGACCATCCGCACGCTGCGATCGCCCGGCGCCTGAAGCGCGCCAACGGCCACCTCGACACCATCGTCGAGATGATCGAGCAGGGCCGGCCCTGTGCGCAGATCGCCCAGCAATTGCAGGCGGTGGAGAGCGCGATCGAGAGCGCCAAGAAGGCGCTGATCCACGATCACATCGGTCACAGCCTGGAGGAGACGCTGAAGGCATCTGGGCCGAAAGGGCGCGCCGTGCTGCGCGATTTCAGGCTGGTCGCGAAGTATCTGTGATCGCTGCGTTCAAGAATTGACCCGCCCGGGGGGATCACCGGACGGGTCGGTTGCGACACGGGGTGGATGAGGACCCGTGCCGAACGCAGGATCCGCAGTCCTAAAGAACCAGTCGATCAGTAGCAGGAGCGCACGCGGCCGATGTAGTTGCCGTAGGAGTCGAACTGGCGCACCCAGCCGCAGCGCCGATAGCCGCCGCCGTAGTAATAGCCGTCGCTGGCCGCGATCGCACTGCCGACAACGGCGGCGCCGACGAGGCCTGCGCCAACGCCCCAGCCCCAGCCATAGGGCTTCGCTTCAGCCTGCGACGTCGTGGACGCGATCGTGCCGGTCACGGCGAGCGCGGTGAGGGCGAGGGCGGCGAACTTGGTCTTGATCGACATGGAATACTCCATCCTGTGGGGCGGCGCCGGTGTGGTCCGCATGCCCGTTGGACGGAGGCTGTCCGGTTCCGGTTCGAAGATCGGGGCGGAAATATGGTTTCGCGAATTGTTTCGTCGCGTCTGCCGCGGGGCCATCATATGCGGGAATCTGGTGGACGGTGCCCCTGCGGCCCATCCTTCGAGACGCCCGCCTTTGGCGGGCTCCTCAGGATGAGGTCTTTTTTCGCGGCAAAATCCTGGACCCTCATGGTGAGGAGCGCCGCTCGCGGCGCGTCTCGAACCACGAGGCCGGGCGCGTGCGGCCGCTGAAGGCCATATGCGATAGTGCTGCGACCGCGCGAAGCAATGCCGGGTCAGCTGCCGCGAAATACGCTGGGATCGAACCTGTCGACGTCGGCAAGCAGCTCGCAGAACGCGCGCGCGCCGTGCTCGATCAGCTTCTCGCCCTTCTCGGCCGAGGCCTTGGTCGCATCGCCGATCGCGCCGCTCGGATTGAGGTCCTGCGCCTGCCAGGCGAACGGCGCCGGCCGCTGCGTCGACAGAAAGCGATGATCCTTCTCGATCTGCACGCTGGCCGGCTTGAAGTCCGCGATCGCATCCTTGCGCACGGCGTGCGGATATTTCGCCAGCATGATCGAGGTCTCGACCGCGCCGCCATGGATGCCGTGGCGCAGTTCGCCGGCGTCGAACAGCCCGTCCGGCGTGCCGAAACGCGACCAGCTCGTGGTCACCACCAGCATCTGATGGTGCGCGCGCAGATCCTGCGCCACCAGCTGCATCGCGGCGGAATTGCCGCCATGGCTGGTCACGATCACGAGCTTCCTGACGCCCGCGCGCGCCACGCTCTCGCCGAGCGCCATCCAGCTCTTCAGCGCCACGTTGGTCGGCAAGGTCAAGGTGCCCGGAAAATCGATGTGCTCGGTTGAGATGCCGACCGGCTGCAACGGCAGGAACGTGGCGGGCATGGTTGCCGGCAGCAACTCTCGCACCCGCGAAAGATAGGCCTCGCCGATCAAGACGTCGGTTCCGAGCGGCAGATGCGGCCCGTGCTGCTCGGTCGCGGCCAGCGGCAGCACCGCGATCCAGCGCGCGGCCGTATCCTTGGCGATATCGGGCCAGTGGATGGCGGTCCAGTCGCGGGGCGGAAGCTGAGAAGTCATCAAGCCGGTCGTTTCAATACAAGCGTTTCACGGGATGGATTTGCAGGCTAGTTTGTTTAACATCATAACGGGTTCGCGTCTCCGGGCGCGGTCCACGTCTTCCCGCCTTCCATCATGGGCCATAATGATCGACGGAGTCCAACCATGATCCCGGCCTTTTTGCTGCGAGCGTTAACCACAAGCCTTCTGACCGCCGCGCTTTGCGTTGCCGCGGCGCTCGCCCCGGCGCGGGCGCAGACCTCAGACAAGACCTTGGACAAGGTCTCGTTCGGCACCAATTGGGTCGCCGAGGGCGAGCATGGCGGCTTCTTCCAGGCGCTCGCCGACGGCACCTACAAGAAATACGGCCTCGACGTCACCATCGTGCCCGGCGGTCCCAACGAGAACAACCGCATGCTGCTGATCGCGGGCAAGCTCGACTTCTTCATGAGCGCGAACTCGCTGCAGACTTTCGACGCCGTCACCAACAACGTGCCGCTGGTCGCCGTCGCCGCCATGTTCCAGAAGGACCCCCAGGTCTTCCTCACTCATCCCGAGGTCAAGGCCACAAAGATCGAGGATCTGAAGCCGCTCACGCTTTTGATCTCGAAGGAGGGCATCACCAGCTACTTCCAGTGGCTGAAGTCCGAATACGGCTTCGACGAGAACAAGGTGAAGCCCTACACCTTCAACCCGCAGCCCTTCATCGTGAACAAGCAGACTGCGATGCAGGGCTACGTCACCTCGGAGCCCTTCGCGGTCGAGAAGGCCGCCGGCTTCAAGCCGAACGTGCTGCTGCTCGCCGATTACGGCTTCAACTCCTACTCGACGCTGATCGAGACCCGCCGCGACCTGGTCGACAAGAAGCCTGACCTGGTGCAGCGCTTCGTCGATGCTTCGATCGTCGGCTGGTACCACTACGTCTACGGCGACAACTCGGCCGGCAATGCGATGATCAAGAAGCTCAATCCCGACATGAACGACGAGCTGCTCGCCTATTGCGTCGCCAAGATGCGCGAGCACGGCATCGTCGATTCCGGCGATTCCATCAAGAACGGCATCGGCGCCATGACCGATGAGCGGATGGCGAGCTTCTTCGACAAGATGGTGCGTGCCGGCGTGGTCAAGAGCGCCATCGACTATCGTCAGGGCTACACGCTGCGCTTCGTCAACAAGGCGGTCGGCGCCGAGCGCCGGCCGAAGAACTGACCATGATCCGATCTGTTTCAGCATCGGCAGTCGACCTCTCCGTTGATAGGAGAAAGCACGCATGGCGTCCGTGAAGCTCGCCCGCGGGCTTCCTTCGCCTCTCCCGCCTGCGGGGGAGGCCGGCGCGCGCGTAGCGCGGGCCGGGTGGGGGCTCTCTCCCCGATACGACTCGCGGAGAGAGCCCCCACCCCAGCCCTCCCCCGCAAGCGGGAGAGGGAGCCGACCGCCGCTGCCTCCCGAGTCTCCTATGCGGTCGTCACGTTGTTCGCCGCGTAGAGAGGTGTCTTTCTCAGCTCGGCTGCGCTCACCGCTATTCCACCGTCGATGGTAGAGAGCGCCGTGCTGGAAACCGATGCCAGTAACCTCGCCGTGCGCCTGCGCGGCGTCAGCAAGACCTATGACAACGGTGTGAGGGCGCTCGGGCCGCTCGACCTCGATGTGAGGCGAGGCGAGTTCGCCTCGCTGCTCGGGCCCTCCGGTTGCGGCAAGTCCACCGCGCTGCGGCTCATTGCAGGTCTCGCCACGCCGAGCGCCGGCACGGTCGAGGTCTCGCATCATGGCGCGGAGCAGCGCGGCAGCCACCGCATCGGCTTCGTGTTTCAGGAGCCGACCCTGATGCCGTGGGCCACGGTGCGCGACAATGTCCGCCTGCCGCTGAAGCTTGCCCGGCTGCCTACGACCGACGCCGATGCGCGCATCGATGCGGCGCTGGATCAGGTCGGGCTTGCGGAGTTCGCGAGGGCCTATCCGCGCGAACTGTCCGGCGGCATGAAGATGCGGGTGTCGCTGGCGCGCGCGCTGGTTACCGATCCGGATGTCCTCTTGATGGACGAGCCGTTCGCGGCGCTCGACGAGATCACGCGCTTTCGCCTCAACAACGACCTGCTGTCGCTGTGGCGCAGTCTGCACAAGACCGTCATCTTCGTGACGCACTCGGTGTTCGAGTCGGTCTATCTGTCGGAGCGTGTGATCGTGATGACCGCGCGCCCGGGCCGGATCGGCGCCGAGTTTCGCATCACCTCGCCGGAACCGCGCGGCGAGGAGTTCCGCACCTCGGCCGAATATGCCGCGTTCAAGTCGGATCGTAGCCATGTCGTTCTGTGAGCCAAGGAGTTGCCAGACATATTTGTCTTCCTAAGACCGCTTGGCCTCCCGACTTCTCGTCCGTTTTCTGCTGCCGCTTGCGGTGTTCGCCGCTGGCCTCGTGCTCTGGGAAGCCATCGTCCGCGGCTATGGCATCCAACCTTACGTGCTGCCGAGTCCGCTGTTGGTGCTGAAGACGCTGGTCGCGGACTGGCCGGTGCTGTCGCAATCGCTCGGCGTCACGCTGCTGACCACGCTCGAAGGCTTCGTTGCCGCCGCAATCGGCGGCGTCGTGCTGGCGCTATTGTTCAACCAGTCGAAATGGCTGGAATATTCGCTGTTCCCCTACGCCGTGGTGCTGCAGGTCACGCCCGTGATCGCGATCGCGCCGCTGCTCCTGATCTATCTGCAGCAGCAGACCGCGGTGATCGTCTGCGCCTGGATCGTGGCGTTCTTTCCGGTGCTGTCGAACGCGACGCTCGGCCTCAACTCGGTCGATCGCAACCTCGCCGGATTGTTTCAACTTTATGGCGCCTCACAGCTGCAGACGCTGCTGTTCCTCAAGCTGCCCGCGGCGCTGCCCTATATCCTCGGCGGCCTGCGCATCGCCGGCGGGCTGTCGCTGATCGGCGCCGTGGTCGCGGAGATCGCGGCGGGCAGCGCCGGCGCCGGCTCGGGCCTCGCCTTCCGGATCGCTGAATCAGGCTACCGGCTGAATATTCCCCGCATGTTCGCAGCACTTCTGCTGCTATCGCTGGCCGGGATTGTCATCTATGGGTTGCTGGCGCTAGTTTCGCACCTGTTGTTGCGGCGTTGGCACGAAAGCGCGTTAGGAAAGGACAGTTGATGGCCCCGATTTCTTCCGAAAAGATCGATCTGTTGATCTATGGACCGATCCGGCCAATCCTCGAAAACGGCTTTCCCGATCAATACGTGCTGCACCGCGCCGAGAGCCGCGGCGACCTCGAGCGGCTGACGCCCGAGACGATGGCCAAGATCCGCGGCATCGCCGTCACCTATCACACGATGGCGACCGACAAGACCGCGCTGGCGCTGTTTCCCAAGCTGGAAATCATCGGCAGCTTCGGCGTCGGCTACGACCACGTCGATTCCGCCTATGCGCGCGATCACAATATCGTGGTCACCAATACGCCCGACGTGCTGACCGAGGAGGTCGCCGACGTCGCGATGGGCTTGTTGATCGCGACGTTGCGCGAATTCGTCAAGGCCGACCGCTATGTGCGCTCCGGGCTCTGGCAGACCCAGAATTATCCGCTCAGCGTCGGCTCGCTGCGCGACCGCAAGATCGGCATCGTCGGCATGGGCCGGATCGGCCAGGCGATCGGGCGCCGCCTTGAAGCCTCGCGGGTGCCGGTGTCCTATCACTCGCGTAATCCGTCCAAGGACGTCTCCTACAAGCACTATCCCGATCTGATCGAGATGGCGAAGGCGGTCGATACTTTGGTCGTCATCGTGCCGGGCGGCGCCTCGACGGCGAAGATGATCAATGCCGACGTCTTGAAGGCGCTCGGCCCGCGCGGCGTGCTGATCAATGTCGCGCGCGGCTCGGTGGTCGACGAGCCGGCGCTGGTCGCTGCGCTGAAGTCAGGCACCATCCTGGCCGCCGGTCTCGACGTGTTCGCGGCCGAGCCGAACGTGCCGGACGAATTGAAGGCGATGCAGAATGTCGTGCTGCTGCCGCATATCGGTTCGGCCTCGGTGGTCACGCGCAACGCGATGGACCAGCTCGTGGTCGACAACATCAAGAACTGGTTCGCCGGCAAGCCGCCGCTGACACCGGTTGCCGAAACGCCGGTCAAGGATCGCTGATGTCGTTGTCCCGCTTCAATGCCGTGCTGTGTCTGCTGCTGGCCGCGTGCGGTCCGGCAGCCGCGCAGGACGTCACGACGTTGAAGAGGGACATGATCGGGCAGTGGGAGCTCGCCACCACCGAGCGCAGCAAGACCTGCGTCGTGACGCTGAAGGGCGATACGGCGCAGCAAGGCTTCAAGCTCGAGCTCGAGCCCGCTTGCGCCGCCGCGCTGCCCTTCACCAAGGACATCACCGGCTGGAGCATCAGGGGCCTCGGCGACATCGTGCGGCTGCAGAACGCGGCCGGCGAGGCCGTGATCGATTTCACCGAGGTCGAGACCGGCATCTTCGAAGGCATGCGCACCAACGAGGGCGTCTATATCCTGCAAAACCTTGCCGCGGCGCGCTCGCTCGCCAAGTCGATGGACCAGATGATCGGCGACTGGTCGATGGTGCGCGGCAACGGCCAGGCGATCTGCACGCTGGTGCTGACCAACACCGACGCCGGCAACGACAATTTCCAGGTGTTCCTGAAAGGCAAATGCGATCCGGCGGTCGCTTCCTTCAACCCGACCATGTGGCGGCTCGACCACGGCCAGATGATCCTGATGTCGGCCAAGGGCGAGACCTGGCAGTTCGAGGCCGACGACAACGCCCAGTGGCGCCGCGTCCCCGACAGCGCCGACCCGCTGATCATGCTGCGGGAGCAGTAGGTCGGGTGCTGCTTCGTGGCCCGCATGAGCGCAAGCGATATGCGGGTGTCTCGCGCGGCTCCCGGGTATCGCTTCGCTCACCCGGGCTACGGGATTGCCACAAGCTCCGTGTCGTCCCTGCCTAGTGCGCAATTGCGCACGGGAGCAGGCACGCATAGCCACGGTGCCGGTTGGTTTTGCGCGGCTGTGGCCACGGCTCGCTTCAGCAACTCAACCCAGTGGTTATGGGTCCCTGCTTTCGCAGGGACGACGATGGGGCCGGTATGATCTGCTTTTGCCCGAAAAAATAATTCACGCCCCCTGTCGATTCACCCCCTCCCGGATCGTCGTTCCCCATAGCGAGCCGGTCTTGCGGCGATCATCGCCGCGTCTCGCCCAACAGGAGTTTTCCGATGCGCTTCATGTATATCGTCACCTCGCCCCAGCCCCCGGGCCCGCCGACGCCGGCTCTGATGGAGGCGATGGGCAGGCTTGCCGAGCGGGAAATCAAGGCAGGCCGCATGATCGACACCGGCGGGCTGTTGCCGGTCGCGATGGGCGCCCAGGTCCGCATCACCGACGGCAAGCTCAACGTCGTCGACGGGCCCTTCGTCGAGACCAAGGAGATGATCGGCGGCTACGCGATCTTTGAGCTCCGCAACAAGGAAGAGGCGGTCGCCGCCGCGGTGGAGTTCATGCAGCTGCACAAGGAGCATATGCCGGGCTGGGAGGGCACCTGCGAGGTTCGCCCCTTCGCCGGCTTTGCCGGCCAGTGCGGCGCGTAAAAGGAGCAGCACGATGCGCTTCATGTATGTCCTCGTGGCCGAGAAGCCGATGCTGCCGAATCCGCCGTTGCGCGAGGCAATCGGCAAGCTCGCCGAACGCGAGATCGCAGCCGGCCGGATGCTCGACACCGGCGCGCTGTTGCCGCGCACCGCGGGCGCGGAGGTGAAGATCAAGGATCGCAAGCTCACCGTCACCGACGGCCCCTTCATGGAGGCCAAGGAGGTGGTCGGCGGCTACGCCGTGTTCGAGCTGAAGGACAAGGAGGAGGCCGTGGCACGCGCGGTCGAGTTCATGCAGCTTCATCTTGACCACATGCCGGACTGGGAATTGTCATGCGAGGTTCGCCCCTTCATGGAGTGTTGACGGTCGCGCTGACCGCATGCCGGAGGCCAGCGTGACGGAGGACAACGTCAAGCGCACCATCCTCGGTGTGTGGCGCATCGAGCAGCCGCGGCTGATCACCAGCCTGTCGCGGATGCTGCGCGATGTGCCGCTCGCCGAGGACCTGACCCAGGAGGCGCTGGTCGCTGCGCTCGAGCACTGGCCGCTCAGTGGCGTGCCGGAAAAGCCCGGCGCCTGGCTGATGGCAACCGCCAAGCGGCGCGCGCTCGATCAGATCAGGCGCAACCGCATGCTGACCGAAAAGCACGGCATGCTTGCGCATGATCTGGCGCGGGAGCAGGACACCATGCCCGATTTCGATTCCGCGCTCGACGACGATATCGGTGACGAATTGCTGCGGCTGATCTTCACCGCCTGCCATCCGCGCCTGTCGCGGGAGGCGCGTGCCGCGCTGGCGCTCAGAATGATCTGCGGCCTCACCACCGAGGAGATCGCGCGCGCTTTCCTGCAGGCGGAGGCGACCATCGCGCAGCGCATCGTGCGCGCCAAGCGCACGCTGTCGGAATCGGGTCTTGCCTACGAGACGCCGCGCGGCGAGGAGCTGTCGGAGCGGCTCGCCTCCGTGCTCGAGGTCGTCTATCTCATCTTCAACGAGGGCTATACCGCGGCAAGCGGCGACGAATGGCTGCGGCCGCAGCTCTGCAACGAGGCGCTGCGCATGGGCCGCGTGCTGACCTCGATCGCACCATCGGAGCCGGAGGCGCATGGCCTGCTGGCGCTGATGGAGTTCAATGCCTCGCGGATGGCGGCGCGCACCGATGCGTCCGGCGAACCGATCCTGCTGATGGACCAGAACCGCGCGCGGTGGGATCGCCTGCAGATCCGCCGCGGGCAGCTCGCGTTGGCGCGCGCCCGCGAGCTCGGCGGCGCCGGCGGCTTCTATGCGTTGCAGGCCGCGATCGCCGCCTGCCACGCCGAGGCCGACATGCCTGATGCGACCGACTGGCGCCGCATCGCCGCGCTGTACGGCGACCTCGCCGCGCTGCTGGATTCTCCCGTTATCGAGCTCAACCGCGCGGTTGCGATCGGCATGGCCGAGGGGCCGCTTGCCGCGCTCGCGATCGTCGACGGCCTCGCGGATGAGCCGGCGCTGCAATCCTATCATCTGCTGCCGAGCGTGCGCGGCGATCTGCTGCATAAGCTGAGCCGTTTCGCGGAGGCGCATGCCGCGTTCGAGGCCGCCGCCGCGCTGGCCGGCAATTCGCGCGAGCGTGAGTTCCTCAAACGCCGCGCCGCGATCGCCGCCCGTGCCGCGCAGGATCATGGCTGCCGCTGACGGCTCCGCGATTTCGACGAAGTGAGACCATGTAGCCCGCATGAGCAAAGCGACATGCGGGTCTTTGCCACGAGCGACCCCGGGTGTCGCTTCGCTCATGCGGGCTACAAGGTTGCTGCGGATCGTCGTGTCCGCGATTTCGACTCAAACCTGCGGCATGCTCGGACGAAATCCTTTTGGACCGGGAACTGTCACCATGACGAAGCCATCCGTGCTGGCGATCGGCCTCGACCCGACCTTCGTCGATCTGTCCGTCATGCCGCAGTTCACGCCCGAACTGGTGCGCAGCTATCTCGACGCGCAGATCGAGGGCCTGCGGACGCTCGGCTACGACGTCGAGAGCTGCCTGATCGACCTCGGCGATACGGCGGAAGCCGTGACGGCGGCGGCCCTCAACGCGCGCCGCTACGACTGCGTCGTGATCGGTGCCGGGCTGCGCGAGCCGCCGGAGCGGCTCTTGCTGTTCGAGACGATCCTCAATCTGGTGCACCGGCTCGCCCCCGATGCCGCCATCTGCTTCAACACCAGGCCGGCCGATACGGCCGCGGCCGTGCAACGCTGGGTCAAGCCTTAGGACGCAAGATGAGCGTCGCCTTGAGCCGGCGAATCGGGCTCGGCGCGCTGCCCGCCGCCCAACGCGGACGCTCGGGCCGGGTCCGGCCCGATGCCGACATTGGCCGGGGGCCCGGCGCGAAGGCCCGGCGGTTGTTGCCGGCGGCAACCTATGACACCATTCAGAGTCCGATTTGTTTTAGACTTTGGAAGCCCATGCAGCGCCACAAATTTGACTGGGAAAAGCTGACGGACGAGCAGTTGCTCGCGCAACCGCTCAGCCGTCTGAGGGTTGCCGTCGAGGGCACCTGGCTCGCCGATTGTGTGAATACGCTCTATGAAGAGCTCGAGGAGCGCGGCGTCCGGTTGCGGCCGCACACATGGATATCGAGCGAATGGTTCAGCCCGGCGGATGTGCCCGGCATCGCGATCCCGTTCTACCTCGCCCATCCCCGCCTGATGAAGCTCGAGAAGAAGATGATGCTCGACGTCGAGGGCGCGTCGTGGTCCGAGTGCATGGCCATTCTTCGCCACGAGGCGGGGCATGCCGTACAGCACGGCTACCAGCTGCAGCGCCGCCGGCGCTGGCAGCAGCTGTTCGGCCCGTCGTCGCAGCACTACCCGCGCTACTACCGGCCCAATCCGGCCAGCCGCAATTATGTCCAGCATCTTCGGCTCTGGTACGCGCAGAGCCATCCGGACGAGGACTTCGCCGAGACTTTCGCGGTGTGGTTGCGGCCGCGCTCGAACTGGCGGACGCGCTATGCCGGCTGGCCCGCACTGAAGAAGCTCGAATATGTCGACGAACTGATGGGCGAGATCGCGGGCAAGCGGCCGCTGCTCGCGACGCGCGAACGAGTCGATCCGCTGCACACGCTCAAGCAAACGCTCGCCGAGCACTACAGGAAGAAGCAGGCATTCTACGCCTTCACGCCGCCGAAGACCTACGACCGCGATCTCTCCAAGCTGTTCTCCGCCGATCCGCGGCATTATCGGCGTCCGCCGGCCGCGGCCTTCATCAGGCGGCACCGCGCCCAGATCAGGCAGCTGGTGGCGCGGTGGACGGGCGAGAACCAGTTGACGCTCGATGCCGTGCTCGACGACATGATCTCGCGCTGCCGCGAGCTCAATCTGCGTGCCGTCGGCCCCGAGCAGAAGCTCGTGACGAACTTCACCATTCTGCTGACCGCCAAGACCATGCACGCGCTGTTCGGCCCGTCGCGCCGGAAATGGATCGCGCTATGAAACAGCTTCGCATTCTGGTGCTGATGCACCCGGACTGTGTGCCGCCCGACTCCAGCGATGGATACAGCGCGCGCGAGATCAACGAGTGGAAGACGGAATACGACGTCGTGAGCACCCTGCGCGCGGCCGGCCATGAGGTTCGTCCGCTCGGCGTGCAGGAGGAAATAAAGCCGGTGCGCGACGAGATCGAGGGCTTCAAGCCGCACGTCGTGTTCACGCTGCTGGAAGAGTTTCACTACGACGTCGTGTACGATCAGCACATCGCGAGCTATCTCGAGCTGATGAAGATCGCCTATACCGGGTGCAACCCGCGCGGCCTGATCCTGGCGCGCGGCAAGGATCTGTCCAAGACGCTGGTGCACCATCGCCGGATCCCGGTGCCGGCCTTCGCCGTGTTTCCGATGCGCCGCAAGGTCAAGCGGCCGCCGCGTCTCGAGCTGCCGCTGATCGTCAAGAGTCTGAGCAGCGATGGATCGCTGGGTATCTCGCAGGCGTCGATCGTCGATACCGACGAGAAGCTCGCCGAGCGCGTCGCCTTCATCCATGAGCGGATCGGAACGGCCGCGATCGCCGAGCAGTTCATCGAGGGACGCGAGCTCTATGTCGGCGTGCTCGGCAACAACCGGCTGCGGGTGCTGCCGGTGTGGGAACTGAAATTCGGCAGCATGGGCGGCCCTGCTGCGCGCCAGATCGCCACCGAAAAGGTCAAGCACGATACCAGCTATCAGGAGCGGGTGGGGATTGTCGACGGCCCGGCCGAGGACCTCACGCCGGAGCTATCCGCCCATATTCAACGGCTGGCGAAGCGCATCTACCGGACCTTGGGGCTCGACGGCTATGCGCGCATCGACTTCCGCCTGTCCACCAATGGCGTTCCGTATTTCATCGAAGCCAATCCCAATCCCGAGATCGCCAAGAGCCAGGAGTTCGCGACGGCCGCCGGACATGACGGGCTCAACTATCCGGATCTCCTGCAGCGCATCGTGACGCTTGGAATAAGCCGCGCCAAGGCCGGCGCATCGCTGGGCTGACTCGTGGCCGTTAAAGGCTGCGCTGCATCGGATGGCGTCGCGCATCTTTGGGGATGAACATCGCAAACGTTTCCCTAACGCGCGCGGCCGGCGTCACGTTGCCGGCGGCCACGGAAACAGGGGCTGCCGTCGGATGAAACGCGTCCGGTTCCGGCCAGCGCCGTGCAAGGACTTCGTTTACCGAAACCGGCATGGCGAGCCCATCACTGCGGCAGCTGTCGTAGACATACAAACCGGCAAGAAAAATCGATACGACAACAAGGATCGTCCTGAAAATCGGCATTGTGCTTGCGCCTTCTTGATTGAGGCGGACAATGCCCGGCGACGGTGAACCGCGCGTTTAGCGCTCCGGTCGATCGGCCGATACGGTTCCCAACTCATGAACAGAGGCTTGCGTAAACGGCTCGCTTACCAATGCCTTCAAGGTTGCGGCAACCAGCTTTCCTCACCGGCGGGAAAGAAGTCTCTGGCATTGAGAGGCCAACAACAAGACTGAGGAGGCACCATGTTCGTCGCCATTCGAGTCATGATCCTGATCGCCAGTGCATACGCCGGCTCGGCCGTTGCTGAGATGCAGTTTGCGCCGCTGCCGAGCCTTGCGGCTTCGTCAGCGCCGTAGCGCCGGCAAAGCGAGGCGGCGCGCATCACGCCGGATTGGGCGCCACCGCGCCGACCCCGATTGCGCGGGCTGCGTTTTCCGTCATCCTCGTCGCCGTCAAGCGCAGGAAATACAGCGACAGTCCCGGGTTGCGCTCGCACAGCTTCCTCAGCGCGCCGTCACTGATCCAGAGCAGATCCACATCGGTCGCAGCGAGCGCCGTTTGCGTGCGGCGGCGCTCGAGCGAAAACAGCCCGATCTCGCCGAACAGTTCGCCCGCCGATACCCCGCGATCGATCTCGGGAAACCTGACCTCGCCGGACACGACCATGTACAGCAGGTCGGCGTCGTCGCCCTTCCGGAAGATCGTTTCTCCCGCCTTGAGATGCTTCGGCTGCATGAACGGCTGCAGCCAGTTCGGAGAAAGGTCCGTCGCTGCAGCACGCTTCGCTTTCCGAAGTAGCCGAACCATCTGGAACAGCAACACCACGTTCAGCGGCAGCAGAATGATATGCAGGATGAGCACCGGGTAGATCCCGTCGCCCAATCCATAGCTGATGAACGCCAGATTGCTGAATATCGCGACAGCGCGCAGGCTCAACATCGTACTCATGCAGAACGTCAGCAACACAAGCGCCGACGCCAGATAGCCCAAACCATCGATCAACGTCATGACAACGCCCACTGGAAAATGAATTGCAAGCAACCGATCTGAAAACGACCGGCAACATACACCAGTGCGCTCAGTTTCCTGAGCGGAAATGTGGCCGGCCCGCATTTGCGGCGGTGCACGCGTCGTGACGCGGCCTCAACTCGACGAACGTGCGCGCGAGGCGACGTGAACGGCCCGGCCCTTCGCCGGTTTTGCCCTGGCGGCGACAACGGTCCGGCGCGCCTTGCCGAGCCGGGCCGCGCCCGACGAGCTCTTCCCGAGCACGAGCGCGAGCCGCTTGCGCGCGCGGCCGGCGACCGACCTTGCCGCCTCTCGCGCGGCCTCGGCCTTGCGGATGATCGTCGTCACCGCGGACGCCGGCGACGCCGCGACGAAGGCGACGTCCTTCGCCTTCGAGAGGCCGCCGATGCCTTCACACGGCGCTTCGCCCGGCAAGTCGATGCGGATGGCGAGCGTGTCGGCTTGCTCGATCCAGTCCTCCGCCTTGGTACCGGTGATGATCCGGACATAGTCGCGGGTCTCGCGCGGCAGCTCACTCTGCCGGGCGAGCCATTTCTGGACGCGGCCGCTGCCAGCATTATAGGCGGCCGCCGCCAGGCCGAGATTGCCGAAATCGTCGCGCAGCTTGCGCAGCAGTCTTGCGGATGCGGGCAACGCCTTCAGCGGACCGAAGGGATCGTCGAGCCCGACTTCGGCCGCCGTCTCCGGCATGAACTGCGCAACGCCCTGCGCGCCGGCATGGCTGATCTCGTTCGAGCGAAAGCGGCTCTCCTGCCAGATCAGCCGCGCAAAGAACGCAACGGGAATTTCGCTCGCCTGCGCCGCATCCTTCAGGCTGTGGCAGAATTTGTCGATCGCGGACAGCTGCGGCTCGGCCGCGGCGTCGCCCGGCTGCGCCGCAGGCGCGGGCCTCTTGTCCGCGTCCGTCGCAGCGGGCGCTTCGCTGGCATCAGCGCTTTCGATAAAGCGCGCGGCGAACGGAACGGCGTCCGATGTCGCGTCGCGCGAGAATGTCGGGGCTTGGGTTGAGGCGTTGATCGAGCCGGGCGAACGATCGAAATCGAGCATCAAGACAAGAAACGCGGCAAGCGCCGCGATGACAAATCGCATTTGCTTCCAGAGACCTGAATTGTGATGTGGGTTGCGCGCAAATGCACTTCGGATCGCGACTTTTTGGCGAGTCGATTGCGGCGAAGCCGCGATATCAGCTGTTCCGCCGCGGAACTTCGCCGCTGTTCGCATTGGAACTTCGAGGCTTTCCGTAGCTTTACGGAAGGTAGCCACGTTGGGATACGCGATGTTCCGACCGTTTTCCGTTGCGCGTTTTGCTCTTGTCCTTTTGCTTGTGTCGGCCGCGCCGACGGTGGCCGCGGGTCTTGATGCCGCCGCGATCAACGACGAGGCGGCGCCGCCGGTAAAATTGCCGGACCGTCGTCAGCTCAGCGCCTTCGTTGCCAGGCTCGAGATCCTGCTCGACCGCGCGCATTTTTCTCCCGGCGAGATCGACGGCAAGCTTGGCGACAACGCGCAGAAGGCGCTCAGGGCGTTTGCCGAGGCGAATGGATTGTCCTTCGACAAGGCGACAACGCCGGAGCTCTGGAGCAGCCTCACCGCCGCCAGCGACGGGCCTGCGATCGTCAGCTACACGATCATCGATGCCGACGTGAAGGGGCCGTTCGTGAAGAGGATCCCCGCGAAGATGGAAAGCATGAAGAGCCTGCCGGCGCTGGGCTACACCAGTCCGCGCGAAGCGCTCGCGGAGAAATTCCACATGAGCGAGGCGCTGCTTCAGGCGCTCAATCCGGGCCGGAAGTTCGACAAGGCCGGCGAGACCATTGCGGTTGCGAACGTCGTCGATACCGCAAAGCCGCCGCCGATCGCGCGCGTGGAGGTCGACAAGACGCGGCAGACGCTCAGCACGTTCGATGCAGCAGGCAAGCTCCTCGGCTTCTATCCTGCGACGGTCGGCAGCGCGGATAAGCCGACGCCGAGCGGAACGCTGAAGGTGACGGCGATCAACAAGAACCCGACCTATCGCTACAATCCAAAATACGCATTCAAGGGCGTCAGATCGAAGACGCCGTTCACGATCAGGCCCGGTCCGAACAACCCGGTCGGTGTGGTCTGGATCAACCTCTCGGGAGAAGGCTATGGCATTCACGGCACCCCCGATCCCGGCAAGGTCTCCAAGGCGGAGTCCCACGGCTGCGTCCGGCTCACCAACTGGGACGCGCAGCGCGTCGCGGCCGGTGTCGCGAAGGGAACGCCGGTTGCGTTCGTCGATAGCGCGACAAGCGCAGCAACGGCGACGCGCTGAGCTTGACGCAACGTCGTTCACACATCAGCAACCGACAGAAATGTCGGCGCGCTCGGCCGCGGGCCGGGCGCACGCGCGCTCGAGAGATGATGCGCAGCCTGCGGAGCAAAGCGGCTCCGCTTTCCAAGCCTAGCGCGGGATTCGCTGGTATGCCAATGTCGCGTCGTGCCAAACCCGCAGGAGGTCAGCATGCGAACGATCATAACGAACATAGTGGGAGCACTCTGCGCCATCGCGATGGTCGCGAGCGCACACGCAGCGGTCAAGGAAGAGCCGGTCACCTACAGCGACGGCGAGACCACGATGAAGGGCTTCGTTGTCTATGACGACGCGACCCAGGCCAAGCGGCCCGGCATCGTCATGGTGCATGAATGGTGGGGCATCACCCCGCATATCCATAACGAGGCGCGGAAGTTCGCGGAGCAGGGCTACGTGGCCTTCATCGCGGACATGTACGGCGACGCCAAGACTGCCGACAACCCGAAGGATGCCGGCGCGCTCTCGGGCTCGGTGATGAAGAACCCGAAGGTAATGGAGCAGCGCTTCAACGCCGCACGCGAGCAACTTGCCAAGCAGGCCTCGGTCAATCCGCAGCGGATCGGCGCCGTCGGTTACTGCTTCGGCGGCGCGGTGGTGCTGAACATGGCGCGCACTGGCGCCGATCTCGCCGCCGTCGCGGGCTTCCACGCCTCGCTCGGTCTCAACACCCCCGCACCGGCGCCGGGCACCGTCAAGGCGAAGATCCTGATCCTGAACGGCGCCGACGACCCGTTCGTGAAGCGCGAGCAGTACGATGCGCTGAAGAAGGATTTCGACGCGGCGAAGGCCGATTACCGCATCATCGAGTATCCCGGCGCGGTACACGCATTCACCAATCCCGAGGCTACCGAGCTCGGCAAGAAGTTTAATTTGCCGCTCAGATACGACGCCAAGGCCGATCAGGAATCCAAGGCCGAAGCCGCCAAGCTGTTTGTCGCCAACCTCAAGAAATAGGCAAAGGGGCCACCCAAACGGTGGCCCTTTCCATTCGTGGCTGCTTTGGCCGCGGAAGTGGCAGGGCCGCGGCCTCGCTGGCGCGTTCGCGCCTTGAAGCCATGCGGAAGACGCAGCCGGCCGCGCGGATGCCAACCGCCTCGCACGGTTGCCATGGGCCGCTCCCCGGCCGATGATGCGCAAAACGGATCAGAACAATCGAGAGGGAGCGAATGCGCGGGCGTCGTGTGCTGATGGAATCGTTCGTGTCGCACGGCGTGCGTCATATCTTCGGCAATCCCGGCACGACCGAAACGCCGCTGCTCGATAGCCTGCCGGCATTTCCGCAACTCGAATACATCATGGCGCTGCATGAAGGTGTCGCGGTCAGCGCCGCCAGTTTCTACGCGCAGGCGTCGGGGCGCGTCACCGTCGCCAACCTGCATGTCGCTCCCGGCCTCGGCAACGGCATCGGCTCGCTCTACGGCGCGCTGAAGGCGGGTTCGCCCGTGGTCGTCACGGCCGGCCAGCAGGATACCCGAATGCGGCTCAACAACCCGCTGCTCGGCCACGACCTTGTTGCGATGGCGGCGCCGGTGACCAAGTGGAGCGTGCAGATCGAGCGTGCCGACGAGATCGCGCCGATCATGCGACGCGCGTTCAAGGTGGCGACCGATGCGCCGCAGGGGCCGGTGTTCGTGTCGCTGCCGATCGACGTCATGGAACAGGAGACCGCGGTCGACGCGTCGCCGCCGGATAATCTGTGGCGCTCGACGCGCCCCGATCCGGCCGGCATCGAAGCGCTTGTCGCGTTGCTTCTGAAGTCGAAAAAGCCGGCCATCATCGCCGGCGACGACGTGGCACGTTCGGGCGGCGAGCAGGCGCTGGTGGCGCTCACGGAAGCGGTCGGCGCCACCGTGTGGTTCGAGGGGCTCCGCCACCACGCGCCGTTCCCGACCAGCCATCCGAGCTATCGTCAGTCGCTTCCCGGCGACGCCCGGCAGGTGCGCAAGGCGCTCGGCGATGCCGATCTCGTGCTGCTGATCGGCGGTCCGTTCTTTGAGGACATCTGGTTTGCGCCTGGTGGCCACATCCCTGGCGGCGCGTCCGTGCTGCAGATCGAAGCCTCGGCCGAACGCCTCGCGCTCAACAACCGGCTCGATGCCGGGATCGTCGGCGATATCGCCGCCAGCGTCAGTGCCTTGACAGATGCGGTGCGTGCAAAGGCGGGCGCGGACTTCAGGCAAGCTGCGCAGAACCGCAATGCCGCGTTGGCCGAATTGCAGGCGAAGGAGAAAGAGGCCTACCGCGCGCGGGTCGAGAAAAGCTGGGACCGCCAGCCGACCGCGATGCCGCGCGTCACGGCGGAGCTGCGTCGCGGCCTGCCCGATGATGTCGTCATCGTCGATGAAAGCATCACGGCAAGCCTCGATCTCGCGCGCGCCTTCGACTATCGCGGCTTCGGCGATTATTTCGGCGGTCGCGGCGGCGGCATCGGCCAGGGCCTCGCCGGCGCGATCGGCGTCAAGGTCGCGATGCCGGACCGTCCGGTGGTCGCCATCTCCGGTGACGGTTCGGCGATGTATGCGATCCAGGCGCTGTGGACTGCCGCGCACCACAAGCTTGCGATCGTGTTCGTGGTGCTGGCCAACCGCGAGTACCGCATCCTCAAGCACAATGTGGACGTCTGGCGGCAGAACTTCGAGGCCGGCACCCAGCATCCCTATCAGAACATGGATATCACCGGCCCCACGCTCGACTTCGTGCATCTCGCGGCCGGCATGGGCGTCGAGGCGGTCAGGGTCGAGAAGGCCGACGACATTGCCGGTTCCGTTGCAAAGGCTGTCGCGGCGCAGCGGCCGTACCTCGTCGAGATCGCAATCGAAGGCAAGCGCTAGAGCATGATCCGGAAAAGTGCGAAGCGGTTTTCCCTCGCGGCAAACGCGGTACCGCGTTTGCGCGGAGATCATGCTCAAACAAGGAATAAAGACCGCGCGATGACGATTCGATCCGATCGCGTCGCGCTTTAGAGGAGTTTCTCATGGCGGGCATTCTGGACGGCAAGGCTGCATTGGTGACGGGCGGCGGCTCCGGCATCGGCCGGGCGACGGCGATCGCGATGGCGCGTGAAGGTGCGCGTGTGGCGGTGTCGGACCTCTCGAGGGGTGGCATCGACGAGACAGTCGCTCTTATCAATGCCGCCGGCGGCCAGTCGATCGCGATCCAGGGCGACGTCACCGACGAGGCCGATGTCGCGAACATGGTGGCGCGCACGGTTTCGGCATTCGGGCGCATCGATTGCGCGTTCAACAATGCCGGCGTTGCCGGGCGCTCCGTCGGCCCGCGCGGCCAGCGCATTCATGAGCTCACGCAGGCCTCGGTGGCCAAGATGTTCTCGGTGAATCTGATGGGCGTGTTCCTGTGCCTGAAATACGAGATCGCGCAAATGCTCAAACAGGGCGGTGGCGGCGCCGTCGTCAACACGGCGTCGATCGCAGGCCTGGTCGGCCTCGCGACGTCCGGCCACTATGTCGCGACCAAGCATGGTGTCGTCGGGCTGACCAAGTCTGCTGCGATCGAATATGCCCAGGACGGCATCCGCGTGAACTGCGTCAATCCCGGATACATCAAGACGCCGATGACCAAGGAGACGATGGACGAACGCTACGACGAGATCATCGCCAAGGTGCCGGTCCGTCGCCTCGGCGTGCCCGAGGAAATCGCCGAAGCCGTGGTCTGGATGTGCTCGGACAAGGCGTCGTTCATGACAGGCGCATCGCACGTGGTCGACGGCGGCTACAGCGCCGCCTGATCTCTGAAGGCCTTGTTTACGTTGGTGGCCCATTTGCACAAAGCCACGTTGATCTTCGCGACTTCAACGCTCTTGCTGTGAGTGGTGCATCTCAGCCAATATCGCGTTTGGCAACGAAGAGCTTCGAGGTTAGGTGTTCAAACTCAATCGCATCGTCGGTTTCATCATTCTAGCAGCGCTCGTCTACGGCGTGCTCCAGGCTTACGGGTTACTTCCTGAGGGCGCACCTCGGCTGTTTCCTCAACGCAGCGGCTCGCCCGCAGCTTAAGATTGATGCCGCACATCCGAGCGCCAGCTCCTGGCTCAAGATGGAATTCGCGGCGGCGCGGAATGATGTCGGCCTTTAACCCGTAGCGGACATCGTCTGTCGCCAGTTCTGCCGCCTCCTTCGGCAAGGAACTGAAGCCGCTCCAGCCGGTTTGCTACGATCAGCCAAGGGAGGTCCGAATGCGGATCATTCTGATGACGACGATTGGCTGGGCGTTGTCGTGTGGATTTGCGATAGCCCAGCCCGATCCCGAGAAGGACGTGAACACGGCAACTGGACGCTCGGCACCGGAAGAAAAAGGTCAATTGCAGCCACAAGGATGGACCGGGCCGCTTGAAACAAGATCGGGTGGTGCGCCGCCGGAAAGTCCGCAAGGTCAAAGCCCGCCGGGAATGCAGGCAGCGCCGGACGGATCGACAAAGACGGTGGTCGAGCCGCGGAAGTAAGTCGCACTTCTTGTCTGTGAAGGTCAGCTTCGCCTAGAGCGACCGGCCGCAAGGTCGCCCTTTGGCCAGAGCGGACATCGCGGCAGCGCGGAGTGACGTCACCGCGCAGCCCAAGCGGACGCTGGCAGCGTTGCGCCAATCAGCCCTGCACCTCAATGGGTTGATCCGTCTCGGCAGCTCACGTAGTCGTTCGCGATGAACGAACGTCCGGCCAATGCCAAGGCTAAAACCCTTCCGGATACGAAAGCCATCCTGCTCGGGGTCGCCTGCGGCCTCGGTGCGGCGCTGTGCTGGGCGCTCGGCTTCGTGGCGACGCGGCACGGCCTGAAGGTCGGGTTCACGCCCGTCGACCTGCTGATGCATCGCTTCCTGTGGTCGGGCATTGCCTTCCTGCCGCTCGTTGTGCGCGCCGGCCTCCGCGACCTCTGCGGCATCGGTTGGGGCCGCGGCATGGCGCTGATGCTGCTGGGCGGGCCGGTGATGTCGCTGATCAGCTATGTAGGCTTCATGTTCGTGCCGCTGGGGCATGGCAGCGTGATCCAACCGTCCTGCGCGACGCTGGGTGGATTGTTTCTCGCGGTCGTCTTGCTGAAGGAATCGGTCTCGCTCTCGCGGGCAGCCGGCGCTGTCGTCATCGTCGTCGGACTCGCCGTGATCGGCAGCGAGTCGATCGGCCATATGGGGCCGAGCGCCGTGATGGGCGACTTGATCTTCGTTGCGACCGGCTTGATGTTCGCAGGCTTCGCCACGCTGGTGCGCCATTGGCGTGTCTCGGCGTTCTCCGTGGCCAGCGTCATCAGCGTGCTGTCGCTCTCGCTGTTTCCACTGTATGCCGCCTCGGGTGGGCTCGCTCGCGATGCTTCCATCGGCCTGCATGAAAACGCGCTACAAGCCATCGCCCAGGGGATCCTGGCCGGGCCCGTGGCGATGTATTTGTTCGCGGTGTCGATCCAGCGCCTCGGCGTTGCCCGCGCAGCCGTGTTTCCTGCGACCGTGCCGGTGTTGACCCTGCTGTTGGGATGGCTCCTGATCGGCGAGCCACCGACCACGCTGCAGGCGGCCGGGTTGGCCGCTGTGTTGGCCGGATTCTATCTCGCGCAGCGGCAGCGCTAGACGGCTTGCCGCTGTCCCGATTGGCGCGCGGTGGTGGCGACGATTGACAAGCGTGCGAGGGATCGCGGATGGTGCGGCTCTCCGCCGTGTCGCAATGAGACGCTGATGCAGGTTCAACGTTTGGCGCTGCCGATGCTTGCGGGGCTCGTGCTTGCAGCCTCGGCTTTGTCGGGCGCGGCCCAGGCGCAAGGTGCCGCCGAGCCGGTGCGGCCGACCTCGCAGTGGCCGACCTCGACGCCGGAAGAGCAGGGGATGGATTCCGCCGCGCTGGCGCGGCTCGTCAATTTTGGCGCGGACCACAGTCTCGATAGCCTCCTGATCGCGCGGCACGGCCGGATCGTGCTCGACGCCTACTATGCGCCCTACACGCCGGAGATCCCGCATCTCTTCAATTCCGTCACCAAGGCAGTGACCGGAACGCTGGTCGCGATGCTGCTCAGGGATGGCGTGCTCGACAGCCTCGACCATCGCATGGTGGATTTCTTCGGCGATCGCACCATCGCCAATCTCGACGACCGCAAGCGGGCGATCACGGTCCAGACCATGCTGGACATGACCTCGGGAATGGCCTGGACCGAAGGCGTCGAGGGTGGCCGGCCGGACTCGCTGATCGAGTGGGGTCACAGCCCCGATGCGATCCAGTTCATCCTCGACCGCCCGATGGCGAAGGCGCCGGGCGAGGCGTTCTATTACAACACCGGCAATGCGCAGCTGTTGGCCGCGATCATCAACAAGCTCACCGGCATGAGCGCGCGGGACTATGCGGTGACGAAACTGTTTCGCCCGCTCGGGATAGCCGCGCCGTACTGGCACAGCATCGGCCCCGGACTGACGCAGGGCGGCGGCGGGCTTCAGCTCGCGCCGCGCGACGCCGCCAGGATCGGCCTGCTCTATCTGCATAACGGTGAATGGGACGGGCAGCGGCTGCTGCCGACCGGCTGGGTCGACCGCATCAGGCACGCGACGACGGAGATGCACGCCTCGTTCGATCCATCGTTGCGCTACGCCAATTTCTTCTGGGTGATGCCGCAGCGGCAGGTTGTCATGGCGGTCGGCGACCGCTGCCAGCTCGTCATGCTGTTTCCCGCGCTCGACATCGTCACGGTCGTGACCGCGCGCGACTACTGCTCGTTCGGCAGAATGGCCGATGAGATTTCAGGCGCGGTCAAATCCGACACGGCGCTGCCGGTGAACTCCGTCGGCGGCAACCGACTCGCGAGCGCGCTGCGCGATATCGCAACCGAAAAGCCGTCGGCCGTCGGTGCCGTGCCCGAGACGGCCGCCGCCATCTCCGGCAAGACCTGGCGCTTCCCGGCCAATGGCTTCAACTTGCGGGCGCTGACGCTGTATCTGACCGATCAGCCCGCGCACTACGAGCTGGAAACGGCGACGCCGGATCCGGCAAAGCCGGCGACGACACTTCCGGGACCGATCGGGCTCGACGGTGCCTACCGTCTCGGTCAGCCAACGGCGCTCGGCGTGATGGCGCTGAAAGGGACGTGGCAGGACAACCAGACATTCGCCATCGACCTGCGTCTGGTCGGCGGCGATACCGACCGCCGATGGCTGCTGTCGTTCGATGGCGGCAAGGCCAGGCTCAGCGGCAAGGATCGCTTCGGCCGCGACGTGAAGGCCGATGCTGAAGCGCCGGGCGCGCAATAGCTCGAGCGCGGCCGCGTCTCTATCCATTTCGGTCACGTGAAGCTCGGCTTCCTTCGCGTCGTCCCGGCGAAGGCCGGCAACTGTTATGTTGGTTTGGTCTGCAGGTAGGGCTTTCGGTCTCGCATCATGGCA
>NZ_JASAUT010000024.1:0-129676 GCF_029952935.1 Bradyrhizobium sp. Mp19 | reverse complement strand
CGCGTTCGTGACGCCCTTTATATGGCGGCCCTCAACGCAGTTCGCAGAGCTGATCCGTTCAAGGCCTTCTATGCACGGCTGCGACAGGCCGGAAAACCAGCCAAGCTCGCCCTCATCGCCGTCGCCAGGAAGCTGCTCACCGTCCTCAATGCCATGATGCGAGACCGAAAGCCGTACCTGCAGACCAAACCAACATAACAGTTGCCGGCCTTCGCCGGGACGACGTGGGGAGGGGGCTCGTCACCTTCCATCCCGCGGAAACTGTTCATCTGTGGAACCCGCCAACCTCCCCGGCCGGCGGCATTTCCCGCCTCCAAATTTCCCTTTGGTAACCTCGCCTTAACCATGATTAGCGTTTGGTTAGGGTCGGAATGACGCGTGAAAAGCCCTCGTTTTGACATGTTGGCAGGGGAAGCAGGGCCCGGCTTTGGACGGGCCCCCCATGCGACAGATGTAAGAGGCTCTCGCGCAGTTTTGCCGCGCCGGGCGCGCGGCCGTGGAAGGGATGCCGATTGGCGGCCCGCCGAATTGGGACACTTGCGTTGAGAGGATATTGCCGATGAATCCCGCCGATGTGGCTCAGTCAACTCTGCCACTGGCATCGAGCGACGTGTCGCTGATCGCGCTGTTCTGGCAGGCCCATTGGGTCGTCAAATGCGTGATGTTGGGACTTCTGTCCTGCTCGGTGTGGGTCTGGGCGATCGCAATCGACAAGATCCTGCTCTACGCCCGCACCAAGCGGGCCATGGACAAGTTCGAGCAGGCCTTCTGGTCCGGCCAGTCGATCGAGGAACTCTACCGGGCGCTGTCGGCCAAGCCGACCCAGTCGATGGCGGCCTGTTTCGTCGCGGCGATGCGGGAGTGGAAGCGCTCCTTCGAGAGCCAGTCGCGGTCCTTTGCCGGTCTGCAGGCGCGGATCGAGAAGGTCATGAACGTCTCGATCGCCCGGGAGGTGGAGCGGCTGGAACGCCGGCTGCTGGTGCTCGCCACCGTGGGCTCGGCCGGCCCCTTTGTCGGCCTGTTCGGCACCGTCTGGGGCATCATGTCGAGCTTCCAGTCGATCGCGGCCTCCAAAAACACCTCCTTGGCGGTGGTGGCGCCCGGTATCGCGGAAGCGCTGTTTGCCACCGCAATCGGCCTGATTGCCGCAATTCCGGCGACTATTTTCTACAATAAGTTCACTTCGGAGGTGAACCGGCAGGCCGCGCGCCTGGAGGGCTTCGCCGACGAGTTCTCCGCCATCCTGTCCCGTCAGATCGACGAGCGGGGTTGAGTTAGATGATGGACACTGTTGCGAGCGCACAATCATGGCGATGAGCATGGCAGGGTCCGGCGGCGGTGGCAGACGCCGCCGCGGGCGCAAGCCTGTGATGGCCGAGATCAACGTCACGCCGATGGTCGACGTGATGCTGGTGCTGCTGATCATCTTCATGGTGGCGGCGCCGCTGATGACGTCGAACATCGACATCGACCTGCCGGTGGCGAGCGGCGGCAAGTCGATCTCGTCGAACCAGCCGCCGCTGACATTGTCGGTCAAGCGCACCGGCGGCGGCTGCAACTCGAATGTCGAGCTCTATCTGGGCGACGCGCCGGTCACGGCCGCCGATTTTCCGGCCAAGATCAAGGCGATCGGGGACGCCCGGTCGGATGCCGAAAAGGTGGTCTATCTGCGCGGCGACAAGGACGTCTGTTACACGGATATGATGAAACTGCTCGGGGAGGTCCGGGCCGCAGGATTCAAGGCGAATATCGTCATCATCCCGGAAGGTGGATAGTGCCAATGTACGGCAAGGCACGGGGAAGCCTGATTTGAAGGTCAAGGTCGACAAGACTCTGGCGGCATCGATTGTCCTGCACGTCCTCGTGATCGGGTGGGGCCTGATTTCGTTCTCGACCAAGGCGTATGTAATGCCGGAAGAGGAATCGGTCGCCGTCGACGTGATCTCGTCGGACCAGCTCTCGCACGTCATGGCCGGCCAGAAGGACGGCAAGAAGGAAAATCCCAAGCCGCTGGTCGAGAAGGTCGCCGAGGCCAAGCCAATGGATGATGCCGTCGGCAAGATCGACGACAAGAAGCCGCCGGTCGTGACCGATACGGCGCCAGCGCCGACGCCGAAGGTGGAGAAGCCGGAAGACAAGAAGCCGGATCCGCCGAAGAAGGTCGAGAACAAGCCGAAGGAAGAGCCGAAGCCGGTCGAAAAGAAGCCCGATCCGGTGAAGCCCGACCCGATCGCCGAAGCGATCAAGAAGGAAGAGAAGAAGCCGCCGCCGAAGCCGGTGCAGCAGGCCGCGAAGCCGCCGCCGGAGCAGAAGCCGAAGGATCGCGTGTTCGACCAGAGCAAGATCGCGGCGCTGCTCGACAAGCGTGACCCGACGCGCGCATCGGCGACCGGCGACACGCTGAACGCCAACGCCGCGCTCGGCACGGCAAAGGGCAAGGCCGCCGACAACTCCGCGACCTGGGGCGCGATGTTCAAGCAGCAGGTCGAGCGCTGCTGGAAGAAGCCCTATGGCGGCATCGAGGCGCAGCAGACAGAGGCGGTGTTCTCGATCAAGCTGAAGCGTGACGGCTCGCTCGAGGGCATGCCGGTGCCGGAAGGGACGCCGGCGACGCCCTATCTGCGCGTCTATCAGGAGAGCGCGCTGCGGGCGATCATCGAATGCCAGCCGTACAATCTGCCGGCGGCCTTCTTCGACGAATGGAAGTATTTTGCGCCGGTGTTCACAGAGCGAAAGACCTGAGGGCGACGGCGTCGCTTGGCCAATAGCAAACAAAGTCTACGGACAATGACCGACCAGAATGATTTGCGTGCAATGACGTTTCGCCTCGACCGCCGACAGATGATCTCCGGAATGGCTGCCCTTGGCGTGCTGGCCGGAAGCCGCAGCGCCTTTGCACAGAAGCGCGTCGTCATTCCGGAAGGCGACTTCGCGCCGCTGCCGATCGCGATCCCGAACTTTGCCGCCGGCACGCCTGGGGACACCGAGGTCGGCGTCGGCGTGACGCAGGTGATCACCAACAATCTGAAGCGCAGCGGCCTGTTTGCGCCGATCGATCAGGCGGCCTATCTCGAGAAGCAGATCAACATCGACGCGGCGCCGAACTTCAACAACTGGAAGAGCATCAACGCGCAGGCGTTGGTCACCGGCCGCATGACGCGCCAGGGCAACGGGCGCGTCAAGGCGGAGTTCCGGCTCTGGGACGTCAACACCGGCCAGCAGCTCGCCGGCCAGCAGTACGACACGTCGGCTGAATACTGGCGGCGCATCGCCCACATCATCTCCGACCAGATCTACGAGCGGCTGACCGGCGAGAAGGGCTATTTCGATACCCGCGTCGTGTTCGTCGACGAGAGCGGCTCGGCGGATCGCCGCGTCAAGCGGCTCGCGCTGATGGACCAGGACGGCGCCAATGTGCGCTACCTGACCCGCGGCTCGGATCTCGTGCTGACGCCGCGCTTCTCGCCGTCGACCCAGGAAATCACCTACATGGAATTCGGGCAGGGCGACCCGCGCGTCTATCTGCTCAACATCGAGACCGGCCAGCGCGAGATCGTCGGCAACTTCCCCGGTATGTCGTTCTCGCCTCGCTTCTCGCCCGACGGCCAGCGCGTCATCATGAGCCTGCAGCAGGGCGGCAACTCCAACCTGTTCGTGATGGATCTGCGCTCGAAGTCGATGACGCGGCTGACCGACACGCCGGCGATCGACACCTCGCCATCCTATGCGCCCGACGGCACGCGGCTCTGCTTCGAATCCGATCGCGGCGGCAAGCCGCAAATCTATGTGATGCCGGCAACCGGCGGGGGCGCACAGCGCATCTCGTTCGGCGACGGCACCTATTCGACGCCGGTGTGGTCGCCGCGCGGCGACTACATCGCCTTCACCAAGCAGGGCGGCGGGCAGTTTGCGATCGGCATCATGAAACCCGACGGCTCGGGCGAGCGCATCCTGACCTCGGGCTTCCATAACGAAGGCCCGACCTTTGCCCCGAACGGGCGCGTCGTGATGTTCTTCCGTGATCCCGGCGGCAACAGCGGCCCGTCGCTGTTCACCATCGACGTCTCCGGGCGCAACGAGCTGCGGGTGCCGACCCCGGGCTTTGCCTCCGATCCCGCCTGGTCGCCGCTGTTGTCGTGAGCTGGGCGCAGACCTGCTCCGGGAACCCCGGCGGCAGTCGCGGCTTCTCGCCTAGCGCACTGAATTTCATGGTGAATTCCGGCCGTCGCCTTGGCGCGGCAAGGACTTGCTAACGATGTTCGCTCAGAAAGACTTCACCTGCGATCAGTAAGAGTGCGAGCTGAAAAGGACGCGCGCTCTCACAATGCAGTTTGCAAGTCAGACGGGTGAACCGGACCGGTCGATGTCGCCGACGATTTCGGCGGCGCTGGTCGATTCCCTGTTCATGAACCCCGCGCCCATGATCTTCGGCGCCTTCGGCCCCGCCATTGCGGGCGCCGTGATTGCGGCTGTCACGAGCAATCTCCTGTGCTGGCTGTGCGTGCCGCTGTTCATCGTGGTGGGGCTGGCGCGCGCGCTGCAGATGTACCGCTACCAGCAGCGCAATTCCCGGCTCACCGTCGAAGAGTCCGTGACCTGGGAGAAGCGCTACCGGATCGGCACCATCGCCTACGGCATTTCGCTCGGCATCTGGGGCGTCACCGTGCTGCTCACGACCAATGATGCCGCCGCGCACATGCTGTGCGTGACCACGGTGGTTGCCTACACCTCGGCGGGGGTAGGGCGGACCTTCGGCCGGCCGCAGATCTTCCACCTGCATCTGTTGATGTCGATCGGTCCCTTGATCCTGGCGCTGATGTATGTCGGCGGCCCCTATCACATCGCCCTTGCGCTGCTCAGCCTGGTGTTCTTCAGCGCCATCCGGCACCTGACCTCCAGCCTGCAGCGCATTTACGTCAACGCCTGGATCGCCAAGGAGCGCGAGGCCGCGCTGGCGGGCCAGTTCGATACCGCGCTGAACAACATGCCGCACGGCCTGTGCATGTTCAGCGCCGACGGCCGCGTTGCGGTGATGAACCACCGCTTCATCGAGATGACGCAGCTGTCGGACGATTTCGTGCAGCGCGGCGCCAGCGCCACCGACATCTGCAACGCCTGCGTCCTGTCCGGCTCGATCTCCGCCGCGGCCGCGCAGCAGATTCTCTACGAGATCGAGAGCTCGCAGCGCGGCGATATCGTCACCAGCGATCCCGATCCCACCAAGAACCGCTCGCTCGACTGGACCTTCCAGCCGATGGCCGGCGGCGGCACGGTGGTGCTGGTCGAGGACATCACCGAGCGCAAGGACGCCGAGGCCCGGATCAGCCATCTCGCGCGCTACGACGAGCTGACCGCGCTGCCCAACCGCGTCAATTTCCGCGACGAAATCGGCCGGCTGCTCGCCATGCAGCACGGCGATCATCGCTCCGCATTGCTGTTCGTCGACCTCGACCAGTTCAAGCAGGTCAACGATACGCTCGGTCATCCCTGCGGCGACCAGCTGCTCTGCGCGGTCGCCGAGCGGCTGCGCGAGATGCTGCGGCCGGAAGATTTCGTGGCGCGGTTCGGCGGCGACGAGTTCGTCGTGTTCCAGCAGAACATCCACTCGCACGAGGACGCCGCGGCGCTGGCGCGGCGCATCGTCGACCGCCTCAGCGAGCGCTACAAGATCGACAACCACCTGGTCGAGATCGGAGCCAGCGTCGGCATCGCGATGACCGCGCCCGGCGTCGGCGCCGACACGTTGCTGAAGAACGCCGACATGGCGCTCTACCGCGCCAAGGCCGACGGCCGCGGCACCTTCTGCTTCTTCCGCGACGAGATGGCGCAAACCGTCGAGGCCCGCCGCATCCTCGAGCTCGACCTGCGCAAGGCGCTCGCCAACGAGGAATTCGAGCTGTTCTACCAGCCGCTGATCAACCTGAAGTCCGGCAAGGTGAGCACCTGCGAGGCTCTGCTGCGCTGGAACCATCCGGCGCGCGGCACGGTCTCTCCGGTCGACATCATTCCGGTCGCCGAGGACATGGGCCTGATCGTCGATCTCGGCCGCTGGATCCTGCGCAAGGCTTGCATGGAATGCATGAAGTGGCCCGAGGCGGTCAGCGTCGCAGTCAACTTCTCGCCGCAGCAGTTCCACCAGCGCGACGTCTTGAGCGAGGTACGCTATGCGCTCGAGGTCTCCGGCCTGCCGGCGCACCGTCTCGAGATCGAAATCACCGAATCCTCGCTGCTGCACAACACCGAACTGACCCACGACGTGCTGTCCCAGCTGCGCTCGCTCGGCGTGCGGATCTCGCTGGACGATTTCGGCACCGGCTACTCGTCGCTCAGCTACCTGCACAATTTCCCGCTGCAGAAGGTCAAGATCGACCGCTCCTTCCTCGAGGGCATCGACAGCGACCGTCCGCTGACCTTGCTGCGCGGGGTGGCGCGGCTGTCGGCGGATCTCGGCATGTCGGTCGTGGTCGAGGGCATCGAGACCAATGAGCAGCTCGAACTGATCAGCGCCGATGGCGCGGTGACCGAAGCACAGGGATACCTGTTCAGCCGGCCGGTTCCCTCGGTCCGCATCCGCCAGCTGCTCAATGCCTCGCACGGCCGGCGGACCGACGAGCAACTGCACGTGGTTCCCTCGCGCTCGATCGCCTGAACCCGGCGCGATACCTCAATCGATAGTTGTGAGAGCCTTCGGCTGCACCATTCGTAGTGTGCCCTTGCGGCCAGAGGTTAACCGTATTGCCTCGATTGCTTTGACGGAAATTAAGAAGCTGTTAATCTTTTGGCTCGCGCGTTGAAGTTGTTGAGTTGTTCAGGGAGTACCAAATGAGGTCCGCGGCCGAAGCCATCAAGCCCGCGACAGGAAGGCTTGCGGACCCTCTGGATCAAGTCGATTACCGCCTCGCTCAGACCCCGGAACAGAAAGACGAGATTTACCGGCTTCGCTATCGCGCCTATCTGCGCGAAGGCGCGATCCGGCCCTCAGCGGACGAGCGGGTCGTCGACCGGTTCGATGATGCGCCGAATGCCTGGGTGTTCGGTGTCTATCTGCAAGGCGAACTCTGCAGCTCGATCCGCATCACCGTGGTGACGCCGGAATGGCGTACCTCGCCGACGCTCGAGGTGTTCGGCGACGTGCTGTTGCCGAAGCTTGATCAGGGTCTGATCTTCATCGACTCGACGCGCTTCGTCGCGGATTCCGAAAAGGCCCGGAACAATCCGGAACTGCCCTATGTCACGGTGCGCCTCGGCTCGACCGCGGGCGTGCATTTCAATGCCGATTACGGCCTTGCACCGGTTCGGCCCGAGCACATGGCGTTCTACCGGCGCGTGTTCCTGCACGAGACCTGGTCGGAGCCGCGGCTCTATCCCGGTCTGGTGAAGCCGGTCGGCTTGATGGCGTCGCATCTGCCGACGGTGCGGGAACGCGTGCTGGCCCGCTATCCGTTCCTGCGCTCGAGCGCCTTCGAGCGGCGAATGCTGTTCGACCGTGAAGGCCAGTTGCAGCCCGACGGCGTCGTGCAGCCGTTCGAGCGCGCGTCGATTGTGCCGAATCCTTGAGGGAAGCGGCATTCTCATCGATTCAGTGTCGATCGACTGTTGCGCGCAGGCCAAATTGTCCTGCAAAAGCGGCCGGTTCCCGCGAACCTTGCCTTCCCTTCACCATCGCGCCACATTTGCCACCCATTAACCATCGGGGGCGCTTTTCGCCATTGCCTGGCATTTGATGGGGTCCAGCAAGGTCTCGTCAAGGTTGACGGAACGTTCGCTTAACCATCGCCCTGTAGACCGATTGGGTAGTACGAAGAGCGCGAGCGTGGAGGCTCCGGGAATGAATTATCTCCAGGGTATGAAGCTGGTTGCGGTTCTGGCGGTGGCGCTGTCGATGGGTGCCTGCGCCAACAAGAACCCGTTGGACGCCAATGGCGCAATTGGGGGCGCCGCGACCCCGGGCAGCCAGCAGGATTTCGTGGTCAATGTCGGCGACCGCGTGTTCTTTGAGAGCGATCAGACCGATCTGAGCCCGCAGGCGACGGCGACCCTCGACAAGCAGGCGCAGTGGCTGCAGACCTATAACCGTTACTCCTTCACCATCGAAGGTCATGCCGACGAGCGCGGCACCCGCGAATACAACATCGCGCTCGGTGCCCGCCGTGCCCAGTCGGTCCGCGCCTATCTCGCCTCGCGCGGCATCGATCCGAGCCGCATGCGCACCATTTCCTACGGCAAGGAGCGTCCGGTCGCGGTCTGTAACGACATCTCCTGCTGGTCGCAGAATCGTCGCGCCGTCACTGTGCTGAACGCCAGCTCCTGACGCGATCCGAGATAACTGCTTTCAAGCCGGCGCCTTCGGGCGCCGGTTTTGTTTTGGCCACGTGAAAGCCCGGCCTGACGTCATCAAGATGAACGAAGCTGCGCGCAATTGGCCGCTTGCTTGTTCCAGCGTCCGTACTAAACCGGTATCCCGCGACGCTGACCCGGATTTGAAGTGCCAGTCACAATTCCGGCGTACTCCGTCTTTCAATGTCGCTCGCTTTTCACGTCGATCTCGTCGTCAGGGCAAAATGTCATCCAGGATTCATTTTCTTTCTTCCGCCGCGGCGATCGCGGCGCTGTTCGCCGTTTCCGCGCCAGTGTTTGCCCAATCCGACGATTCCGATGCCGAAATGCGGATCGAGCGGCTCGAAAACCAGCTGCGGCAGCTGACCGGCCAGAACGAGGAGCTGCAATACCGCAACCGTCAGCTCGAGGAACGCTTGCGCCAGCTCGGCGGCCAGCCGCCAGGCCCTGGTGGACAGGCCCCAGCGGCGCAGCCCGGCGTCGCGGCGGTGCCGCCGGCGCAGCAACCGCAGGCCTACCCGCAAGCGCAGCCGGGCTACGCCCAGCCCCAGCAAGGCTACGGCCAGCCGCAGCAAGGATATGGCAGGCAGCCGCAGGGCGGCTATGACCAGCAGCAACAGATCGCGGCGCCCGCGCCGGTCGTGCAGGAGCCCGCGCCGGCTTCCGGCCGCCGCGGTCGCGGCGATGCGTTCGATCCGAGCCAGAACCCGAACGCCCCTGGCGCCCCGCGCGTGCTCGGTGGCGGCGGCCAGATGCCGGTGCAGAGCAATGCGGCGGTCGGTGCTCCCGGCGGCCGCGGGGCGGGCGAGCCGCTCGATCTCGGCAACACAAGCCCGCAGCGTGCCCCCGGCGCGAGCGCGGCCCTGACCACATTGCCCCCGTCGGCCACGCCGAAGGACGAGTTCGACCTCGGCATCGGCTACATGCAGCGCAAGGACTATGCGCTCGCCGAAGAGACGATGAAGAACTTTGCGGTGAAATATCCGAGCGATCCCCTGGTGGCGGACTCGCAATACTGGCTCGGCGAAAGCTATTTCCAGCGCCAGCAATATCGCGACGCTGCGGAGACCTTCCTCGGCGTGACCACCAAGTTCGACAAATCCGCGAAGGCGCCCGACGCGCTGCTGCGGCTCGGCCAGTCGCTGGCGGCGCTGAAGGAAAAGGAAGCCGCCTGCGCCGCGTTCGGCGAGATCTCGCGGAAGTACCCGCGTGCGTCCGGCGGGGTGAAGGCTGCGGTTGACCGCGAGCAGAAGCGCGTGAAGTGCTAAACCAGATGCGGGAAGGCCGCTTCCGGCCTCTCCGCCAGCAGCTGGTTTTGCGATGCCCGACGATCAATCCGCTATCCCGGCAAGGGACGCCAAGCGCCTGTTCGCGGGCCTCGCGGGTGCGCCGGCGATCCTGCTCGCGGTGTCCGGCGGTCCCGATTCAGTCGCGCTGATGTGGCTGGCCGCACGCTGGCGCCGTGCGCTCGCGCAAGGACCGCGGCTGGTGGCGATCACCGTCGATCACGGCCTGCGTCCTGAAGCGGCTCGCGAGGCGCGCGACGTCAAGCGGCTGGCGCGAAGTCTTGACCTGCCGCATCACACGTTGCGCTGGACCGGACCAAAGCCTGGAACCGGCGTGCCGGCGGCCGCGCGCGCGGCCCGCTATCGCCTGCTCGCGCAGGCCGCACGCAAGCATGGCGCCACGCATATCTTGACCGCGCACACCCGTGACGATCAGGCCGAGACGCTGTTGATGCGGATGCTGCGCGGCAGCGGCGTTGCGGGCCTCTCGGCAATGGCGCGCGAGACTGAGCGCGACGGCATCTTGCTGACACGGCCGTTGCTCGACATCTCCAAGGCGCAGCTGATCGCGACGCTGAAGAAGGCGCGCATCGGCTTTGCCGACGATCCGACCAACCGCGATCGATCCTACACGCGTCCACGGTTGCGCGCGCTGATGCCGATGCTCGCGGAGGAGGGTGGCGATGCGCGGAACCTGGCGCGGCTTGCCGCAAGGATCGCGCGCGCCAACGCCGCCCTGGAACTGCTGGTCGACGGCGCCGAGCACTATCTTGCGTTGAAAAGCGAGGATAATCCTCGTACCGGCTTCGACGCTGCGCTGTTCGCGGTGATGCCCGAGGAAATCCGCGTCCGTCTGCTCAAGCGCGCCATCGACCGCGTCGGACATGAGGGGCCGGCCGAGCTCGGCAAGGTCGAAACCCTGCTCGCCGCGATGGACGAGGCCTTGGATGGGCCTTTGGGACAACGCGAATCCAAGCTGAAACAGACCCTTGCCGGAGCGGTCATCAGCGTCGCCGCCGGCCGTATCAGGATCGGGCCGGCGCCACCCCGCCGGGCGCGCTCCCGCTGAGCCGGGTTCGATTGTTTCAATCGCTGTCATAATCCGGCAAGGAGGCTTAACCACCCCGGAAAAACACCGGATTCAACGCCATTTTTTGACCGGGAATCGCGCTAGGATGCGGTAAATAGTCGTGCGTGGTTCCCTTGGCATCGACCCCAGCGGCACCTAGATTGTAAGGCATCGACGGGATGGATTCCCTGGGGATTCCCACAGAGCCTGCCCAAGGATTAGAGAGAGGCCGCGATCCGCGCGACCACGAAGGAAGACCATGAACGCCAATCTGCGGAATTTCGCCCTCTGGGTCATCATTGTCCTGCTGTTGCTGGCGTTGTTCACGCTTTTCCAGAATCCTGGCCAGCGTTCGTCGTCCTCGGACATCTCGTTCTCGCAGCTTCTCACTGAAGTCGATCAGGGCCATGTCCGTGACGTCGTGATCCAGGGGCCTGAGATTCACGGCACGTTCAACAACGGCACGAGCTTCCAGACCTACGCGCCGAGCGATCCGTCGCTGGTGAAGCGTCTCTACGACGCCAAGGTGCAGATCACCGCGAAGGCGCCCGGCGACAACGTGCCGTGGTTCGTTTCGCTGCTCGTCTCCTGGTTGCCGTTCATCGCGCTGATCGGCGTGTGGATCTTCCTGTCGCGGCAGATGCAAGGCGGCGCCGGCAAGGCGATGGGCTTTGGCAAGTCGCGCGCCAAGATGCTGACCGAGGCGCACGGCCGCGTCACCTTCGAGGACGTCGCGGGTGTCGACGAGGCCAAGCAGGATCTGCAGGAGATCGTCGAATTCCTCCGCGACCCCGGCAAATTCCAGCGGCTCGGCGGACGGATTCCGCGCGGCGTGCTGCTGGTCGGCCCTCCCGGCACCGGCAAGACGCTGATCGCGCGCGCGGTCGCGGGCGAAGCCAACGTGCCGTTCTTCACCATCTCCGGTTCTGACTTCGTCGAGATGTTCGTCGGCGTCGGCGCGAGCCGCGTCCGCGACATGTTCGAGCAGGCCAAGAAGAATGCGCCCTGCATCATCTTCATCGACGAAATCGACGCGGTCGGCCGTCATCGTGGCGCCGGCCTCGGCGGCGGCAATGACGAGCGCGAGCAGACGCTGAACCAGTTGCTGGTCGAGATGGATGGCTTCGAGGCCAATGAGGGCGTGATCCTGATCGCGGCGACCAACCGTCCCGACGTGCTCGATCCCGCGCTGCTGCGTCCCGGCCGCTTCGACCGCCAGGTCGTGGTGCCGAACCCGGACGTCGTCGGCCGCGAGCAGATCCTCAAGGTTCACGTCCGCAAGGTGCCGCTGGCGCCGGATATCAACCTCAAGACCATCGCGCGCGGCACCCCGGGCTTCTCGGGCGCCGACCTGATGAACCTCGTCAACGAGGCTGCGCTGACCGCCGCCCGCCGCAACAAGCGGATGGTGACGCAGGCCGAGTTCGAAGAGGCCAAGGACAAGGTGATGATGGGCGCCGAGCGCAAGTCGCTCGTGATGACCGAGGAAGAGAAGTTGCTGACGGCCTATCACGAGGGCGGCCATGCCATCGTCGGCCTCAACGTCGTCGCGACCGATCCGATCCACAAGGCGACCATCATTCCGCGCGGCCGTGCGCTGGGCATGGTGATGCAGCTGCCCGAGCGCGACAAGCTCTCGATGTCGCTCGAGCAGATGACCTCGCGCCTTGCCATCATGATGGGTGGCCGCGTCGCCGAAGAGCTGATCTTCGGCCGCGAGAAGGTGACCTCGGGCGCGGCCTCCGACATCGAGCAGGCCACCCGCCTTGCCCGCATGATGGTGACGCGCTGGGGCCTCTCGGAAGAGCTCGGCACCGTCTCCTATGGCGAGAACCAGGACGAGGTGTTCCTCGGCATGTCGGTCTCGCGCACGCAGAACGCGTCCGAGGCGACCGTGCAGAAGATCGACTCCGAGATCAGGCGTCTGGTCGAGGAAGGCTACAACGAGGCGACCAAGATCCTCACCGAGAAGCGCGAGGACCTCGAGGCGCTCGCCAAGGGCCTGCTTGAGTTCGAGACGCTGACCGGCGACGAGATCATCGACCTGTTGAAGGGCAAGAAGCCCAATCGCGAGTCGGTGCTGGAGCCGTCGACGCCGCGCGCATCCGCCGTGCCGCCGGCCGGCAAGCCGCGCCCGCGTCCCGATCCGGACACCGGCATGGAGCCGCAGCCGCAGGCGTAAGCCTCGCCCGCCATGGCCGGCACGTCCGGCAAACCAGTTGTGCAAAAGCTCGGCCTCAAGCCGGGCTTTTGTATTTTTGTCGACGGGCTGTCCGTTCCCTACGGCGACGTTGTCGGCGAACTGCCCTCCGATGTGCTAGTGGCGAAGACCGCACGCGCACCGCTCGATGCCGTGCACCTGTTCGCCGCCAAGGGCCAAGGGCTTGCGGCCAAGCTGCGGCGTTACCGTCAGGCGATCGCGCCCGACGGCATGATCTGGGTGTCGTGGCCGAAGAAGAGTTCGGGCGTCGTGACCGACCTTACGGAGAGACAGGTCCGCGAAACCGGGCTCGCGAGCGGCCTGGTCGACGTCAAGGTCTGTGCGGTCGATGATGTCTGGTCGGGACTGAAATTCGTGATCCCGGTCAGGGACCGCGGCAAGCGCTGAGATCGCGCCTTTCGAATATCCTTGGCCCCCGCTGCGGCGCCGTGGCATCCTCGCGCCAAGCCGTCAAACGGCACGGCCGCGTTGTCTGAGGGCGCGGCAAGAAAAAGGGGAGGGGAGGCCGATGCGCAAGGCATTCGGCGCGCTTGGCGCCATTTCGTTCCTGCTGCTGCCCACGTCTTCCATCGCCGCCGAGATGCGCGGCGTCACATCAACCGAAATCAGGATCGGCCAGACCATGCCCTATAGCGGGCCGGTGTCGGCGTTCGGCGCACTCGGCAAGGGCGAAGCCGGCTATTTCAGGATGCTGAACGAGCGCGGCGGCATCAATGGCCGCAAGATCAACTTCATCTCGCTGGACGATTCCTACGCACCGCCGAAGACGGTGGAGCAGACGCGCCGGCTCGTCGAGAGCGACGAGGTCGCGCTGATCTTCTCCTCGATCGGCACCGCGCACAACACCGCGATCGCAAAGTACCTGCAGGGCAAGAACATCCCGCAGCTGTTTCTGGCCTCCGGCGCCTCGAAATTCGGCGACATCGCGCAATTCCCGCAGGCGACGATGGGCGTGCAGGCGCCGTTCCGCTACGAGGCACGGCTGTATGCGCGCTACGCGCTGGCGAAGAATCCGAATGCAACGTTCGCCGTCATCTCGCAGAACGACGATTACGGCCGCGACTATCTCGCCGGCCTCAAGGACGTGCTCGGCGAGAAGTATGATACCGTCGTCACCGTTGCGACCTATGAGATCACGGATCCGACGATCGACTCCCAGATCGTCAAGCTGAAGGCCACCAATGCCGACGTCTTCGTGATCGCGGCGACGCCGAAATTCGCGGCGCAGTCGATCCGCAAGGCCTTTGAGATCGGCTGGCGGCCGATGACCTTCCTGTCCAACACCGCGGTGTGGATCTCGACCGTGATGCAGCCTGCCGGCGTCGAGGCCGGCACCGGCATCATCTCCACGGCCTATGTGAAGGACCCGGACGATCCGGCCTGGAAGGACGATCCCGGCATGAAGGGCTGGCGCGAGTTCATGACCAGATACGTGCCGGAAGGCGACCAGCACGACACCAACTACGTCAACGCCTACAACAGCGCGATGGCGCTGGAGGCGGTGCTGAATGCCTGCGGCGACGATCTCTCGACCGAAAACATCCTGCGTCAGGCATTCGCGATCAAGGGCCTGGAATTGCCGATGCTGCTGCCGGGCATCAAGGTCAACACCTCACCGGCCGATCACGTGCCGGTCGATCAGATGCAGCTGATGCGTTTCAACGGCAAGACCTGGGATCGCTTCGGCGAGCTCCAGACAGGGAATTGATTATCGCCATTCTAAGCCCGTCATCCTGAGGAGCCGCGAAGCGGCGTCTCGAAGGATGAATCGGCCACAATGCGGCCGTGCATCCTTCGAGGCTCGCCCAGCGGCGCAATTGCGCCGCAAGGCTCGCACCTCAGGATGACGGGACAAGCAGCGCGCGACGCTTGAGGAAGCAATAGCGTACGCTACTTCGCCTCCTCGGCCGCCGCCGCCGCGCCGGCCTTGGTCTCGTCCGAGCGCACATGGATCACGGCGATGTCGTCCTTGTACAGCCGCTTCCAGCCCTTCAGATGATCCAGTGCGTTGCCGGCCGACGAGTCCGAGCTCAGCAGCGTGGCATCGATCCGGTACTTGTCGAGCAGGCCCAGCAGCTGGCCGACGTCGCGGGCATCGAGCGCATCGTAATAGTCGAGCACGAATTGCTCGCCATAGAGCTCGGCGCGGCCGTCTATGAACACTTTCATGTCTCGGCTCACCATGTAGCCGCCGAACGGCGCGGTGCTGAACACGCGCTGCGCCTTGTGCTGCTGCAGCACATCGACCGCGGCAACGGGCGAGAACATCGGCAGGAACTTGAACTGATGCTGCGCGACGAACATCGCCGTCGTCACCCACGCGCCGATCACCATCGCGATCACAGCCAGGATCGTGACGAGCGGGAATGAGCGCGTTTCTCCGAAGCGGGCGGCGGTGGCGCCTGTCGTTCCCCATTGCTCGGCGATCGGCTTGGCGAGCACCAGCGGAGCGATGAACGCGAACACCTCGATGTTGCGGACATGGCTCAGCGCCATCCAGATCAGCCCGAGCAGCAGCAGGATCCGCGGCACCGACAGCGTCAGCCTGCGATAGCAGATCAGGCCGATCAGACCGAGCAGCGTGGCTTCGAAGAAGCTGGGCTTGCTGAAATCCGCCGGCTTCCATTCCCCGATCAGCGTCAGCAATTTGCCGAGGCTGAGGATCTTGGTCGCGCCGAGCAGGCTATTCCAGCCATAGGGCGTCAGGCAACTCGCGGCCAGCGCGGCGAGCCCGAACAGGCCCCATCGCACGACAAGCTGACGGCGGCGGCCGGGCTCCGCGTTCCACACCGCCTCCAGTCCGATCGGTCCGATCAGCGCCAGGCCGAGAACGAAGCCGCCATGCAGATTGGCCCACAGCGTCATCAGCGGCAGCAGCCACCACGACGGTGAGGTGCGGCGATCCGCGGCCACGAGCAGGCCGCCGATGAACGCCAGCAGCACCGGCAGCGCCAGCACATGCGGCCGCGCCAGAAAGTGGATCGTCGACAACAGCAGCGCCAGCGCCGCGATCAGGAGCGCGCGCGCCGGATCGAAATACGGGCTCAACAGATGCAGGAAGATCGCGACCGTCGCGCCGATCGCCATCGACGACAGGATCACCGGTCCGGCCCAATCGCCGCCGTAGACGAGCGCGTACACCACCTGCGACAGCCACGAGCTCGAGATCCAGGGCTCGCCGAAACGGGTGAACGAGAACACGTCCGATGTCGGCATCGCGCCGTGTTCGAGAATCCACTGTCCGACCCTGATCTGCCACATCGTGTCGGAATCGCGCAGCAGGATTTCGCCGGCCGAGAGATAAAACAGATAGGCGCCCACGGCGGCGCACAGCGGCACCAGTCCTCGCGCCGCGCTACGGCTGCTCACGCTGCTGGTGATGGAGAGTGACATGCGCTTTCTTGCTTGTTTCGGCCGGGGGCATCCAGAGCCAACGCCACGCGTGACGCCAGCGCGCACTCGACCACGGCTTCCGATAAATTCGGGTAAATGCCGCAGCGATATCGCGCGCATGCGCAAGATCGGATGTCTCGATTTCGAGCGATCGCCTTAGCCGGCGATTTACCATCGTGGCCCTGATCCGGTTCGGGAGGCGCCGGAGCGCCGCCGGTTCAATCAGAGGTGGTACCAGAGGTTGCAAAAAATCCTTGCAATTCCAGCTTGTCATTCAGTCTGAATAGTTGTTCACTTCTTCAGACGATTGCGGGATCAATCGTTCAAAACGTTGAAGACTCGTGTGTTCTGCCGGTGGGCGCCGGCCGGGGCGCACGGCGGGGGGACGGAACGCCATGGTTTACCGGCGAACTCATCAGGTCGTGAAACGGCTGGCCGCGCGGCGCAGCGCCATCCTGTCGGCTGCGCGGGACGCGGCGGCGGCGGGCGGCATGGCGGCGGTCCAGATCGCACCCGTCGCGGTGCGGGCCAATGTCGCGGCCGGAACGGTCTACCGCTATTTCCCGTCGAAGGCCGAGCTGATCTCGGAACTGATCACGGAAGTCTCGCGCGACGAGCTCACCGCGATCCGGCGCGCCGCCGATGCCGCGCCAGGGCCGTCATCGGCGCTCGCCGCTGCGGTGACGACGATCGCCGTCCACGTGCTCTCGCAACGCAAGCTTGCCTGGGGCATTTTGGCCGAGCCGGTCGACGTCGACGTCACCGCCTCGCGCCTCGCCAGCCGCCGCGATATTTCCGGCGAGCTTGCCATGCGCATCGATGCCGCGGTGCGCGCCGGCCACCTGCCGGCACAGGACACGGCGCTGGCCGCCACCGCCTTGCTCGGCGCGCTGCACGAGGCGCTGGTCGGCCCGCTGGCGCCGGCCAATCTCGACGATCCGATCAAGCTGCGTGACGCGGTGCAGACCGTGACGCTGCTTGCGCTGCGCGCGGTCGGCGTGATGGACGCACGCGCGCGCGGCCTCGTGGTGCAGGCGACGACCCCGGCGAAGGCGCTGGTCGGCGCCTGAGGCCAGGGTGAGGCCAGGGTGAGGCCAGGGCGCGCGAAGAACACTTCTGTCGCAATGGCGTTGTAGTTTTGCGGGCTGGGTTCAACCAACCTCACGGAGCAACGCATGACGACGACCCATGGCTCGGCCAAATGGCAGGGCGGCATCAAGGACGGCAAGGGCGCGATCTCGACCAAGAGCGGCGCGCTCTCGGATTACCCCTACGGCTTCGCCAGCCGCTTCGAGGGCAAGCCGGGTTCGAACCCGGAGGAGCTGATCGGCGCGGCGCATGCCGCCTGCTTCACGATGGCGCTGTCGCTGATCCTCGGCGAAGCCAAGCTCACGGCGGAGCATATGGAGACCAAGGCCGATGTGACCCTCGAGAAGGTCGCCGACGGCTTCGCCATCACCGCGGTGCATTTGACGCTGTCGGCGAAGATCCCGGGCGCCGACAACGCGACGTTCCAGGAACTGGCCGGCAAGGCGAAGGCCGGGTGTCCGGTGTCGAAGCTGCTCAACACCAAGATCACGCTCGACGCGTCGTTGCAGGGTTGATCGCCGCGCGGCGGGTTAGCGCGTTTTCGAGCGAAGCGGGCACCGGTTCGCGTGAAGAAAACGCGTCAAAACAGGAATCTTAGAGCTGCGCGTCGCCCCTCGGACCGACCGAGGCGATACGCAGCATGTTGGTGGTGCCGGGCGCGCGCAGCGGCACGCCGGCAACGATGATGACGCGCTGGCCGGCCTTGGCAAAGCCGTCGCGGAACGCAATCGAGCCGGCGCGGTCGACCATGTCGTCGAGATCGTGCGCGTCCTCGGCGACCACGCAATGCACCCCCCACACCACCGACAGCTTGCGGCCGGTGACGAGGTTCGGCGTGATCGCGACCACCGGCACCTTGGGCCGCTCGCGCGCCACCCGGATCGCGGTCGAGCCTGATGACGTCCAGCAAATGATCGCCGACAGGTCGAGCGTCTCGGCGATCTGCCGCGCGGCGTCGGCAATGGCGTCACCCACCGTCGCTTCGGGATCGACGCGCTGCGCGTTGATCACGTTGCGATAGGTCGGGTCGCGCTCCACTTCCTCGCCGATGCGGTTCATGGTCGAGACCGCCTCCACCGGGAATTTGCCGGCGGCGGATTCCGCCGACAGCATGATGGCGTCGGCGCCTTCGTAGACGGCGGTGGCGACGTCGGAGACTTCGGCGCGCGTCGGCACCGGCGCCTGGATCATCGATTCCAGCATCTGGGTTGCGACCACCACCGGCCTGCCGGCGCGGCGCGCCATCCGGATCATCTGCTTCTGCAGGCTCGGCACCCGTTCCAGCGGCAGTTCGACGCCGAGATCGCCGCGCGCCACCATCAGCGCGTCCGACGCTTCGATGATGTCGGCAAGGCGGTCGATCGCCTGCGGCTTCTCGATCTTGGCCATCACGGCGGCGCGGCCGCGGATCATCTTCTTGGCCTCGATCACGTCCTCGGCACGCTGCACGAAGGACAGCGCGACCCAGTCGATCCCCTCCGGCAGCGCGGCTTCCAGGTCGGCGCGGTCCTTTGCGGTCATCGCCGACACCGGCAGATCGGTATCGGGCAGGCTGACGCCCTTGCGGTCCGACATCTTGCCGCCGATCACGACGCGCGTGACTGCGCGCTCGGGCGAGGTTTCCTCGGCGATCAGCCGCACCTTGCCGTCGTCGAGCAACAGAGCATGGCCCGGGCGGAGCGCGGCGAGGATCTCCGGATGCGGAAGCTGGACGCGGCTGTTGTCGCCCGGCGTCTTGTCGGAATCCAGAATGAAGCTCTGGCCGTTCTTGAGCTGGGTCGAGCCTTCCGCGAACGAGCCGAGCCGCAGCTTCGGCCCTTGCAGGTCGACCAGGATGCCGATCGGCCGGCCGTAGCTCGATTCGACATTGCGGATGGTCTTGACCAGCTCCCGCATCTTGTCATGCGGGGTATGGCTCATGTTGATGCGGAAGACGTCGGCGCCCGCCTCGAACAGCTTGCGGATCATCGCGCTGTCTGAGGAGGCCGGGCCGAGTGTTGCGAGGATCTTGATTCGACGCAGTCGTCTCATTGTTTGTTTCCGGGTGGTGCGGCTGGCGGCAGACCAGACGCGCCCGGAGGCGCTGCGCCCGGCGGCGGGTTGGGCAGGCCCGGCATCGCCCCGGGACTTCCTGGACCCACGCCGCCCGGCATTCCCGGTACTTTCTGCGGCTGTTGTTCGTTGGCTTCGGTCAGCTGGACGGTCCATGCACGCTGCTCGCCGGTGTCGACCTCGAAGAAGCCGGTGCGGTCAAACCCGCGCGCCAGGCAATTTTCGGTGCCCTTGATGGTGAATTCCTTGTCGCGCGAGCACATGAAGGCCTGGCCGGACCATTCGCCGCCGCGATCATAGTCGAGAGCGTAGATGTAGTAGTAGCGCGCCACAAGGTTGCCGCGCAGCAAGGTCTCGCAGGTGCGCGACGACACGTTCCACCAGCCCTCGGTGGTCCAGCCCTCGGCGTCCTTGTAGCCGAGCGCGATGCCGACGCGGCTCGAGGTGTTGTTGCAGAGCCGGAAATCGGCGGCCGCCGGACTCGTCCACAGGCAGGCCGCGACAAGCGCCAGCACCGGCAGGAGGCCGACCAGGATCAGGCGGATATTGCGGGGAGCTGAGGCGAGGGAATCTGTTGGGCTCATGCAGCGAAGCTATATCAAATCATGGACGATTTCGCGTGCCCGGCTGGCACTGTCAACGGGCGGGCGCCCGTCTGCGACGCTGCCGGACCGTGGCCGGGGTGGCCGGACGGGTCCGTTCTGCGCGCCGATATGGCAAAATCTGTGACAATTCCCACCTGATATCAATATGGTGAGCGCGACACACGGGATCACGATCATGAGCATTGACGACAAAACCAGAACGGAACTCGAGGCCGCAGTCTTCCGGCGTCTCGTCAGTCACCTGCGCAACCGCACCGATGTGCAAAACATCGATCTGATGAACCTCGCCGGCTTCTGCCGCAACTGCCTGTCCAACTGGATGAAGGAAGAGGCCGACGCCAAGGGCCTTGCGGTGAGCAAGGACGAGAGCCGTGAGGCGGTCTACGGCATGCCGTATGAGGAATGGAAGGCGAAGCATCAGGGCAGCGCGACGCCGGAGCAGCTCGCGGCGATGAAGAAGGCCCAAAGCGGGCATTGAACCTCAGCCTCTGTGACGTCAGTTCCGCGGCCGTCCGCATCTCCTGTGGGCGCGCTGTGGATGAGCGCGATGTTTCCTTGACGGAACGCGCGCCAAAATCGAGGGTCGCCCGCAGCAAGCGGTGCGCAAGGCGCGTATTCGCGTAACATTTCAATACCTGTTCAGGAGTGCGCGATGGCCACCACGTCTGCCGCCGTCAAGGAAGAGCCCGCAACGCGATTTGCCAAGGACCAACTCAAGTCCATCATCGAGCGCATCGAGCGGCTGGAAGAAGAGAAAAAGACGATCTCGGACGACATTCGCGACGTCTATGCCGAAAGCAAGGGCAACGGCTACGACGTCAAGGCGCTGCGCGCCATTATCCGTCTGCGCAAGCAGGATCCGAACGAGCGCATGGAGCAGGAGACCATCCTGGAGACCTACATGCAGGCGCTCGGGATGCTGTGAGCCGGCCGGCGTTTCGGCCGGTAGGCGGCGCCAGGCGGCCTTTCGGGGCGCCTGTTCGGGACGTGCGTTCAAGGCTTGGGTGAAATCCAGGGATTTGCTACACTGCCGGCGAGGTAACCGGGCAGATCGTTCAGATGGACGTGCCAGGACCAGAGCGTCGGCTCGCTGCGGTCCTCGCCGCCGACATGGTCGGCTATAGCCGCCTGATGGAGGCTGACGAGACGGGCACCCTTGCGCGCCTCAAAACCCATCGCATCGAGCTGATCGATCCGGCCATCGCCAAGAATCGCGGCCGCATCATCAAGACCACCGGCGACGGCCTGCTGGTCGAATTCCACAGCGTCGTCGATGCGGTGCTGTGCGCGGCCGAGGTCCAGAACCGGATGGCGAAGCGCAACGCCGACGTCACGCCGGCGCGCTGGATGCAGTTTCGCATCGGCATCAATCTTGGCGATGTGATCGTTGACGGCGCCGATATCTTCGGCGACGGCGTCAACGTCGCGTCCCGCCTGGAGACGCTGGCCGAGCCCGGCGGCATCTGCATTTCCGGCGCGGTCCGCGATCAGGTCGGCGATCGCCTGGAAGATCTGAGCTTCGAGGATCTCGGCGACCAGACCGTCAAGAACATCGCGCGCCCGATCCGGGTTTTCCGCGTCCATCTCGAATCCGGTGCCAGGCCCGTTTCGGAGCACCCGAGTGCGGTGGCCGCCCCGGTCGTCGCCAAGAAGCCCTCCATCGCCGTGCTGCCGCTCGTCAACATGAGCGGCGATCCCGAGCAGGAATTCTTCGCCGACGGGCTCACCGAGGACATCATCACCGAGCTGTCGCGCTTCCACGACCTGCTGGTGATCTCGCGCAACTCGACCTTCGTGTACAAGGGCAAGGCCGTGAAGGTGCAGGATGTCGGGAAGGAATTCGCCGTCGACTACGTGCTGGAAGGCAGCGTGCGGAAGGCGGGCGGCCGGATCCGCGTCACGGTGCAGCTGATCGACGCCGTGGCCGACCGGCACGTCTGGGCCGAACGCTACGACCGCGAGCTTGCCGACATCTTCGCCATCCAGGACGAGATGACGCGCGCGATCGTAGCGACCCTGCCTGGGCGCCTCGAGGCTGCCGCGCATGACCGCGTCAAGCGCAAGCCGACCGACAATATGGCGGCCTATGAGTGCGTGCTCGCCGCCAAGGTGCTGCATCATCGCTCGGCACGGGACGACAACGCGGAGGCGCAGCGCCTGCTCGAGCGGGCCATCGTGCTCGACCCGAACTATGCCCATGCCCACGCCTGGCGGGCCTGCGTGCTCGGCCAGACCTGGGTCTACAACTGGTGCACCGACCGCGACGCGACCATGGCGCAGGTCGCTGCCGAGCTCGAGATCGCGCTCAAGCTCGACGACAATGACAGCGACGTGCACCGGATCCTCGCCGCGCTGAACCTCAACCGCGACGACCACGACAAGGCGGCCTTCCACCAGGAGCGCGCGCTCGCGCTGAACCCGAATTACGACCTCGTCGTCGTGCAACAGGGCGAGCTCCTGACGTGGCTCGGGCGGCCCGAGGAAGGCATCGACTGGATCAAGCGGGCGATGCGCCTCAATCCGTTCCATCCGGAGCGCTTCTGGAGCCATCTCGGCCGGGCCTGCTATTGCGCCGAGAAATACGCTGACGCCGCCGAGGCGTTCTCGCGGATCACGCGCCCCGACCATACCCATCACGCCTTCCTCGCGGCGACCTTCGCGCAGATGGGCAACACGGTGGCGGCCTCCGCCCACGCCGCCGAGGTGCTGAAGCGCGAGCCGACCTTCTCGGTTGCCGCGCACCTGACAACCCAGCGCTACAAGTGCGAGCCCGATCGGGCGCGCTACGAGGCCGGCCTGCTCAAGGCAGGGCTGCCGGCCTGAACCGGCGCAAAGCTATCTTGTCGGTAGAAGCGCGGCTCAGCGCAGCGAGGCGGTGCGGAGCACGAAGGACTGGGTCGTCAGCAGGGCGGTCGCCGAGCCCGAGAAGCGGTCGCAGGTCATGCCCATCATCGGATCTTCCGAGAAGGTCATGACGACGGCGGCCTGCGGCTTCACGAAATGAGCCCGCATCATCGTCATGTCGGTGTCGCCAAGCACCGTGGTCAGCATGGCATTGCTGGCGCTCGGCGCCAGCATCACCACGCGCATCCAGATATCGTTACCCTTGGCAGCCGAGATCCGCGCGGAGGTCGTGATCACGCCCTGGCTCGGTGCGCCCTTGGCAACGACGGTGTTGATTTCGGTGCTAGGAGCCGCGGCATTGCGCGTCGGGCGTACGTTGCGCGGGATCGGCGCGGTCGCTGCGACGATGTTGGCGCGATCGACCGGTGACGCCGCCGCCGGCGCATAGGCCAGCGCCTTGTTGAAGTTTTCGGTTGTCGTGCTGGCAGTGGTCTGCGGATCGGTACCGCCGACCGCCTCGCGGGCCTTCAGCGCGGCAATCTGCGCCGCCGACGCCTGCTTCGGCGCCTCACCCTCGTCGCCCCAGAAGCCGCGGGCGTTGATGATGTCGGCAGGCGATTGCGGCGCGGTGTTCTCGGCCACCTGCACCATTTGCACCGCGGGCTTCGCCTTCGGCATCGGGACGAGCTGGGCGTCGGCGGCGGCGAGCTGGATGGCGGCGGCGAACTGCGGCTTGGCGCGCGGCAGCGGAATCGGATCGGCGGATTTGGCGGGCGCGGCGGCGGCCACCACGGTGTTGGCGGCGGGCTTGTCGTTCACGCTGGCCGCGCCTTCGTCTTCATCGTCACTCGACTTGCCGCCACCGAACAGCTTCGCGAACAGGCTCGGCTTGCCGATGGTCGCGGCATCGTCACCATTGCCGCGGCGCTCGATGTCGGCCTTGGCAAGCTCATAGCCCTTGAGCGGCGTGCCGTCGGTCGGGACATGGACGGTGCGGCCGTCGGGGAACACCCTGACCAGCTGCTCGCGGGTCATGCGCGGCCAGTGGCGAATGCTGCCGGTGTCGAGATGGACGAACGGCGAGCCCGAGGTCGGATAGAAACCGACGCCGCCGCGCTGCAGGCGGAGGCCCGCGTAGCGGATCTGCTCCAGCGGCACGCCCGGGATGAAGAAGTCCATCGCATGCCCCAGCATGTGCTGGCTGTGGCGCGCGACGCCCGAGGAGCGGCGGCGGAGCATGGCGTTGGTGGCAGGGGCGCGATAGGCGGAGATGATCTGGATCGGCTGCTTGCCGCCGACGTCGTTATAGACGTCCCACAGGATGTCGAAGAGGTGACGGTCCATCACCGTTTCATCCTGGGAGCGCCAGTCGCGCAGGAAGTGGTTGAGCTGCTTCAGCGCGCCTTCGTCGTAGCGGCCCTCGCGCTTGAAGGTGACGGTGAGGTCTTCGCCGGAATGGGTGTGGTGGAAGGAGAGGGTGCGGGTCTGGTTCAGCGCGGTGGCATCGTGCACCGATCCCGCGCCCGCCAACAGCAATAGCGCAGTCAGGCCGACTTGGTATCCGGCCTTAGGCAACGACAGCGGATTGCAGCGGCGTGCGAAGACAGCCAGCACTATGAGCCCACCCAGTCGACGAGCGTTCGGTCGGCATCTTTCGCAGACCCCCTGCGGAAGACGGTGAACGCTTTCTTAAAGCGGGAGGGTTAACCGAGGTTTACCGACCCGCCCCCAAGTTAGGCTTAACTAACTGGGCGACTGTGGCAAAAGATAGCCCTGCTCCCCAGCCGAGACCCGAAATGGTTAACGTAAACGATCTCGCCCTTTGAGCGAGATCGTTGATTTTGCTTCAAAATTTATCCCAATCGGGCGGAAATGCAGGTTAGCGGGTGATCACCCGGCGCTGCTGCTGGGCTTGCCCGCGACGGATCGGCTGCGGCTCCGGCTGTCCGAATCCCCCGAACAGGCGCTCGAAGAAGTTTGGTCCGGAGGAGCCAAAGCCGTTGTCGCCGGCGACATTGACGCCGGCGGGCAGGCTGCTGCTCGGCGGACGCGAGTAGCTCGGCTGGGCGTGCGCCACCACCGTCTCGAGATCCTTGCCGCGGCTGTTCCTGAGCAGCGACAGCATGCTGGCATCGCGGCCGTAAACGTCCCTGCGGAACTGCAGCTTGCCGGCGTCGTCCACGAACGCGGTCTGGTAGGTGATGTTCACCGGAATCGGCGTCGGGAATTTCAGGTCGACCTCGCTCGAGCCGTACATGCTGCGGATCCGCTCCGGCGTGTAGTGCTGGTTCGGCTCGGTGATGTTGAGCAGGACGGCGGCGTACTGATCGGGATTCTGCACGCGCATGCAGCCGTGGCTGAAAGCACGCTCGTCCTTCGCGAACAGGTACTTGTCCGGCGTGTCGTGCTGATAGACAAGGAACTTGTTCGGGAAGTTAAAGCGGATGCGGCCGAGCGCGTTGGCTTCACCCGGCGGCTGCGAGATGTGGATCGAGCCGTCGCGGTTGCGCTCGAGCCTGAGGCCCATGCGCTGCAGCACCGTCGGATCCTGCTGCAGGGCCGGCAGATACTCGTTGTAGATGATCGACGGCGGCACGTTCCAGGTCGGATTGACCGTGATGTACTTCATCGTCTCGGTCAAAAGCGGCGTGGCATGCTGGCCGGGCTTGCCGGTGACGACTCGGGTGGTCCAGACCGGCGCGCCGTTCTGCATCACCTTCAGCGTGTAGTCCGGGATGTTGAGGATCACATAGGCGTTGCCGACACTGGCGGCGCCGAGCTGGCGCGGCAGCCAGCGCCAGCGCTCCATGTTGACGATCACGGTGTCGATCTGCCGATCGCGCTTCGGATTGTTCAGCGCCTTCACCGTGCGCTCGTCGAGAACGCCGGTCGGCTTGAGGTCGACGCTGCTCTGGAATTTCTCCACGGCCCGCGCGACCGTCGCGTCATACTTGGTGCTGTCGGCATCCTCGGTGATGCCGAGCTTGTTGCGCAGATCCGGCACGCGCGGATCGTCCATCTCGACCGCGGCCTGCTTCTTGCGCGCCGGCAAATATTTCAGCGCCGGCCCGTCCGCGATCGTGATGACCGGACCGTCGCCCTGGCCACGCAGCTCGGCGAGCTTCTTCTTCAGCTCCTTGTAGAGCTTCTGCTGCGGGTTGTAGCCGTCGAGCGCGGCGGAGGCGTCCTTGGCGGAGGTCACATTGGCGAACACTTCCGCCGGATCGATCGGGTGCTCCGGATAGAGAATGTCCCCCGACACCTGCGACCAGTGCATGCGGCCGCTCTGGGCCTGGCGGGCATAGTCCAGCATGCTGGCCGCGAGCTTCAGCTCGGCGTCGGCCAGCGCGTCCGGCGAGGTCGCCGCGGCGAAATCCGGCGCCGGATAGTCTGATGCATCGAGGCCGTCGGCGGCCGCGTCCTTCAGGCGTGCGATCACACCCTTGCCGGCATCGGTCAGCTTGCCGGCCTTGGTGAACACCGGCGCGTATTCGCGAGCCGAATAGAACTTCTCGGCCGCCGCGCGCTCGTTCTTGCGGTCGAAGGTACGCAGCGACTTGCTGGCGAGCAGTTCGCGCAGCTTGTCGGCAACCGGCTGATCCTCGGCGGCAACGTTGCTCGCTGCCTTCGCAGGCTCCGTAGCCGGAGCAGCGGCGGTCGTGGGAGCAGGCGCTGTGGCCGGCGCCGCGGCCGTTGCAGGCGCGGGGCTTGCGGCAGGCGCGGTGGCAGTTGCAGGGGCGGGGGCCGCCGGCGCGACCGCGGTATCGGTCTTCGGCGCGTCGGCGGGCTGCGTCGCCGGCGCGGTTACGACATCGGCAGGCTTCGGTTCGACGGCCTTTGCCGTGGTGCTCGGCTGTGCCGGCTTGGCGTCGACGGGCTTTGTCTCAGCGGGCTTGGCCTCGGTGGCTTGCACATCGGCGGGCTTCACGTCGGCCGGCTTGGCTGCATCGGGCAGCGCTGCGGTGGTGTCTGCCTTGAAATCGCTTGCGGTGGGGGGCGGCACGTTGGCCGGTTCGGGGCGCGGGATCGCCGCGTCGATCGCGAGTTCCGAAGCGCTGGAGTGCGGCGTGTCCTGCGCGAGGGCCGAGGTCGCGGACACCGTGAGGAAGGTTGCCGCGACGGCCATCAATACGCGGTCAAATCCTCGACGGTTGTTCGAACAGTCACGCATCGTCACACCCCCTGGGTGAAACTGCCCCTCGTCAAACCGGAACAGTTCAATTCAGAATTTGGTTTCATAGCTTGCGCGAAGCGCCGGCCTCTCGATCGACTCGCACGCCTGCACACAACGAACGCAGACGATACATTTGCCCCTCTCATGCAGCCAGCGCCATGCGGGGCAACTCACGACAAACTGACCTCGAAGCAGCTGATTTCGCTCCGGGCCGTGCGTTTTTGCCACGCGGCACAGCCTTTGTCTGTCACCGCCACGACACGGTTCAAAAGGTTCCCTGGTGTGGCCCTGTCGGCCTCGAGGGCTAAGTGGCGTCGCTTGCGCGCGCGCCGGCCGCAGCTTCGTCGAGCTTGCGGTAGAGCGTCGAACGGCCGATCTTGAGGCGGCGCGCGACCTCCGACATCTGTCCGCGGTAATGCGAAATCGCGAAGCGGATGATCTCGTTCTCGAGATCTTCTAAGGGGCGCACCTCGCCCGCGGCATTGAGCATCGCAAGGCCGCCTACGGGGGGCAGGGAAACAGCGACCGGTATTTCATTACCGGAAATCATGGCGGGAGCCGTGGAGGGCGACACCACCAGCGGCTCACCCTGCAGCGATTTGCCCTCCGGCACCGGATGCGCCGTTCCTTGCGGGAAATCGGCGAGGCCGAGCTGGTCGCCGTCGCTCATCACCACGGCGCGATACACCGTGTTCTCGAGCTGGCGGATGTTGCCCGGCCAGTCGAGCTGCGCGAGGTGCGCCATCGCCTCGCCGCTGATGCCGGTGATGTTGCGGTTTTCCTCGGCGCAGAACCGCGCCAGGAAATGCCGCAGCAGATGCGGGATGTCTTCGCGCCGCTGTCGCAGCGCCGGAATGGTCAGCGGCAGCACGTGCAGGCGATAGAACAGGTCCTCGCGGAACTGGCCGCCTTTCACGAGATCGAGCAGCTTGCGATTGGTGGCCGAGATGATGCGAACATCGACCTTGACCGGCTTGCGGCCGCCGACCGCCTCGACGGTGCCTTCCTGCAGCGCGCGCAGCAGTTTCACCTGCGTGGCCAGCGGCAATTCACCGACCTCGTCGAGGAACAGCGTGCCGCCATGCGCTTCGACGAACTTGCCCTGATGGCGCTCGGTTGCGCCGGTGAAGGCGCCCTTCTCGTGGCCGAACAGGATCGATTCGACGAGATTGTCCGGGATCGCGCCGCAATTCACCGCAACGAACGGCCTGGCCTTGCGCTCGCCGCTGCCGTGAATGGCGCGCGCGAACAGTTCCTTGCCGACGCCGGATTCGCCCTCGATCAGCACCGGGATCGTCGAGGACGCGGCCTTTTGCGCGGTGCGCAGCACCCCGGCCATCGCCTCGCTGCGGGTGATGATGTCGGAGAAGGTCAGCCGGCCCTCGCGGCTGTGGCGGATCCGCTGCAATTCGCCCTTCAGCGCCGAGGCGTTGAGGGCGTTGCGCAGGGAAACCTGCAGCCGCTCGAAGCCGACCGGCTTGACGACGAAATCCTGGGCACCGGCGCGCATCGCCGACACGACATTGTCGATACCGCCATGCGCGGTCTGCACGATGACCGGGACGGTCAAACCAGCTTCACGAATTTTTGCGAGGACTCCAAGACCGTCGAGGCCCGGCATCACGAGGTCGAGCACGACGGCGTCAATCGCCTGCGTCTCGGAAGCGGTCAGGGCCGCGATCGCCGCGTCGCCACTGTCCACGACGAGGGGCTCATAGCCGCACTTCTGCACCATGTTTTCAACCAAACGGCGCTGTACTGCGTCGTCATCGGCGATCAAAATGGTGGCAGCCATGGTTTTCCCCGCACGCTACGTTTATTTGTCTCGAATCGGGGCAATGTCGCCGATGCCGATTAACGTACTCTTAAATGTTGCAAACCCGCATTCATTCCGCCGCCGCCGACATCTTTCCGACTGAACTAAGGTTACGAACAAGATGACCTCGCGCTCCAGAACTGCATCCAACAAGTCTGCCCTCAGCAAGGCCGCTCCCCGCAAGGAAGCCGCGTTGCGCAAGACGGCCGCGCAACGCAAATCGTCCGCAGGCGGCCCGGCGGCGAAAAAGGCAGCCAGCAAGACCGGCAAGCTTCCGGAATGGAATCTGGCAGATCTCTACTCCGGTATCGATGCGCCTGAGGTCGCACGCGACTTGCAGAAAATGGACGCAGATTGCGTCGCGTTTGAGACCGACTACAAGGGCAAGCTTGCCGAAAATACCGCCAAGGAGGGCGGCGGAAAGTGGCTGGCCGAGGCGATCAGGCGCTATGAGGCGATCGACGATCTGGCCGGCCGTCTCGGCTCTTACGCCGGCCTCGTCCATGCCGGCGACAGCGTCGATCCCGCGATCTCGAAATTCTACGGCGACGTCTCCGAGCGGCTGACCGCCGCGTCGGTGCATCTGTTGTTCTTCTCGCTCGAGCTCAATCGCGTCGACGATGATGTGATTGAGCGCGCGATGGCCGAACCCGAACTCGGCCATTACCGGCCGTGGATCGAGGATCTGCGCAAGGACAAGCCGTACCAGCTCGAGGATCGCGTCGAGCAGCTGTTCCACGAAAAGGCGCAAAGCGGCTACGCGGCCTGGAACCGGCTGTTCGACCAGACCATCTCCGGCCTGCGTTTCAAGGTCGGCGGCAAGGAGCTCGCGATCGAGCCCACGCTGAACCTGCTGCAGGACAAGGCGGGGGACAAGCGCAAGGCTGCCGCGCAGGCGCTCGCCAAGACCTTCAAGGACAATGAGCGCAGCTTCGCGCTGATCACCAACACGCTCGCCAAGGACAAGGAAATCTCCGACCGCTGGCGCGGCTTCCAGGATGTCGCGGATTCCCGCCATCTCAACAACCGCGTCGAGCGCGAGGTGGTCGATGCGCTGGTCGCATCGGTGCGCGCGGCCTATCCGAAGCTGTCGCACCGCTATTACGCGCTGAAGGCCGGCTGGTTCAAAAAGAAGAAGCTGCCGCACTGGGACCGTAACGCCCCGCTGCCGTTCGCGGCGACCGGCACGATCGCCTGGCCCGAGGCGCGCAACATGGTGCTGTCGGCCTATAGCGGCTTCTCGCCCAAGATGGCCGCGATCGCGGAGCGCTTCTTCGACGATCGCTGGATCGATGCGCCGGTCCGTCCCGGCAAGGCGCCCGGTGCGTTCTCGCATCCGACCACGCCGTCGGCGCATCCCTATGTGCTGATGAACTATCAGGGCAAGCCGCGCGACGTGATGACGCTGGCGCATGAGCTCGGTCATGGCGTCCATCAGGTGCTGGCGGCAAAGAACGGCGCGCTGATGGCGCCGACGCCGCTGACGCTGGCGGAAACCGCAAGCGTGTTCGGCGAGATGCTGACCTTCAAGCGGCTATTGTCCCAGACCAGGAACGCCAAGCAGCGCCAGGCACTGCTCGCGGGCAAGGTCGAGGACATGATCAATACCGTGGTGCGGCAGATCGCGTTCTATTCATTCGAGCGCGCGGTCCATACCGAGCGCAAGAACGGCGAACTCACCGCCGAGCGGATCGGGCAGATCTGGCTCAGCGTGCAGGGCGAGAGCCTGGGGCCGGCGATCGAGATCAAGCCGGGCTACGAGACGTTCTGGATGTACATTCCGCACTTCATCCACTCGCCGTTCTACGTCTATGCCTATGCGTTCGGCGATTGCCTCGTGAACTCGCTCTATGCGGTCTACGAGCACGCGTCCGAAGGGTTTGCCGAGCGCTATCTCGACATGCTCGCCGCCGGCGGCACCAAGCACTACTCCGAGCTGCTGCGGCCGTTCGGGCTCGACGCCAAGGACCCCAAATTCTGGGACGGCGGCCTGTCCGTCATCGCCGGCATGATCGACGAGCTGGAAACGATGGGCTGAGGCCCATCCGCCATGCTGGCCCTGGGCTGAAGCCGGCGTTTTTTGCGCCGGACGGCATGATCTTTCCTTGGCGTCCGCGCTGGGGAGATCAATCCGGCCCGGACGCGGCCGTTGGCGGGCCGCCCGGATCGGGGACGATTTGCGCTTCAAATCGCCCGATCGGGACCGCGCCGTTGCCCTGCCTACCCGTTTGCGGTAATGGCTCGCGGAGGAACGCGAATTTCTGACTGGGGACAGCGATGGCAGACCATAGCGAAGTGGCCTACACGACCGCCGACGGCAACGATTACGTGGCGCATGAGCAGACCTATGAAGGGTTTATCATGCTGGTCAAATGGGGCACCATCAGCGTCGCCATTATTCTCGCCCTGATGGCCTATTTCCTGGTCTGATCCTTAAGATCGGCTAGCGGCGCCGCCGTCCCGCGGCGGTGCCGGAATTCCTGTCGAACCCGGATGTGTAAAAACCGGGTATCCAAATCTGGCGAAAATAACGCTAGTTTGAAGACGCGTGCGCCGCTCGCGCCGCCGGAGGGCCCATGAAGATTGCCGTTGCCAAGGAAATTGATCCGTCCGAGCCGCGGGTTGCGGCCTCGCCCGATACCGTGAAGAAGTTCAAGGCACTCGGCGCTGAGGTCGCGGTCGAGCCGGGCGCGGGCATCAAGTCGGGCCTTCCCGATTCGGAGTTCACCGCCGTTGGCGCCACCGTCAGCGCGGACGCGCTCAAGGACGCCGACATCATCATCAAGGTGAAGCGGCCGGAAGCCTCCGAACTCTCCAAATACAAGCGCGGCGCGCTGGTCATCGCGATCATGGATCCCTATGGCAACGAAGCCGCGCTGAAGACGATGGCCGATGCCGGCGTGTCCGCCTTCGCGATGGAATTGATGCCGCGCATCACCCGCGCGCAGGTGATGGACGTCTTGTCCTCGCAGGCCAATCTGGCCGGCTACCGCGCGGTGATCGAGGGCGCCGAGGCCTTTGGCCGCGCCTTCCCGATGATGATGACCGCCGCCGGCACCGTTCCGGCCGCGAAGGTGTTCGTGATGGGCGTCGGCGTCGCCGGCCTGCAGGCGATCGCGACCGCGCGGCGGCTCGGGGCCGTCGTCACCGCGACCGACGTGCGCCCGGCCACCAAGGAACAGGTCGAATCGCTCGGCGCGAAATTCCTCGCCGTCGAGGACGAGGAATTCAAGAACGCGCAGACCGCCGGCGGCTACGCCAAGGAAATGTCCAAGGAGTACCAGGCCAAGCAGGCCGCGCTGACCGCCGAGCACATCAAGAAGCAGGACATCGTGATCACGACCGCGCTGATCCCGGGCCGTCCGGCACCGAAGCTCGTCACCGGCGAGATGGTGAAATCGATGAAGCCCGGCTCGGTGCTGGTCGATCTCGCGGTCGAGCGCGGCGGCAATGTCGAGGGCGCGAGGCCCGGCGAAGTGGTCGAGACCGACGGCATCAAGATCGTCGGCTACACCAATGTCGCCGGCCGCGTCGCGGCGTCGGCCTCGGGGCTCTACGCGCGCAATTTGTTCTCGTTCATCGAGACGATGATCGACAAGGCCAACAAGGCGCTCGCGGTCAATTGGGACGACGAGCTGGTGAAGGCCACCGCGCTGACCAAGGACGGCGCCGTCATCCATCCCAACTTCCAGCCGAAGTAAGGAGAGAAGCCATGGAGCATCTCGCGCAGGCCGTCGATCCGTTCGTGTTCCGGCTGTCGATTTTCGTCCTCGCCGTGTTTGTCGGCTATTTCGTGGTGTGGTCGGTGACCCCGGCGCTGCATACGCCGCTGATGAGCGTGACCAACGCGATCTCCTCGGTGATCGTGGTCGGCGCGCTGCTCGCGGTCGGCGTCGGCATGGTCTCGAGCGGTTCGGGCTGGGCCCGCGGCTTCGGCTTCGTCGCGCTGATCTTCGCCTGCGTCAACATCTTCGGCGGCTTCCTGGTCACCCAGCGCATGCTCGCGATGTACAAGAAGAAAGCCAAGTGAGCGGCAATCACCTCGGGGTGATGAGGATTTTGGGGGACCTGAGATGAGCGCCAATCTCTCTGCACTGTTGTATCTCGTGGCGGGGGTGCTGTTCATCCTGTCGCTGCGCGGCCTGTCGAGCCCGGCGTCGTCGCGCCAGGGCAACATGTTCGGCATGATCGGCATGGCGATCGCGGTCGGTACCACGCTGGCCAACCATCCGCCGGCCGACGGCGTGGCCTGGTTGCTGGTCATTCTCGGCATCGCGATCGGCGGCAGCATCGGCGCCGTCATCGCGCGCCGCGTGCCGATGACCTCGATGCCCGAACTCGTCGCCGCGTTCCACTCGCTGGTCGGCATGGCCGCGGTGCTGGTCGCCGCCGGTGCGTTCTATGCGCCCGAGGCGTTCGATATCGGCACGCCCGGCAACATCCATCCGCAGAGCCTGGTCGAGATGTCGCTCGGCGTCGCGATCGGCGCGCTGACCTTCACCGGCTCGGTGATCGCGTTCCTGAAGCTGTCGGCCCGGATGAGCGGCGCGCCGATCATCCTGCCGTTCCGCCACGTCATCAACATCGTGCTGGCGCTGGCGCTGGTGTTCTTCATCGTCGGCCTCGTGATGAGCGGCAGCGCGCTCGACTTCTGGCTGATCACCATCATCGCGCTGGCGCTCGGCGTGCTGATGATCATCCCGATCGGCGGCGCCGACATGCCGGTCGTGATCTCGATGCTGAACTCCTACTCCGGCTGGGCCGCGGCCGGCATCGGCTTCACGCTGGGCAATTCGGCACTGATCATCACCGGCGCGCTGGTCGGCTCCTCCGGTGCGATCCTGTCCTACATCATGTGCCACGCGATGAACCGCTCGTTCATCTCGGTGATCCTCGGCGGCTTCGGCGGCGAGACCGCCGCAGCCGGCGGCGGCTCGGGCGAGCAGAAGCCCGCCAAGCTCGGCTCGGCGGATGACGCCGCCTTCATCATGAAGAACGCCTCCAAGGTCATCATCGTGCCCGGCTACGGCATGGCGGTGGCGCAGGCCCAGCACGCGCTACGCGAGATGGCCGACATCCTGAAGAAGGAAGGCGTCGAGGTGAAATACGCCATTCACCCGGTCGCGGGCCGCATGCCCGGCCACATGAACGTGCTGCTGGCCGAGGCCAACGTGCCCTATGACGAGGTGTTCGAACTCGAGGACATCAACTCGGAGTTCGCCCAGGCCGATATCGCCTTCGTGATCGGCGCCAACGACGTCACCAACCCGGCCGCCGAAGAGGACAAGACCTCGCCGATCTACGGCATGCCGGTGCTGCAGGTCTGGAAGGCCGGCACCGTGATGTTCATCAAGCGCTCGCTCGCCTCGGGCTATGCCGGCATCGACAACCCGCTGTTCTACCGCGACAACACCATGATGTTGCTCGGCGACGCCAAGAAGGTCACCGAGAACATCGTCAAGGCGATGTAAGGCGGCAGCGATGGCGCCGAACCGGGAGTGGCATCGAGCGCATCGCATGCCGCCCCGGGCGACGCGCGAGCAGCGCATCAAGTGGCACGTCGCGCATGCGGCGGCGTGCGCGTGCCGGCCGGTCCCCGACAGCATCAAGGCGGATGTCGAGAAGCTGCGCAAGCTCCGCGGCAAAACATAGCCGCGGCCACCGCTGATGGCACTGGCACTCGCAATCCTGAAATGGCTCCTGATCGCCGCGTTCGTCATCTATCTCGGCGGGCTCGTTGCGCTGTATGTCAGGCAGCGCGAACTGTTGTTTCCGATCCCGCCGGTCGGACGGACCGCGCCGGCAGCCGCGGGGCTTCCCGAAGCGGAAGAGCATGTCCTGACCACTGACGACGGCGAGAAGGTCATCGTCTGGCACGTGCCGGCGAAGCCGGGCCGGCCCGTCGTGCTGTTCTTTCACGGCAATGGCGATTTCCTTGCCGGACGCGTGGCGCGCTTCAAGGCCATCACGGCCGACGGCACCGGGCTGGTGGCGCTGTCCTTTCGGGGTTACGCAGGGTCGAGCGGGTCTCCGAGCGAGCAGGGACTGCTGCAGGACGCCGCGGCGGCTTACGCCTTCACCACCGCGCGCTACCGTGCCGAGCAGATCGTGGCCTGGGGATTCTCCCTCGGCACGGGCGTTGCGGTTGCGCTCGCTGCCGAACATCCGCTCGGCAAGCTGATCCTTGAGGCGCCGTATACGTCGACGGCCGACGTCGCCGGCGCGCATTTCTGGTATGTGCCGGTCAGCCTCTTGATGCGCGATCAATTCCACTCCGACCGGCTCATCGCGCAGGTCAAGGCGCCGCTGCTGATCATGCATGGCACCGACGATCCGGTGATCCCGATTCGCTTCGGCGAGCGCCTGTTCGGCCTCGCCCATGAGCCCAAGCAATTCGTGCGACTGCCCGGTGGCGGGCACGATAATCTCGACGATTTCGGGGCGATGGCGACGGCGCGGCGGTTTATCGACGCCGCAAGAGGCTGACGGCGGCGATTGTCTGTCGCATAATCGCGCCACCGAAGTGAGGGGACCCCACGATGAGCGCACACGGACCGATGCCGCGGTCGGCCTGGCTGTATCCCGTTCTGGCGGTGCTGTTGTTTGCCGCGGTCACGGCCACCGGCTACAGCTTCGCGCCATCGGCCGGGGGCTGGGTGTTTGCGGCGGTGCTGCTGGTCATTCTGTTCGGCACCGTGTTCGCGGCGGTCCACCATGCCGAGATGATCGCCGAGCGGATCGGCGAGCCGTTCGGCACATTGCTGCTGACGCTCGCGGTGACGATCATCGAGGTGGCGCTGATCTCGACGATCATGCTGGGTGACACGCCGGCGCCGACCCTGGCCCGCGACACGGTGTTTGCGGTGGTGATGATCGTCTGCAACGGCCTGGTCGGGCTCTGCATCTTCATCGGCGGCTTGCGCTACAAGGAGCAAGATTTCCAGATCACCGGCGCCAACCTTTACCTCAGCGTGCTGTTCGTGCTTGCGACCATCACGCTCGATATGCCCAATTTCACGCTGGCCTCTCCGGGCCCGGTGTTTTCCACGGCCCAGCTCGCCGTGGTCAGCGTCGTGACCGTGCTGCTCTATGCGGTGTTCCTCTACACCCAGACCATCCGTCACCGCGATTATTTCGTCAGCGGCGCCAATGAGGCGGCGGCGCATGGCGAGGTGATGTCGGACCGCATGACGGCGATCAGCGTTGCGCTGCTGCTGATCTCGCTGCTGGCGGTGGTGCTGCTGGCGAAGAAATTCTCGCTGGTGGTCGATGTCGTCACCGTCAAGATCGGCGCGCCGCCGGCCTTTGCCGGCTTGGTGGTGGCGGCCCTGATCCTGCTGCCGGAGAGTGTTGCCGCAGTGTCGGCGGCGCGCAAGAACGACCTGCAGAAGAGCATCAACCTCGCGCTCGGCTCGTCGATCGCCACCATCGGGCTCACGGTTCCCGCGGTGGCCGTAGCCGCCTATGCGCTCGACAAGCAATTGGTGCTCGGGCTCAGCAACCAGCATATGCTGATCCTGCTGCTCACCTTCATGGTCAGCATGCTCACCTTCGGAACCGGCCGCACCAACATCCTGTTCGGGCTCGTTCACATGGTGGTGTTCGCCGTGTTCGTGTTCATGGTTTTCGTGCCGTAGAGCATGATCCGCTCAAAAAAAATTGGAGAGAATGACGATGCTCAGCGCCAAATCGGATGTGCAGGTGGATACCGCGGAGGTCCGCGTGACCGAATGGCGGCTCGCGCCGGGCAGCGCCACCGGCCACCACACCCATGAGATGGACTATGTCATCGTTCCGATCACGGCGGGCGAGATGACGATCGTGGCGCCGAACGGCGAGCGCTCGAAGGCGCAGCTCGGAGCCGGCAAATCCTATTTCCGCAAGGCAGGGGTCCAGCACGACGTGCTCAACGAGACGGCCAGCGAGATCGTGTTCCTCGAGGTCGAACTCAAGCCCTGATGCGGCGCAAGAATCCTCCAAGGAACCCTGCAAGGAACCCTGCACCCGCCGAATGGCAGGTCCGAGCCGGCGCGGCTGTGGAAATTCATAACCCGTTAACGGCTGCGCGATGATCTAGCAGGCGGATGCGGCCTGCGCAGGGGGCGCCTCCGGCTGAAACCAAAGCGACACCAAAGGTGACGTCGGAACGGGGGTTTGCCACCGATCCGACGCAGTTGATCCCTGAATGTGCCTCAAAGTTCCAGCATGTAATACCGGGGTGGGGAGTGGCAGGTCATGCTGAGTTACCTGAAGAAATTCGTGATGGACATCTTACCCTCGGTGGCAGCGACCATCATCGGGGCGTACATCGTTAATCACTACATCGTGGCCAAGCCGGAGGCGCCGGCAGCCGCAGCCGTGACCGCCGCAGTCGATCCCAAGGCCGATCCGAAAGCCGCCGCCAAGCCCGCCACTGTCGTCAGCAGCCTTCCCGAAGCCGGCGTGAAGGCCAAGGGCATGTCGGAGCGCACGCTGATCGAGCGGTCGGCGTCCGAGAAGGCCACCGTCACCGAGAAGCCCGCCGAGAAATCGGCCGACCCCAAATCTGCCGATGTGAAGCCTGAGGCGCCGGCCGATACCGCCAGCATCCCCGCCGACACCCGCCATCACCCGGCGGCGCCGAAGGCCGTCGCGAAGGTCACGCCCGCCGCGCCGCAGCCGGCCGCCCCTGCGACGTCAGCTGCGCCGGTCGAGACGGCTGTCACGCCTGAGGAAAGCCGCGACGCCAACGACCTCGCGCGCGCCGCCATCGAGCGGCTGCGCAAGGAGCGTCCGCAGGAGGCGGCGCGTTCCCAGGACGCCACGCGTTCCCAGGACGCTACGCGCACCGATCTTGCCCGCCTGCCTGAGGCGCAGCGTCCGACAGCCGCCTCGGCGATCCGGCCGTTGCCGCCGCCGATCATGGTGTCGAGCCCGTCCACTGACAATGTCGATCAATCCTCGCAGCCGCGTCCGCCCTACGCCGCCGGCGGCCAGGACTCCAACCGGCTGACGCCGCCGGCCGACATTCCGGTCCCGGTGGTGCAGGCCCCGCTCGACCTGCGCGCCGAGGCGATCATGCCGGCGCAGAAGAACGAGCGCACGTCGGTGACCGACGACATGTTCTCCGGCATGAAGTCGATGTTCCACGCCGTCCTGCCGAAGTAGCCGCTCGATCGTTCCTGACGGATTGTCTTCACGCCAAGCGCTAGCCGCCGGTGCGCGCCAGCCCGCTGCGCGCGTTGCCGTCGCTTGGCCGCAGCGCGAGCGCGCGATTGTAGGACGCCGCCGCCTTGGCCTTGTCGCCGAGCCGCTCATAGGCCTGGCCGCGAGCGCTCCACGCCGCAACATTGCTTGGATCGGCCTGCACGGCCTCGTCGAGATCGCTGGCGGCCTGCTTGGCCTTGTCGAGCGCGAGGTAGCTGGTCGCACGGCCGACCAGGGGCTCGGCCTTCTGCGGCGACAGCCCGCTGGCCGCCGTGAAATCGTCGATTGCCTGCTGATGCTGTCCGCGGCCCTGATAGATCAGGGCGCGGCCGTAGAGCGCCTGGATGTTGTAAGGGTCGGCCGCCAGTGCCTGTTCGAACTCCGCCATCGCCTCGTCGAGCTTGCCCGAGCGCGCCAGCGCCTGCGCACGCGTGGTGTGATCCTTGGCGCTGTTGACGTCTTGCGGGGTGATGGTGTCGGCGGCGGGCTTGTCGGCGGTGGCAGCCGGCTTCGGCTTGTCGTCCGAGGAGCCCCATGAACCGAGGTCGAAGGAGCAGCCCCCGAGCGGCAGGCCGAGAACCACTGCAATGATGACGAGATGCGGCGCGCAACGGCGGTGCGCGGGTCCTGGAAAGGGCGAGCGGGCTACCGGATCAGCCGTCATGCAAAATGCTCTTGCCGGTCGTTTTGCATGGGTACCCCGGAACGCGGCGCGCTTCAAAACGACAACGCGGGCCCGTGGCCCGCGCTGTTAGACTTCCATATCGGCAAAACGGTTCAGCGAGGGCCGCGACCAGCGCCTGCACCGCCCGGACGGCCGCCGCGGTCGCCACCGGGGCCAGCGCCGAACACCGGCTTCGGCTTCATCGGCAGCAGGCCTTCGCGCTGCAGCTTCTTGCGTGCCAGCTTGCGCGCGCGGCGCACGGCTTCGGCCTTTTCGCGGGCCTTCTTCTCGGAGGGCTTTTCGTAGTGACCGCGGAGCTTCATCTCGCGGAAAATGCCCTCGCGCTGCATCTTCTTCTTCAGCGCCTTCAGGGCTTGGTCGACATTGTTATCGCGGACGAGAACCTGCACGCGGCATCCTCTTTTGAATTGATCGGTTCGGAATTCTGGCGAGGTGAAGAGGCGGCAAAAGGCCTGCCTCTTAACCCTAGGCGCGCGCATGTATCAGAGAAACGCGCAGATGTCCACCGGTCGAGTGACTTTCGGGCCTAGTAAAGCCACGAAATAGGGCGAAAATGCCATTGTGCGGCCCTGATTTGGGTGGTTTGGCGCCCAGATGAGGGCCGCTCCCGGCGTTTTGGATAACCCGGACATTGGAAATAGGGGAGATGCGAGATGGAGATGAAGAAATACGCTGCCGAGGCCATCGGTACGTTCTGGCTCACATTCGCTGGCTGCGGCAGCGCGGTGATCGCGGCCGGCTTTCCGCAGGTCGGGATCGGCCTGGTCGGCGTGTCACTGGCCTTCGGGCTGAGCGTGGTGACCATGGCCTATGCGATCGGCCATATCTCGGGTTGCCACCTCAATCCGGCGGTGACGGTCGGGCTCGCCGCGGGCGGGCGCTTCCCGGGCGGCCAGGTGCTGCCCTACATCATCGCGCAGGTCGTGGGCGCCATCATCGCGGCCTGGCTGCTCTATGTGATCGCGAGCGGCGCGCCCGGCTTCGATGTCAGCAAGGGCTTTGCCTCCAACGGCTATGACGCGCACTCGCCCGGCCAGTACAACATGGTGGTGTGCTTCATCACCGAGGTGGTGATGACCATGATGTTCCTGTTCATCATCATGGGATCGACCCATGGCAAGGCGCCTGCCGGCTTCGCGCCGCTCGCCATCGGCCTCGCGCTGGTGATGATCCATCTCGTCAGTATTCCCGTCACCAATACGTCGGTGAACCCGGCGCGCAGCACCGGACCGGCGCTGTTCGTCGGCGGCTGGGCGCTGGGGCAGCTCTGGCTGTTCTGGGTCGCGCCGCTGATCGGCGGTGCGCTCGGCGGCGTGATCTATCGCTGGCTCAGCGACGAGCCGGCCGGCATCGTCGCCGGCGCGAAGACGGCGTGATCGGCGAGAGCGTTTTCGAGCGAAGTGGACGCCGGTTCGCGTGAAGAAAACGCGTAAACAAAAATCCAGAGCATCGGTTCTGATTGAATCAGAACCGATGCTCTAGACTAATGGATCGTGGCTGCCACGATCCCATTTCCATCGATGCGTCGAAGGCGGCTTGCGGGCGCGCGTGTGAACTATGGCTTGCGGGCGGGCGTCACTTCGGTGACGTGCCCCATCTTGCGGCCGGGGCGCGGCGTGCCCTTGCCGTACAGATGCACCGTGGCGCCGGGAACGGTGAGCCACTGCTCGTAGCTCAGGATATCGTCGCCAATCAGGTTGGTCATGACGACATCGCCGTGGCGCACCGGCTTGCCCAGCGGCCAGCCGGCGATCGCGCGGATGTGCTGCTCGAACTGCGAGATCGAGGCGCCGTCGAGCGTCCAGTGGCCGGAATTGTGCACACGCGGCGCGATCTCGTTGACCAGCACCGTCGCCTTGCTGCCGTTGCCGGGCACCGCAAACATCTCCACCGCGAGCACGCCGACATAATCGAGCGCCGAGGCGATCTTTTCGGCGATCGCGCGCGCCTGCGCGGCGAGCTCATCGGGGATTGCGGCCGGCGCGCGGGAAATTTTCAGAATGTGGTCGCGGTGCTCGTTCTCGGTGACGTCGAAGCATTCGACTTCGCCTGAAGCGGAGCGGGCGGCGATAACCGAGATCTCGCGCTCGAACGGCACGAAGGCTTCGAGGATGGCCGACTTGGTGCCGAGGTCCTGCCAGACCTGTTCGAGATCGTCGCCGGCGCGGATGATGGCCTGGCCCTTGCCGTCATAACCGAAGCGGCGGGTCTTGATCACCGCGGGCAGGCCGATGCGCTCGATCGCCGTGCGCAGCGTGCCGACCGAGGAGACGTCGGCGTAGTCGGCGGTGCCGATGCCGAGCTTGCTGATAAAATCCTTCTCGATCAGCCGGTCCTGCGTGGTCTCGAGGATCTTGTAGGCCGGCAGTACCGGGCGGCGTGCGGCGAGCACCATCGCGGTTGCGGCCGGGACATTCTCGAATTCATAGGTGACGACGTCGACGTCGTTGGCGAACAGTTCGAGCGCCTCGACGTCGGCATATTCCGCGCAGGTCGCGTTCTGCACCACGTCGAACGCCGGGGAGTCCGGATCCGGCGAAAACACCTGGCAGCGGAGCCCGAGGCGCGCCGCGGCCATCGCCAGCATCCGGCCCAATTGCCCGCCGCCGAGGATTCCAATGGTGTCGCCCGGCTTCAGCTTCACTCCGTTCGAAGCCGTCACGCCGCGCCCTCCGGATGCTCATTGACCGCGTCGGTCTGCTGCTTGCGCCAGGCCGCAAGGCGAGCCGATAGAGCCGGATCGTTGAGTGCGAGCACGCTCGCCGCGAGCAACGCGGCATTGATCGCGCCGGCCTTGCCGATTGCCAGGGTCCCGACCGGGACGCCGGCCGGCATCTGCACGATCGAATAGAGCGAATCGACGCCCGACAGCGCCTTCGACTCGACGGGAACCCCGAACACCGGGAGCTCGGTCAGCGCGGCCGCCATGCCCGGCAAATGTGCGGCGCCGCCGGCGCCGGCAATGATCACCTTGTGGCCGGCTGCCTTGGCGCCCTTGGCAAAGGCGTAGAGCCGATCCGGGGTGCGGTGGGCCGAAACGATACGCGTTTCGCAGGCCACACCGAGCGCAGCCAGCGTTTCGGCGGTATGGCGCATGGTTTCCCAGTCGGACTGACTTCCCATGATGATGGCGATCGGAGCGGTCATCTCTTCAATTCTGTGCAGGAATCCAAAAGCATAGGCCGATTATAGGGACGGCCCGGGCGTCATCCAAGGCGTGGCAAGGGAGTTAGAATGGACTATCCTGTCTTGGTGAATCCCGGCAAGCCTTCATAAGCAGGCCTCAACAAGGATGCGCATGAAGAAGAAGACGACGGCGGCCGCCTCCGGGGCCGCGAAACGACGCAAATCCGGGCCGGGCAAGACTGGAGCCAAGCGGGCTGGAACCAAACGGGCCGGAACCGACGCTTCGACGCGAGGCGCGGTCGCATCCGGCGACAAATCGACGATCCGCAGCTTGCGGGCGCAGCTGGCGCGGGCGCAGGCCCGGATCGAGGAGCTGCAGGCCTCCGCCGAGACCGACTTCCTGCTCGACATCCTGAACCGGCGCGGATTCGAGCGCGAGCTCGCCCGTTCGCTCTCCTTTATCAAGCGTTATCAGGCCTCCGGCGCGCTGATCGTGCTCGACGTCGATCGCCTCAAGCCGATCAACGATGCCTTCGGCCACGCGGCGGGCGACGAGGTGCTGAAGGCGATCGTTGCCGCGATATCGGATCAGGTGCGCGCTTCCGACGTGATCGGCCGTCTCGGCGGCGACGAGTTCGCCGTGCTGCTGTGGAATCTCAGCGAGATCGATGCCCGCGCCAAGGCGGCTGCGCTGGAAGAGGCGATTGATCGGTTGACCTTCATGTTCCGTGACAGCCAGGTCACCGCAGGTGCCTCCGCGGGCGTTGCGATCCTCACCGCGCATTCGGATATCGATCGCGTTCTCGATGAAGCCGACCGTGCGATGTATGTGCGCAAGGCGCAGCGGCGCCACGAATCCTAAGCATGATCCGGAAAAGTGCGAAGCGGTTTTCCGAAAAGATCATGCTCAAACGATGATGATTCGACCCGATCCCATCGCGCTTGAGAGGTCAGAGCGCGCTCAGATCCTCCGGCACATTGCCGTAGGCCCGCAACAGCTTGGCATCGCCGAATTCGCCGATCGCGGGATCGCCGGTACGGCTGAACGCGACGGCGCCGATGCTGCCGGGCATCCGCGACATGGTCTCCGCGCGGCGCAGCGCGACCGCCGAGCTCTGGCATTCCTCGGCATTGCCCGCGACCGGCGTGCCGTCATCATCCTGCATGAAGGGCAGTGCCACGTAATAGGTTACATCGGCCATCGCTGTGCTCCCTGAAGATCAGGCCAAGGATCAGGCCAAGGATCAGGCGGCATCGCTCGCCGCCCGGGTCTGCGCCGGCACGCAACCGGCGGTGATCGCGGCCTGCAATTCCTCAAGCTCGGCTTCCAGATATTCGTTGGCCATGATCAGCGCCTTGATGGTGCTGCGCAGGTCGCCGTCGCACATCGCGATCGCCTGATCGCAGGCCTTCTCGTAGCGGCTGTTGTCGGGCAGGGAAGGCGGTGCGGACATGGCGAACTCCCTCTGATGGCTGGCGGCTGGACGATATGTTCTCTTTTTGTTCCGATAGAGTCAAGCGCCGGGAAACCGCCTCGCGTCCGTTGCCGCGAACGTGAAGCCGGCGAGGCGCTGTGGATGACGGGGAAAACCGCCGCCCAATCTGAACCGGAAGCGCCGAACCGCGAAGGCCCGCGCCGCGACGCGCGTCAGGCAATGATGTCGGGCGTGATCTGGTCTTCGATGAAGGCGATGCGATCGCGCAGTTGCAGCTTCCGCTTCTTCAAGCGTTGCAGCATCAACAAATCCGGCGCCGGCGACTGGTGCAGCGCGTCGATCGCGGCATCGAGGTCGCGGTGCTCTTGTTGCAGACGCGCGAGCTCGGCGATTAGTTCGCGCTCATCCTGATCGTTCATGGTTGTATATTAACTGATAAGCACGATGAGGTTGTTGCGGCGGAAGTCGCCGCTCGCCGGAATATCCTCCTTGCGCGCGCGCCGCGCAAGCCGGACCGGTTCCATAGTCACGATTGGTTACAGATAAACCGAAATGAGTGCGTGCGGCATTTCGCGTTCCCCATCGACAGCGCCGTCCACTTGTGTACACTCGGCGGTCCGGATCGAACCTGAGGTTTAACGCACCGAGGAGAGTTCGCAATGGCAATACAGGCCCATCTCATTGAGCTGGAGCGTAAACACAAAATACTCGAGAACGAACTGCACGAAGCGCTCGTTCACCCCTCCGTAGACGACCTGCATATTTGCGAGCTGAAGCGCCGCAAGTTGATGGTCAAGGATCAAATCGAGCGGTTGAGACTGTCCGCCGACGACACGGTCCACTAGACCGCCCCCCTGCAAATTAGCAAACAGCCTGGCCTTTCACCGAGGGATGAACGCACAAGTGCGCGCGCATCCCCCGGACGGCCATACTGTATTTGCTCAGAGTTCCGCCAACTCGCCGACATGGTCGGCGACCGCGAGCGATGACGTCAGTCCGGGCGATTCGATCCCGAACAGGTTGATCAGGCCCGCGACGCCGTGATCGGCCGGCCCCTGGATCAGGAAGTCCTGCGTCGCCACCGCCGGCGGCACGATCTTGGGGCGGATGCCCGAGTAGCTCGGCATCAGCGCGCCGTCAGGCAGGGCCGGCCAGTATTTCCGGATCGCCGGATAGAACCGCTCGGCCCGATCAGGGTCGACGGCGTAATCGATGTGATCGATCCATTGGACGTCGGGCCCGAACCTCGCCTGTCCGGCCATGTCGAGCGTCAGGTGCACGCCGAGCCCGCCGGGTTCCGGCACTGGGTAGATCAGCCGCGAGAACGGCGCCCTGGCGCTGCAGCTGAAATAATTGCCCTTGGCCAAATAGGCCGTTGGAATCAATTCGATCGGCATGCCCTCGACGTTGCGCGCGACCGCCGTCGCGCCGAGCCCGGCGGCATTGACCAGGAGATCGCAGGCCAGCGTCATGGGCGCTGCGCCGCCGGCCTCGATCTCGAACCCGTCGGCGGTGGCCCTGGCGTGGAGCAGCGGCGTATGGAAGGCGAACGCCGCCCCGGCCGCCTCGGCGTCACCGCGCAGCGCCAGCATGTAGGCATGGCTGTCGATGATCCCGGTCGAGGGCGACAGCAGCGCTGCGTCGCAATTCAGCGCCGGCTCCAGGGCGCGCGCCGCCTCGCCGGACAACAGCTGCATGTCGTCGACGCCATTGGCCTTTGCATGCGCTCGGATCGACTGCAGCTTCTCGGTCTCGGCAGGCGTGGTAGCCACGATCAGCTTGCCGCAATTCTTGTGCGGGACGCCGTGCTCGGCGCAGTAGCGGTAGAGTGCCCGCTTGCCGCTGACGCACATCCGCGCCATCAGGCTGCCGGCGCGGTAGTAGATGCCGGCGTGGATCACCTCGCTGTTCCGCGACGAGGTCACCGTGCCGATCCCCTCGGCCTCCTCGATCACAATCACTTCGCGGCCGGCCTGTGCCAGCCGCCGCGCCACCGCGAGGCCGATCACCCCCGCACCGACGATCACGCAATCAACCCTGTCCATCTCGTCCTTCAGGTCCGAAAATTTCCGCCCGGCCGCGCCCTGGCCGCTGCCGCCAACATCGTTCAGCCGATCCGGTCGCTTTGGGCAAGTGCTTATTAGGCAAGTGTTTGGGCCATCTCAAATAGTTGGGAAGCCATGCCCTGTTAGTGGAGCATTAATCATGTCAGGGCAATTGTCATAAATTAAGTCAGCATTTTCCGGTTGCATCAGTACGCGTTTACCCGATCCAAACCGCCGGAGCCGGACACTCGCCCCGGAAATCCGCGGGTGATCGATGGCTGGCAGGAAGGTGCAGGCGGGCGGGAAGAATTGGATTCCGGCAAGGGCCGTGCTCTGCCTGATCGCCGCCGTCGCGCCGTGCGCTGCAGCTTGGGCCGGTACCGGTGCGTTCGCGCCGTCGAGCTATCTGGGCAGCCTCGATCCCGGCGTGGTCTGGGAGCTCCTGATCGGCAGCGTGGTGGTTGCGTCCTTTTTCGGCGCGGTCGGGCTGTGGATTCTATCGGCGCTGCGCAAGGCCAAGCGCGCGCAATTGCGGCGCAACGCCTTCGTCTCGTCGGCACTCAACCATTTGAACCAGGGCGTGGTGATGACCGATGCGCAGGAGCGCATCGTGTTCTGCAACGACCGCTATCTCGACATCTACGGCCTGTCGCGCGCCGACATCCGGCGCAACATGACGGGCGTCGAGCTGCTGGAGCTGCGCCGCGACCGCGGCGTGCTCGACCTCAGCGCCGAGGATTTCTTCGCCAGGGCCGCGGCGCCCGATGGATTGGTTACCGAGCTGCCCGGCGGCAGGTCGGTGCTGGTGAAGTATTTTCCGCTTCCGAACGGCGGCTCGGTCGCGACCCATCTCGATTGCACCGACCAACGCAAGCTGTCGCGCAAGCTCGCCTCGACCACGCAATTCCTGGAATCGGTGCTCGACAACGTTCCGGTCTGCGTTGCGGCCAAGAACATCGAGGACGGCCGCTACATCTTCGCCAACCGCGCCTTCGAGCGCTTCTCGCGCTTCTCGCGCGATCACATCGTGGGCAAGCGCGCCGACGAGATCTTCCGCCCCGAGACCGCCGCCAGCATCGACACCGCCGACCGCGCGGCGCTGAACGCGGCGGAAGGCTATCATCGCAGCGAATTCTTCGTCGAACGCGGTTCGGACAAGCGGATCCTCGCCTCCAACCGCGTGATCGCCCGCAACGAGGCCGGCGAGCCGGAATTCCTGATCGCGCTGTTCGAGGACGTGACCGACCGCCGCTCGCTGTCGCGCGAGCTCGAGAACAACAAGAAATTCCTCGAGCTCGTGGTCGACAACATCCCGGTCTCGCTGATCGTGCAGCGGGTCAGCGACGGCCGCTACCTCCTGGCCAACCGCAGCGCCGAGACGATCCTCAATCGCCGCCGCGAGGACGCCGCCGGCCTGACCGCGTCCGACATCTTCAATGCGCGTGAAGCCAAGCTGATCATCGCCCGCGACGAGGCCGCGATCAGGAAGCGCAGCATGATCGCCGAGGAGCATCCGATCTCGACCAAGGACGGCCTGCGGCTGTTCCTGACCCGCCGTATGACCGTGCTCGACGAGGTCGGCGAGCCGCAATATCTGATCAAGACCCATGAGGACGTCACCGATCGGCGCCAGACCGAGTCGCGCATGGCGCACATGGCCTATCATGACGGCCTGACCGATCTGCCGAACCGCGCCGCCTTCCTGCAGGCGCTGACCCAGATGATCGAGGCCTGCGACGGCACCGACGAGGAGTTCGCCGTGCTCTGCGTCGACCTCGACGGGCTGAAGGAGATCAACGACGTCTACGGCCACGCGATGGGCGACAAGGTGCTGATCGAGGTCGCGCAGCGCCTGCAGACCGTGGCGCGCGGCGGCGTGGTCGCGCGGCTGTCCGGCGACGAGTTCGGCCTCATCATCGACGGCAAGCAGCCGGTGGCCGGCATCGCACTGGCCGAGCAGGCCGCCGAGGCGCTCGGGCAGGATTTCCTGATCGACGGCAAGTCGGTGCGGACCGGCCTCACCACAGGGATCGCGGTGTTCCCGGACAACGGATCCGACGCGGCCTCGCTGCTGGCCAATTCCGGCGCGGCGCTGTTTCGCGCCAAGGCGAAGTCGCGCGGCACGATCTCGATCTTCGAGCCGGAGATGGACCAGCAGATCCGCGATCGCCGCGTGCTGCACCAGGAGCTGTCGGTCGCGATCAAGAATGGCGAATTGTCGCTCTACTACCAGCCGCAGGCCGCCGCGGGCGGCAGCGTGGCGGCCAGCCAGATCATCGGCTTCGAGGCGCTGGCGCGCTGGCACCATCCGGTGCGCGGCTTCGTGCCGCCCGGCGACTTCATTCCGCTCGCGGAAGAAAGCGGCCTGATCGTCGAGATGGGCGAATGGATCCTGCGCGAAGCCTGCCGGGAGGCGGCCTCCTGGGCGATCCCGCTGCAGGTCGCGGTGAACCTGTCGCCGGCGCAATTCACCCATGGCGACCTCGTCGGCCTCGTGCATTCGATCCTGCTCGAAACCGGGCTCACGCCCGACCGGCTCGAGCTCGAAATCACTGAGGGCGTGCTGATCGAGGATTTCGACCGCGGCCTGTCGCTGCTGCGGCGGCTGAAGGCGCTCGGCGTCCGCATCTCGATGGACGATTTCGGCAGCGGCTATTCCTCGCTGAGCTACCTGCAGGCGTTTCCGTTCGACAAGATCAAGATCGACCGCGCCTTCGTCATCAATCTCGGCCGCAACCCGCAATCGGCCGCGATCGTGCGCGCGGTGATCGATCTCGGCCACGGCCTTGAAATGTCGATCGTCGCCGAAGGCGTCGAGACCGAGGCACAGCTCGGCTTCCTCGCCGAAGAGGGCTGCGACGCGGTGCAGGGCTATCTGATCGGCAGGCCGGCCCCGATCGGCCAATTTGCCGGGCTGGTCGGTGGCGACCAGCTTGCGGAGACCGTGCGCAGAGCCGGGTAATTTGGCCTGAATGGTCGCCGGCCCGGCCGGCTATGCTTGCCATCCGTTGCTCGCCCGGCTACATCTCGACCCACCACATCATTTCAGCCGAGAAAGGAGGGCCGCGTCGTGGCGAGATTCACCGATCCCCACCTCAAGCGTGGCCCCGTCAACGCCCTGCAGATGCGTTTGCAGGGCTGACCGGAAACTCGCGCAACATCCTTCCTGGTCTGCCCTTCGTGGCCGTGCGGCGTCGAACGTTTGAGCGTTCGCGCCTGCACATGAATCCCTCGCCGCGCTTCGACACGCACATCCGATGATGGCTGGACGCCTCGGGATGTCGCGATCGCCGGCAAGACCAGAGAATTGATCGTGACCCTCATCAATGTACGCAACCTCGGCGTGACGCTGAACGCGCCGCTGTTTTCCGAACTGAATTTTGTCGTCAATGCCGGCGACCGCATCGGGCTGGTGGCCGCCAACGGCCGCGGTAAGTCCACGCTTTTGCGCTGTATCGCAGATGCGATGGAGCCCAACGAAGGCGATATCACCCGTGCGCGCGGACTGACCGTCGGCCATGTCGAGCAGGATGCGCCGCCAAGACAACTGGATACGCCGTTCCACGCCGCCGTGCTCGAGGCGCTTCCCGGCGAACAGCGCGCCAGCGAGGGCTGGCGGGTCGACGTCGCCCTGCAATCGCTCGAAGTTCCGGAAGAGCTGTGGACGAGACCGCTGAAGCAGCTGAGCGGCGGCTGGTTGCGGCTTGCGGTGCTCGCCCGCGTGCTGGTGACCGAACCCGATGTGCTGCTGCTCGACGAGCCGACCAACCATCTCGACCTCGCCAAGATCGGCCGGCTCGAGGCCTGGCTGAACGCACTGCCACGCGAGATGCCGGTGGTGATCGCAAGCCACGATCGCGCCTTTCTCGATGCAACGACCAACCGGACGCTGTTCCTGCGCCCGGAGCGGTCGCAGCTGTTCTCGCTGCCCTATACCGCGGCGCGCGCGGCGATCGACGAATTCGATGCCTCGGACGAGCGGCGCTATCAGCGCGACATGAAGGCCGTGCGGCGGCTCCGCCAGCAGGCCGCGAAGCTCAACAACCTCGGCATCAATTCCGGCAGCGACCTTCTGCTGTCGAAGACCAGGCAATTGAAGCAGCGCGCCGAGAGACTGGAGGAGACGGCGAAGCCCGCGCATCTGGAACGCTCGGCCGGAACGATCCGGCTCGCCAACCGCGACACCCATGCCAAGGTCCTGATCAGGCTGACCAACGCCGGGGTCGCCACACCCGACGGCAGGCTGTTGTTCAGGACCGGCCAGCAGTTCATCTGCAAGGGCGACCGGATTGCGCTGCTCGGGCCGAATGGCGCCGGCAAGACCCGCTTTGTCGCGGCGCTGCGGCTGGCGATCGAGAATGCCGGAGCGGCACCGGCCGAGATCCGGGCCACCGAGTCATTGGTGCTTGGCTATTGCGACCAGGCACTGGCCGATCTTGCCGATAGCGACACGCCGATGCGCATGCTGACGCGGCGCTTCGAGGTCGGCGATCAGCGTGCGCGCGGCCTGCTCGCCGGCGCCGGGCTCTCGATCGAGATGCAGGGCCGCCCGATCGGGCGGCTGTCGGGCGGGCAGAAGGCCCGTCTCGGCATGCTGGTACTGCGGCTCACCCAGCCGAACTTCTATCTGCTCGACGAGCCGACCAACCACCTCGACATCGAGGGGCAGGAGGCGCTGGAGGACGAATTGATGGAACAGCAGGCCAGCTGCCTCCTGGTGTCGCACGACCGCCAGTTCGTGCGGACCGTGGCCAACCGGTTCTGGGTGATCGAAGGCAGGAAGCTGATCGAGGTCGACGGGCCGGAACAGTTCTTCGCCTCCGTTGGAGCGGGCTGACGTCCAATGCATTTTCTCTGCGACCGCGTCTTTTGTTCGCATGAAAATGCGATAGGCGTTGCCCATGGCGGACTATGACGTCGCGATCATCGGCGGTGGCCTGAACGGCACGAGCATTGCCCGTGATGCCGCCGGCCGCGGCCTGCGCGTGATCCTGCTGGAACAGGGCGATCTCGGTTCCGGCGCATCGCAGGCTTCGCCGCGGCTGGTCCATGGCGATCTGGCCGGGCTGGAACGGCGGGAGTTCTTCCGCGTCCGCAGGGCACTGAGGGAACGCGACGTGTTGCTGCGCATCGCGCCGCATCTGGTGCGGCCGGTACGCTTCGTGATCCCGTCGCATGCCGAGGAGCGGCCGCCGTGGCAGTTGCGGTCGTTGCTGCTGCTCTACGAACGGCTGACTTCGCGCAGCGGTCTGCCGCGCTCGGCGACGCTCGATGTCACCCACCATCCGGTCGGCAATGCGCTGAAGCGGCCGTTCGGAACCGCGTTCGAATATTCCGACTGCGTCGTCGACGATTCCCGGCTCGTCGTGCTCACCGCCGTCGATGCCGCGGCGCGCGGCGCCGATATCCGCACCGGCGCGCGCGTGACCCGGGCCGAGCGTAGCGAAACCTGGCGCCTAATCGTGATCGACCGCGGCTATCGGCGGGTGATCACGGCACGGGCGCTGGTCAACGCGACCGGTGCGTGGACCGCCTCGGTCGCCGACATCGTGCTGCGCGTGCCGGCACCGCAGCTTGCGACCGTGCAGATCAGCCAGATCGTGGTGCGCCGCCTGTTCGACTGCGACAACGTCTATGTGTTTCAGAACCCTGACGGCCGGTTGATCTTCGCCAGTCCCTACGAGCGCGACTTCACCCTGATCGGCAGCGTCAGTCATCCCTTCAAGGGTGATCCGGCGGTTGTCGCGATGGGCGTGCGCGACGAGGCCTATCTCTGCGACGCCGCCAATCGCTACTTTCGCGAGCAGATCGCTCCAGTCGATGTGCTGCGAACCGTCTCTGGCGCCAATTCCGTGGTCGCGCCCGCGCGCCGGCGCATGAGCGATGGCGCAGCATTGCTCGATGTCAGGCGCGGCAAGGCGCCGCTGCTCACGATCTTCGGCGGCGACGTCACCACCGCGCGGCGCCGCGCCGAGCGGGCGGTGTCGGAGTTCACGCGGTTCTATCCGATGACGCCGCGCTGGACTGCAACGGCGCCGCTGCCGGGCGGCGAATTCGCCTGGCAGCGCTTTGAAACCGAGGTCGAGATCGCCCGCGACCGCTGGCGCTTCCTCGGCGAGGCGCAGGCGCGGCGGCTGGTGGCCGCCTATGGGCTGAACGTCGGGGATGTTCTGGGCGACGCCAAAGAGAAGGCCGATCTCGGCCCGGCCTTCGGTCCCGAACTGACGGGCGCCGAGGTGCGCTACCTCATGCGCAGGGAATGGGCGCGCTTTCCCGACGATATCTTGTGGCGCCGCTCCAAGCTCGGACTGACCATGCCGCAAGCCGATTGCGACGCGCTCGCGGCGTTCATGGCGAAGGCGGATTGAGGCTCTCAAACCTCCCCTTGCAAAGGGGAGGTCGCTTTGCTCGTTAGAGCAAAGCGGGTGGGGATCTTCTCTCCACAACAACCGGTGTCGCTTGTGGCCGACCCCCATCCCGGCCTTCCCCCTTTCAGGGGGAAGGAGAAGGGCTCCAGCAGCGGCTATTGCCTTGCGGCCTCTTGCGACCAGGCGAGGTCGCGCCGGGACGGACGGCGATGCAGCCGCTCCGAGATCAGGCTCGTTGCCCGCCGGCCCTGGCCGGCGCGCAGGCATGCGACGATGAAGGTGTCCTCCCACAATTCGCGTTGCGCGTGGCTGCCGCCGATCCGCACCAGTTCGGGCATCAGCGGCGCAAGGATGCGCACGGCGTCGTCGTGATCGCCGGCGGCGAACGCCGCGATCCCGCGGCCAAGCCCGATCGCCGCAGGGCCCGGCGCCAGCCTGCCGTCGGCGTCGCGCGCGGCCATCTCGACCAGCCGCGCCTCGAGCGCGTCGTTGTTCGTCGTGGCTGCGACCAGCGCGTGGTGCACGTCGGCGAAATGCGCGCCGGCCTTCGGGAAGTATCCGTCGCCATAGGCGGCGACATCCTTCCAGTGCTGCTCGAGGCCGCTCTTGCCGGCGACCGTCAGCCGCCACAGCAGCGAGGCCGTGTCGGTATAGATATTGAGCGGCGGATAGGGCCGGTTGGCCGGCTTGATGTGCTGCTCGTAGATGTCGAGCGCGCCGTCGGCGTCGCCTTCCTCGATCGCGATCAAGGCGAGGTGCCAGGCGAGGTGGCCCTGCAGGAAGCTGGTGCGATCATTCGCCGGCAGCCAGGCGGAGAGGAAGCTGCGGCCTTCCGCCGCGTCGCCCTGCTCGAACAGCGCATGCGCGACGGCGTGCGCGGCACCGGCGTTTTCCGGCTTCAGCGCATAGCCGCGCTCGGTGATGGCGCGGCCGGACACGACATTGCCCGCCTCGGTCTTCGACCAGCCGAGATAGGTGAGGAACCACCAATCGTCGCCATAGTCGCCGGCGTAACGCTGGCAGACGGCAAGCCGCGCGGCGTCATGGTCGGGCCGGCCGGAGAACGCATAGAGGCCGAAGGCGCCGAGCAACAGCGAGAGTATCTGCGCATCGCGCGGATATTCGCTCAGATGCTGTTCGGCCGCTGTCATCGCCTTCTTGCCCTGGCCCTCGATCACCGACGCGATGATCTCGATGTGCTGACGCTCGCGCGGGCTTGCGGCCGCGGCCAGCTGTCGCGCATCGGCCGCCTTGGCACGGGCCTGGGTGCCTTCCATGTTGAGCTGGTGGACGCGGGCACGGCCGAGATGGGCCAACGCGAAGTCCGGATCCTCGGCGATCGCCGCCTCGAACGCCGCATCGGCGCCGTGCAGCGCTGCCAGCATGCGATCGACGCCGTCGACATAATAGGCGGCGGCGCGGTCCGACGTGGTGGTCAGCGGCAGGCCGTAGCGATCGTGAATCATCGGTTGTCCTCCCGAATTTGGCTGCGAAGTCTAGCAGAGGCATGGAAGCCGACAATATTGCGGGAGATGTCCGTGAGGCGGTTGAGCCGGTGCCGATCCGCCGCTAGTTTGCCGTCACAATCGAACCTTAAGGGGAATCGGGGCTTGCAGACGTGACATTGGGCGAAGCGAGTGCGGAGGCGGCAAAGCCGTTGCCTGAACCGGCCGTCTCGGACATGCCGCTGCTGCGGATCGAGGGTGTCGCCAAGTCGTTCGGCAATTTTCGCGCGGTCGACAAGCTCTCGCTCGATATCCGCGCCGGCGAATTCTTCGCGCTGCTCGGCCCGAGCGGCTGCGGCAAGACCACGCTGCTGCGCATGCTCGCCGGCTTCGAGACGCCGGACGAGGGCCGCATCCTACTCGGCGGCAGCGACATCGCGCAGGTGCTGCCGCATGAGCGGCCCGTCAACATGATGTTCCAGAACTACGCGCTGTTCCCGCATCTGTCGGTGCGCGACAATATCGCCTTCGGGCTGAAGCGTGCCGGCATGGCGCGCGGCGATATCGCAGGGCGCGTCGCCGAGATGGTGGCGCTCGTCAAGCTCGAGGGGATGGAGAAGCGCAAGCCCGACCAGCTCTCCGGCGGACAGCGGCAGCGCGTCGCGCTGGCGCGCTCGCTGGCGCGGCGCCCGCAGGTGCTGCTGCTCGACGAGCCGCTCGCCGCGCTCGACAAGAAGCTGCGCGAGAGCACGCAGGTCGAATTGATGGAGCTGCAGCGCCGGCTCGGCATGACCTTCATCATCGTCACCCACGATCAGGAGGAGGCGATGACGATGGCCGGCCGCATCGGGGTGATGGATGCCGGCCGTCTGGTTCAGGTCGCAACCCCGCGGAATCTCTACGAGGCGCCGGCCTCACGCTGGATCGCCGAGTTCGTCGGCGACATCAATCTGTTCAACGGCGAGGTCACGTCCCGCGAGAATGGGCGCCTGACGGTCGCGACGGCTGATGCAGGCACGCTCGCGGTCAGCGAGCTGTGGCCGCCGGTGACCAGGCAGGTCGTTGCCGTCGCAATCCGCCCCGAGAAGGTGAAGCTGTCGCGCCGCGCGCCGGCAACGGATGGGGGCGCGTCGCAGGCGATCAACCGGCTTGAGGGCGTCGTCACCGACGTCAACTATCTCGGCGGCGTGACCAGCTATCGGGTGAAGCTCGAGACGGGCGCGGTGGTGCGCTCGTCGATGGCCAACACCGCGCGGCTCGATGTCGATGCCTATCTCGCCGGCCAGCGCGTGGTGGCATGGTTCACTGCCGACGATTGCCTGGTGCTCGAGCAATGAGCGCGCGCCGCATCTTCGCCCGGCCGGCGCGGCTCGCCGCGATCGCGCCCTATCTGTGGATGGTGCTGTTCTTCCTGGTGCCGTTCGGCTTCGTGCTGAAGATCAGCCTGTCGCAGACCGCGATCGCGCAGCCACCCTATACGCCGGTGTTCGATTTCACCGAGGGCCGCGCGGCGCTGGCCGCGGCGTTCGCGCAATTCTCGTTCGACAATTTCCGCCTGCTGATCTCAGACGATCTCTACATCCTGTCCTATCTGCGCAGCCTCGTCGTCGCGATGAGCTCGACGCTGATCCTGCTCCTGATCGGTTATCCCATTGCCTACGGCATGGCGCGGTTGCCACAGCGCTGGCAGGGCGTCGCGATGATGCTGGTCATCGTGCCGTTCTGGACCTCATTCCTGATCCGCATCTATGCCTGGATCAACATCCTGCAGCATGACGGCCTGCTCAACCAGGTGCTGCTGGCGCTGCATATCGTGTCCGCGCCGGTGGTCTGGCTGTCGACCGACAGCGCGATGTATCTCGGCATCGTGTATTCCTATCTGCCGTTCATGATCCTGCCGCTCTATGCGACGCTCTCCAGGATGGACGCGTCGCTGCTGGAGGCCGCGGGCGATCTCGGCGCCTCGCCGTTGCAAGCGTTCTGGCTGGTGACATTCCCGTTGTCGCTGCCCGGCGTCGGCGCCGACGCGCTGCTCTGCTTCATCCCTGTTGTCGGCGAGTTCGTGATCCCCGACCTGCTCGCGGGTTCCAACTCGCTGATGATCGGGCAGACGCTGTGGCTCGAGTTCTTCACCAACAAGGACTGGCCGGTCGCATCGGCCGCCGCGGTCGCCTTGTTGCTGCTGCTGGTGCCGCCGCTCGTGCTCTACGACCGCTTGCAACGGCGTCAGCTGGAGGCGGGCCGCTGATGGCGCGCACCGTCACCAGGCTCACCCGCTTCAACATGACGTCGCTGGCGCTCGGGCTGGCCTTCCTCTATCTGCCGATCGTCATCCTCGTGATCTACTCGTTCAACGCCTCGCGGCTGGTGACGGTGTGGGGCGGCTGGTCGCTGCGCTGGTATCGCGAGTTCTTTGGCGACCGTGCCATGCTGGAGGCGGCGTGGATGAGCCTGTCGGTCGCCGCGGTGTCGGCGACCTTGGCGACGCTGCTCGGCACGCTGGCGGCAATCGGGCTGGCGCGCGGCGAGCGGTTCCGGGGACGGGCGCTGTTCTCCGGCATGCTGTATTCGCCGCTGGTGATGCCCGAGGTGATCTCCGGCCTGTCGCTGCTGCTCTTGTTCGTGGCGCTCAACGCCGAGCGCGGGTTCTGGACGGTGACGATCGCCCACACCACGCTGACGATGTGCTTCGTCACCGTCGTGGTGCAGTCGCGCCTCTCCACGCTCGACCGCAGCCTGGAGGAGGCTGCGATGGACCTCGGCTGCGATCCGGTGCGGGCGTTCCTCCTGGTGACGCTGCCGCTGATCGTGCCGGCGATCGTCGCCGGCTGGATGCTGGCCTTCACGCTGTCGCTCGACGATGTCGTGATCGCGAGCTTCACCACCGGCCCGGGCTCGGCGACGCTGCCGATCCGGATCTATTCCGAGGTCCGGCTCGGCGTGAAGCCCGAGATCAACGCGATCTGCACGCTGGTGATCGCGCTGATCGCCGTGATCATCGTGATCGCCTCGTTCGCCTCGAAACTGTCGAGCGCGCGCGGCGAGAGCGCCGCGCCGCTCTAGTTTCCGTCATTCCGGGGCGATGTGAAACATCGAACCCGGAATCTCGAGATTCCGGGTCTGGTGCTAGCGCACCATCCCGGAATGACAGCGCATCAAGATTTAACCGCGCCTGCCGTCAGCCCGCCAACCATGTAGCGCTTGAAGGCGTAATAGACCGCGGCCGGCGGCAGCGCGTAGATGAAGCCGGTTGTCATCAACAGCTCCCACGGCGAGTCGTCGGCGGCGAGGAAGTTGCCGAGCGCGACCGGCAGCGTGATGTCGGTGTCCTTCGACAGCAGCAGGAACGCGTAGAGATATTCGTTCCACGCGAGCAGGATCGCATAGGTGCCGACCGCGACCAGCGAGGGCATCATCAAGGGCACATAGACCAGGCGGAACAGCTGAAGCGTGGTGGCGCCGTCCATCGTCGCGGCCTCGTCGAGCTCGACGGGCAGCTTGTCGGAGGCCTGTTTCAGGACCCAGATCGCGTAGGGCGCGGCGATCGTCACCATCGCGAGGATCAGCGACCAGTGATTATTGAGCAGGCCGTAATTGCCCATGGTGCGGTACATCGGCACGGCGAGGAACGCGGCCGGGATGAAGTAGGTGAACAGCGCCAAGTTCATGACGGCGCGGCCGCCCGGCACGCGCAGCCGCGAGATCGAGAACGCGGCGGCGGTGGCGACGAACAGCGTCAGCGCGCCGACGGCGAGCGCGATCACGGTCGAATTCCAGAACTGGATCCAGAAGTCGCGCAGGAAGTAGTGCTGCTGGTTGAACACGATCTCGAAATTGTGCAGCGTCGGATGCGCCGGCCACACCTTGCCGGAGAACGCGTCCTCCTTCGGCGAGATCGCGAACACGAACATGTGGTAGATCGGGATCATGGTCCAGATGAAGACCGGGATGCCGATCAGGAGCAGCTTGGCTTCGGTGCCGACTTCGCGGAGGGTGGGCAGCTTCATCGCGACAACCGTTTCATCATGAAATAGACCAGCGGCAGCACGAACGGCATCGCGCAGACGATCGAGGCCATCGCCAGCGAGAGCTGGTCGAGGCGCAGATAGCGGATGCCGAGGGTCGACAGCACGTGGGTGAGGTCGGCGGGGCCGCCGCCGGTGAGCAAATAGACGCTGTTGAAGTCGCCGAGCGTCCAGATCATCGAGAGCAGCGTGCAGGTGACATAGAGCGTCTGCATCGACGGCCAGGTGATGTAGCGGAATTTCTGCCACCAATTGGCGCCGTCGACGTCGGAGGCTTCGTACAGATCGTGCGAGATGGCGAGCCGTCCGGTCAGCAGGATCAGCGTCCAGAACGGCAGCGACTTCCAGATGTGCACGCCGATCGCCATCGCCAATGCGACCGAGGGATCGTTCAGCCAGTTCGGGCCGTCGTCGCCGGTGAACTTGAAGATCAGCTGGTTGACCACGCCCCATTCCGGATTGAGCATGAAGCGCACCGACAGGATGGTCGGGATCGAGGGCACCGCCCAGGGCAGGATGAAGATGACAGACAGCCACCTGATCCACGGCCGCTGCTGGGCGAAGAAGCCGGACAGGAACAGCGCGATCAGCATCTTGATGTTGATGCCGATGACCAGGAAGATCAGCGTGTTGACCGCCGCGCGGGCGAAGATCGGGTCGTGATAGAGCGCGACATAGCTCGCCGGATGGCGCGCCAGCCACAGGCCGTAGCCGACCGGATAGACCACGAAGGCGAGGAAGACGAGCAGATAGGGCGCGAGCAGCACGATGCCCCAGACCTGCGGCGGCGACAGCCGCGCCGACAACGGCGGCGAGGGGACATCGGATGCGGAGAGTGTGATCGCCATACGGTTACTCTTTGAGCAAGCTACCGCTTGCGCCTGCGCCTACTCTGTCGTCCCTGCGAAAGCAGGGACCCATAACCACCGGCTTTCGCTATTGCACGAAAGCCGGTGACCAGCATGTTTCAAAATCACCGCCGCGGCGTATGGGTCCCTGCTTTCGCAGGGACGACCAGAGAAATGTGCCGCGGCAGCTGGTCTTGCAACGTCTACCCCGCGACCTGCTTGATGCGGGCGATGAGTTCGTCGACGGCCTTGTCCACCGGCACCTTCTCGCTGACGACGCGGTTCATGGCCTTGGCCCAGACGTTCTCGTTGTTCAGGATGGTGAACTTCCAGTTCTTGGTGAAGTCGAACGGCGCGGTGCCGCCGGTGAACTGATTGTAGACCGCCTTGCGATGCCGGTCAGCCTGCCAGAACGGGCTCGCCTGGCTTGCTTTGGTCACCGGGAACCAGCGGCCGAGCGCGCCCTCGACATAGGGCCGCAAATTGTCTTCCTGCATCAGGAAGGCAATGAACTGCTTGCCTTCCGCCTTGTTCTTGGCGTTGGCGAAGATCAGCCCGGTCTTGACGTCGGAGCGGTAGCGGATCGTCGATCCGTCCGGCGCCTTCGGGAAGGACGCGGTGATGATGTCCTGCTCATAGGCCTGCTTGCCGGCGGCGCGCTGTGCGTCGGTCAGCGCCGGGTTGGTGGAATCCTCGAACCACTTGGCCGCGATCGAGATCGTGAAGTTGTGGGTCATCACGATCGTCTTGTTGTGGAACGCGACGTTGTTGTCCGGGTCCTTCCAGGTCGTGGAGGAGGGCGGCGAGCAGCCCTTAATGTAGGTGTCGGTGTAGTCCTTCAGCGCGTGAATCAACCCGTCGCGCACCTTGGGATCGTCGACCAAGAGCTTGCCGTCGTCGTCGACCAGCTTGACGTGATAGGCGTCCATGAAGGTGTAGAACGACTGGAACGAGTCGGTGGATTCCACGCCCATCGGCTGGCCGACGCCGTAGATGCGCTGGCCGGTCGCCTTGCGGATTGCCGGCTGCACCTTGTCGCACCAGAACGACCAGTAATCCTCCCACTTGGTCGGGATGTCGGCGGCCTTGAAGCCGGCCTTCTCGAGCATGTCGCCCCAGATCTGGACGTGCATGCTCTGCTGCTTCAGCGGGAAGCCGTAATAGGCCTTCTTTTTGGCGACGTCATTGTAGAGCAGCGCCGTCTCCAGCGTGTTCGGCGCGAACGCATCCTTCATCGGCAGCAGGATGTCGGAGAGATCCTCGAGCTTGCCTTCATAGGCCCATTTGCCCTGCGCCTGCACGTCGTAGGAGTCGGAATAGGCGACGTCGGGCACGGTGCCGGAATCGAGCGCGGCGACCGTCTTCGGAATCATGTCCTGGATCGCGTATTGCGACAGTTCGACCTTGATGCCGGTCTTGGCTTCGAATTTCTTGATCGTCTCGAGCAGCGCGTCGTCTTCGGATTTGTAAAATCCCTTGCCCCACCAGACGGTGATCGTCTTGCCCTGGGCGAGAGCGGGTGCAGTTGCGGCGAACAGGCCGACCGCGGCGACCGCAATTGATAGCGCACCGATAACCTTGGATCTCACGTTGTTCTCCCTCATGAGGCCGGCTTTTTAACCGGTTGGAGAAAACACTAGCGCATGCCCGTGACCCGATAAAGATGTCGCGCCGCCGACTTGTGTAGGGGTTTGTGGCGAGCGCGTGGATCGGTCCCGGTGCATCGATGCGCAAAGTGAATGGATTCGATCAGTTCGACTTCGCATTCTCGGCCGACGCCGCCGGTGCGCCGCCGGGCGCGCCTGCCGCAGCATCGGGCGCCGCCGCGGGCCGTGCGGCGCCGCCGGTGAAGCGCTCGATCACCGAGCGCACCGCGTCGCGGGTCTTGCGATCCTTCACCGCATCGAGCAGCGGGGCGGAGGCCGGCGAGCGGCGGATCAGGCTTTCCGGATCGGGGAAGATCAGCGGATCGTCCCACGGCCCCTGGATCACGAAGGGCAGATCGAAGCCGTTGCCGCCGGCCGATGCCGAGGTCAGGCTGGCGACGCCCTTGAGATCGTATTCGCGCGACGGCACCGAGGCCGTGCCGGTCAGCGTGATCTTTGCCGTTGGGCTTTCGACATGAATGTCGTCAGCGGTCGCAACGCCGTCGGCGAACTTCACCGAGATGCTGAGATTGTCGTAGGGCGTCGAGCCGGAGCGGAAATTGCCGCCGCCGGACAGCGGCCGCTTCTCCAGCCGCTTCAAGAGCTGCTCGACATTGAAGCCCGCGATCGCACCGTCATGCCCGTTCAGCGTCGCGGTGCCGTCGAGCGACGACGCGAGCCCGAACGGGCTCGAGCCCGAGGCCGTCAGCGAGACGTTGAGGTTGCCGCGGCCGGACAGCTTGTTGATGCCGAACAATTCGCTGGCGCAGGCCTGCAAATCGACATCGGTGAACTGGAATTGCGCCCTGACGTCGGCGACCGCATCCGAGCGCGCGATCGCGAACGAGCCCTTGGCGATGCCGCCATACATCTGCGCCTCGCCGACGCTGAGCGCCAGCGCGCCGCCGCGCAGATTGGCGCCGAATGCGGTGCGGCCGAGCTTGGACGGGCCGACCGTGACCTTGGCCGCCGACAGGCGCATGTCGAGATCGGTCGACGACAGCGAGGACAGGTCGAACAGCTGCCTGTTCCAGTCGCGCTGGCCGCTGGCCAGCAGGCGGAACGTCGAGATGTAAGGCGTGAAATCGAGATTGCCGGCGGCAAGCGTCGCCTGCAGTGTCTGCCGGCCGTTATTGGCGTAGGTCATCACGCCCTCGGCGACGTTGCCGTCGAGCTCGACATTGACATTGGTGAGCGCGACCGAGCCGCCGACCACATTGGCGCGGGCCTTCAGCGCGAAGCGGCCGAAGCCGCCACCGCCGCCGGGCGGGGCCTGTCCCATCCAGCGCAACGCGTTGCGCAGCGACGGGCTGTCCATGGTGGCGACGCCTTCCATCATCAGGCTGGTGCGGTTGGCGACGGTTCCGTCGAAAGCAACCTTCAGCGGCGCGCTGGCAAGCCGTGCCTTCAGGCCGGAGCGGTCGCCCGACAGCAGCGCGACGAAGTCGCTCGCGCTGATCGAGCCGTCGACGCGCTCGCCGCGCCAGTCGAACTGGCCGGTTGCGGCAAAGGAGCGCGAGATCGAGGGCCAGGCCAGCGACAGGTCAATATCGCCAAGCTGTTCGGAGATGTTGTTGGTGCCGTCCTGGTAGTTCAGCTCGCCGTCCTGGATCCGGATTTCGGAGAACGACACCTGGTTCTCGGCGCCGGGCGTCATCGCCTTGGCGATGGTCTCGACGAACGGCGTCCAATTGCTCTCGCCGGCGCCGTCGCGGACCACATGGATATGCGGACGGAGCATCATGACGTCGGCAATCTCGAACCGCCGCAGCAGCAGCGGCAGCAGGCGCAGATTGGCGGTCAACACGTCGACCTGTAGGGCGGGACCGATGGTATCGGCGCCCTTCAGCCCGACATTATGAAAGGAGACGTAGCTGCCGGGAAAAACCGAGACGTCGATCGGCCCGTTGACGACGAGATCGAGCCCGGTCACGGCGCGGATCTGCGCTTCCACCGCCCGCTGCAGCGCGTCCCGGTTGAGGAACCACGACGTTCCGACCAGCCCGACCAGCGCCAGGCCGAAAAGCGCCGCGATCGGCATCCCCAGGCGCTTAATTCCTTGGGCCATCGTCAATGACATATCCGGGTCGGGTTGAGTTTTGTCGGGTCGTCGTCGAACACAGCGGGCTCTCGCCGGAGGCCCCTGCCAACCCACGCAACTTGAAGGGTTTTCTTGTCGCTTTCAAGGCCATGTTGATCGCCGCAGGCCGCCGCCCGTCGCCGCACCCGGCCATGATTGACGCACTGCGAAGATTTCGCCTAATAATCCGCTTTGCCACAGCCGTTCCGCGCCCTCCATCAGGTATTCGCTGCATGAACAAAGTTTATCCCGACGCCAAATCGGCACTCGATGGTCTCCTCAAGGACGGCATGATGATCATGTCGGGCGGCTTCGGCCTCTGCGGCATCGCCGAGACCCTGTCGGACGCGATCCGCGAGTCCGGCGTGAAGGGCCTCACGGTCGTCTCCAACAATGCCGGCGTCGACGGCATCGGCCTCAGCCGGCTGCTGGAGACGCGCCAGATCAAGAAGATGATCTCGTCCTATGTCGGCGAGAACAAGCTGTTCGCCCAGCAATACCTCGCCGGCGAGCTCGAGCTCGAGTTCAACCCGCAGGGCACGCTGGCCGAGCGCATCCGCGCCGGCGGCGCCGGAATCCCGGCCTTCTACACCAAGACCGGCGTCGGCACGCTGATCGCCGAAGGCAAGGAAGTGAAGGAATTCGACGGCGAGAAGTACATCATGGAGCGCGGCCTGTTCGCCGACGTCGCCATCGTCCATGCCTGGAAGGGCGACACCGCCGGCAACCTCGTCTACCGCAAGACCGCGCGCAACTTTAACCCGATGATGGCCACCGCCGCGAAGGTCACGGTCGCCGAGGTCGAGCACCTGGTGCCGGCCGGCGAGATCGACCCGGACCACATCCACACCCCCGGCATCTTCGTCAAGCGCATCATCGAGGTCGGGACCGGCAAGAAGCGGATCGAGTTCCGCAACACCCGTCCGCGGCCCGCCGCTTAAAACACACTTCTTCAGGAGAGCCTCATGGCCTGGACCCGTGAACAGATGGCCGCCCGCGCCGCCAAGGAGTTGCGCGACGGCTATTACGTCAATCTCGGCATCGGCATCCCGACGCTGGTTTCGAACTACATTCCCGACGGCATCGACGTCAGCCTGCAGAGCGAGAACGGCATGCTCGGCATGGGCCCGTTCCCCTATGAGGACGAGGTGGACGCCGACCTCATCAACGCCGGCAAGCAGACCGTGAGCGAGCTGCCCTCGACCAGCTATTTCTCGTCGGCGGATTCCTTCGGCATGGTGCGCGGCGGCCATATCGATCTGTCGATCCTCGGCGCCATGCAGGTGGCGCAGAACGGCGACCTCGCCAACTGGATGATCCCCGGCAAGATGGTGAAGGGCATGGGCGGCGCCATGGACCTCGTCGCCGGCGTCAAGCGCGTCGTGGTCGTGATGGAGCATTCCGCCAAGGACGGCCCCAAGCTGCTCAAGCAGTGCAACCTGCCGCTGACCGGCGAGCGCGTGGTCGACATGGTCGTCACCGACCTTGCGGTGTTCACCATCGACAAGCACGGCAAGGACGGCATGGCGCTGATCGAGCTCGCCGACGGCGTCACGCTCGACGAGGTCAAGGCCAAGACCGAGGCCGAATTCCGCGTCGCGCTGAAGAACACCTGAGATGATCGGCGCGGGACGATCCTCGATCCGTCCCGCACGATCCGACGACGCCGGCTTCATCGCCGGCATCGTGCTGGCCGCGCAGCGCGGCCCGTTGCCGCGCGGCTGGTTCGATATCGCGCTCGATCGGGGCGAGGCGGAATGCCTGGCGTTCATGACGCGGCTCGCCGTGGCGCGGGTGCGGTCATGGTATCACGTCGCCCATTTCCTGATCGCTGAAGTCGATGGCGCGCCGACCGCCGCGCTGTGCGCGATGCCGGCATCCGGAACGGTCGTCGCCGCACGTGCGGCGATCGAGGAAGTCGCAGCAGAGACCGGCATGGATGCCGATGCCATCGTCGCGCGCGGCGGCTATGCCCGTAACTGCTGGGTGCAAGGCGGCGAGGGCGACTGGCTGATCGAGCATGTCGCCCGACAAGCGTCCCATCGCGGCGGCCTGGTGCAGGACTTGATCCGCCGCGCACTCGCCGACGGCAAGGCGGCCGGTTACACGCAGGCCTCGATCTCGTTCCTGATCGGCAACGACGCCGCCGAACGCTGCTACGCCAGGGCCGGCTTCACCTTCGCCGAAGAGAAGCGCGACGCCGCCTTCGAGGCGCTGACCGGCGCGCCGGGCTTTCGCAGATTTGCGCGGGCGATGTGAACGGGGTGCACGGCGACCGGCCCGCATATAAATCTGTCGTCCCGGCCTAGTGCGCAATTGCGCACGGGGGGCCAGGACCCATACGCCGCGGCGGATGTTGCAGGCGGGACTCGTCGTTGCAATCGCGCATAACAATTCCCGTCGGTGGTTATGGGTCCCGGCCCCCCGTGCGCAATAGCGCACTAGGCCGGGACGACAGTGAGTGTGCGGCACGGTTTGTGAGTCATACGCCCGCATTCTTGCGACATGGTTTGTCCGAGTTGACAGGTTTGTGCTGAGTTGCCGGTCGGGCAGTCACACAGCGCGTCACATTCGGCGCCCCGACACCGCCGGCTTGTCCGGTCGTCCATGCGATGGCAGAATTACACCATATTGTGCAAGATCGGACACGCCATGCCACTCATCCGGATCTGGGTCTATGACGGCATCCTCGCTTCGGGTGTGGCGGGGATTGTCGACGTGTTCACGGCCGCCAATTCGGTGACGGCGCGGCGGCCGCGACGCCACAACGGCAAGCCGTCTCAGCTGCGGTGGCGCGTCGAGTCCTTGAGTGGCCGGCCGGTCCAGACGGCGTCCGGCCAGGTCATCGGCGTCGACGGACCGATCGGCGCGCGGTCTTCGGCGGACGCGGTGGTGATCCCGGGACCGTTCGTCGGCGATATCGAGCGGTTCTTCGCGCGGCTCGATACCGTCGAGCCGCTGCTCGCGGCGCTGCGGCGGCAGCATGAGCGCGGCACTTTGCTCGCCTCCTATTGCACCGGCAGCTTCATCCTCGCCGAGGCCGGCCTGCTCGACGGCAGGGTTGCGACCACCCATTGGGCCAAGGGGCGGACATTCGCGATGCGCTATCCGGCGGTGGATCTGCGCGTCGCCGAGATCCTCACCGAGCAGAACCGCATTGTCTGCTCGGGCGCGGTGACCACCTCGCTCAATCTCGCGCTTCGGCTGGTCGAGAAATTCGCCGGTGCCGACGTGGCCGCCGAGACCGGCAAGCTGATGCTGATCGACAGCAATCGCGTCTCGCAGGCACCCTATGCCAGCCGCGCGCGTGACACGCAGCACTCCGACGCGCTGGTGGCGCGGGCGCAGAGCATGATGGAGAAGTCGCTGCAACAGGGCTTCAGTCTGGCCAGGCTGGCCCGCGACCTTGCGGTCAGCGAGCGCACGTTGAACCGCCGGTTCAAGCTGGCGGTCGGCGAGCCACCCCTGCAATATCTGCAAGCGTTGCGTGTCGATGTGGCCAAGCGGCTGATCGAAACCACGCGGCTGAAGCTCGACGCGGTCAGCGCGCGCGTCGGCTACGACGATCTGTCGACCTTCCGTCGTCTGTTCAAGCGCGAAACCGGGCTCTCGCCACGCGAATACCAGCGCCGGTTCGTGTGCAGGGTCGCCGCGAGCTGAGAACGCCGTGTCCGAATTTGCCCCCAAAATGGCGATACTGCCACTGCTGCCGGGAGCACGCCGCGCATAGACCTCGTGCTGTCAACAACAGGAGGTCCCCTCAATGCCGATGATCGACGTGACAATTCCCGAAGGAGCCCTGAAGCCGGACGCGGAAGCGCGGCTCATCAAGGAGCTCGGTGATATCCTGATCGGTCACGAGGGGTTCGATCCGGCAAACAAGGTCGCGCAAGGCGTCACCGTTGTCTTCCTGCATCGGCCGGCCGCCGTTTATGTGGCGGGCCAGCCATCGCCGTCGCCGCGTTACCGGATTGTCCCGACCGTGCCGGAAGGCCAGTACACCGAAGCCTCGCGCGCGGCGCTGGTGAAGGACGTGACCGATGCGGTGGTACGCGCCGCCGGCGGTTCGTTCGAGGATGTGGCACCGCAGGTCTGGGTGTTTCCGACCGAGATCCCCGACGGCCAGTGGGGCAGCCGTGGTGTCATTCGTCCGCTGCCGGACATCCAGGCCTTCATCGCCGGCGAGCACGAGCGCAAGGTCGGCGAGGCGCGTCTGGCGCGACGGCGGCGCGTCAAGGCGCTGGAGTTGCTTGCGGGCGCGCTCGACGCTGTCCGCAAGGGCGTCGACTGACGCGGGCACGGCCATGACATCCGACACGCATTTCAGGCTCGCGGCGATCCAGGCCGCCGCGGTGCCATTCGATCGCGACGCCTCGGTGGAGAAGGCCTGCCGCCTGATCGGCGAGGCCGGCGCCATGGGAGCGACGATCGCCGCCTTCGGCGAGACCTGGCTGCCCGGCTATCCCTTCTTCTGTCACGCGCCGACCGGGCCGAGCACGTTTCGCGCGATGGCCGAGTATCTCGACAATGCAGTCGAAATTCCCTCGCCCGCGACCGATCGGCTCTGCGCCGCCGCCGAGGCCGCCGGATTGGATGTCGTGATCGGCGTCGCCGAACGTGATGCCGTGACCAGGGGCACGGTCTACTGCACGCTGCTGTTCATCGGCCGCGAGGGGCGGCTGCTCGGCCGCCATCGCAAGCTGAAGCCCACCTTCAACGAGCGCTCGGTGTGGGCCGACGGCGACGCGGCGGGGCTGCGGGTGCATGAGCGGCCCTATGGCCGGATCAGCGGCCTCAATTGCTGGGAGCACAACACCATGCTGCCCGGCTATGCGCTGGCCGCGCAGGGAACGCAGATCCACGTCGCCGCGTGGCCGGGGCGGGAGCCTGCGGTGGCGCCACTGTCGCCGACGCCGCTCTGGCCGCGGCAGTTGTTGCTGTCGCGCGCGTTCGCCTCGCAAGCCGGCTGCTACGTCATCGCCGTCGGCGGCATGCGCTCGCACGAAATTACGCCGGAACGTTACCGCGAGCTCTCGACGATCGAGTACAGCGGTGACAGCGTCATCATCGATCCGCGCGGCGAGGTCATCGCAGGTCCGGCGCAGGGCGAGACCATCCTGATCGCGGACGGATCGCTGGAGGCCGTGCTCGCCGCCAAGGCGCTGTGCGATATCGGCGGCCACTATTCGCGCCCCGACTTGCTGCGGCTGATCGTCGATCGCAATCCGCAGGAGCGGGTCATCGACTGCGGCTTCGCCGGGCGGGTCACGCCGGAGATGTGGGAGTGACGCGAACGGCGCGGGTATCCCGCGCCGCCAAAGCTGCTTGTAGCGAAGAAAGCTCGCTGCGCGTCACGAAGCTTCCTGCGGGATTGCGGATGGTGATTCCTCGCCCTTGAGCTCCTCGAGGCTGCGGTGCCGCGGCTCGATGCCGAGCGCTCATACGGTGATGATCTGCACGATGAGCAGTCCGATCATCAGGGCCATCACGCCGGCGACGCCGCGCGCTTCGAACAGCATCACGACCAGGAATGGTGTCACGATGGTGGCACCTCGACCGAGTGTGTTGACTATGCCGGATGCCCGCAGCCGCACCTCGGTCGGGAACAGTTCGGGAATATAGATGCCGAACAACAGCGCGACCAGGACATAGATCGGCACGGTCAGCGCAAAGCCGACGGCCGGCAGCAGGAACGGATCCGAGATCATCGGATAGATGACGCCGAGGATGATCGAGATCAGCGACGCGCCGATGATCGTGGGCTTGCGGCCCCAGCGGTCGGCGGTCAGGGCGCCGATCGCCGAGCCGATCGGCGCGCCAAGCGCCATCAACAGCGAGTAGCCGAACGAGGTCGCGACCGACAGGCCCTGCTTGATGAAAAACACCGGCAGCCAGGTCACGAAGCCATAGAGCAGCGTATTGATGGTAATCAGGCATACCGCGCCGACGATCATGCGGGACAGCAGCGGCGCAGTGAACAGCGTGGCGAGATCGGGCGACACCGGTGCCGGTGTTGCAGCCGCGGGGGCCGGCAAGGGGTGGCCCTGGGAAGCTTCCTTCTCGATCGCCTGCATTAGCGCCTCGGCCTCGGCGGTGCGTCCCACCGCCTCCAGCCAGCGCGGGGACTCCGGCAGCGACTTGCGCAGGTACCAGACGATCAAGGCGCCGACGCCGCCCAGCACGAACATCGCGCGCCAGCCGAATTGCGGGACGACGACCGATGCGACCAGCAGCGCGATGGGCAGGCCGGTCACGACGCAGACGGCGGTGAAGCCGAGCCACTTGCCGCGGCTCCGGGCCGGCACGAACTCGGTCATCGTCGAATAGCCGACGACATTTTCGGCGCCGAGACCGACGCCCATCACGAAACGGCAGGCAATCAGAAAGGCCATGCTTGGCGCAAACGCCGCCGCCAGGGACGCGATACCGAACAGCAGCAAATTGAACTGGTAGGTGAAACGTCGTCCGTAACGGTCGCCGAGGAAGCCGGTGCCGAACGATCCGAGCATCATGCCGACGAAGGTTGCGGAGATGAACGCGGCGTTTTGGGCGAGCGTCGAGAACCCGGTTTTCAGCGTCACGCCGAGCACGGTGCCGGCGATATAGATGTCGAAACCGTCGAAGAACATTCCGATCCCGATCAGGATCATGATCCGGCGATGGAATGGTCCGATCGGTAGCCGATCGAGGCGGCTCCCGGCATTGACCGATGTCGACATATACGCTCTCCCCTTGACTGTTTCCTCGGTGATGCGGCCCGCCATCTGTGGGCGGTTTGCCGCTTTGCTCGACTGCGGCTAGTTCAAGCGGCGCTGGCTGGCCGTGTCGCGGTACCAATCGAACGGCTGTTCGTGGGTCGCGACCATCACGCTCTTGGTGTTGAAATGGTCGTCGAAGCTCTCGGTGCCGCATTCCCGGCCGATGCCGGAATCGTCAACGCCGCCCCAGGGCGAGGCCGGATCGAGCCGGTGGTGATCGTTGATCCAGACGATCCCCGCCTTGACCGCGGCGGCCACGCGATGCGCACGCGCGACGTCGCGGGTGCGAATGGCGGCGGCGAGGCCAAAGGGCGAATCGTTGGCGAGCCGGAGCGCGTCGGCCTCGTCCTTGAATGGGGTCACCGAGGTGAAGGGGCCGAACACCTCCTCCTGGAAGATCCGCATGTCGGATTTGACGTCGGCGAACACGGTCGGTTCGACGAAATAGCCGTTGTCGTGGCCCGCGACCTTTGCAGCCACGCCGCCGGTGAGCAGCCGCGCGCCGTCTTCATGACCGTAGCGCGCATAGCTGAGAACGCGGTCGCGCTGGCGCGCCGAGATCACCGGCCCAAGCTGTGTGTTCGGATCGAACGGATCGCCAATGCGGATGGTACGGGTCTTGGCCTGCAGCTTTTTGACGAACTCGTCGTAGATCGAGGCCTGCACGATATGGCGCGACGCGCAAACGCAGGTTTGGCCGGCGCCGATGAAGGCGCCGAACGCGGCATAGTTGACGGCGCGGTCGACGTCGAAATCGTCGAATATCATCACCGGCGTCTTGCCGCCGAGCTCCATGGTCTGGTGCGCGAACACCTTGGCCGCGGCGCTGCCCGCGATGCGGCCGGCTTCGGTCCCGCCGGTCAGCACAAGCTTGTTGATGTCGCCATGCTCGGCGAGCATTTTGCCGGCGCTCTGGCCGAGACCAAGCACGATGTTGAAGACGCCGGGAGGCAGTCCGGCCTCGCTGAAGATCTGGGCGAGCTTCAGTGTCGTCAGCGGCGTGTATTCCGACGGCTTGACCACGGTGACGCACCCGGTCGCCAGCACGACGGCAAGCGACTTGCACAGGATCATGAGCGGGTGATTGAAGGGCGTGCAGTTGGCGACGATTCCGATCGGCGTGCGCAGGGTGTAGTTCAGATACGCGCCTTCGACCGGGATGACGGAATCACGGCGCGATAGCGCTAGTCCGGCGAAGTAGCGGAAGAAATCCGGCAGGCGCGACAGCTGCGCGCGGGTTTCGTTGACGGGACGGCCGTTGTTCAATGTCTCCAGCCGGTACAGCGTGTCGAGATTGGTCTCGAATGCGTCGGCGAGCCTGTTGACGAGCCGGGCGCGCGCCCTCGTGTCCATCCCGCCCCACGCCTTGCCTTCGAATGCAGCGCGAGCGCTCTTCATCGCGCGGTCGATATCCGCGGCGGTCGAATTCGGAATCCGGGCGATGACGTCGCCGGTCGCGGGATTGCGCACGTCGAGCATCTCGCCGTCTCCGGCCTCGACCTCGCGTCCGTCGATGAAGTTGCCGTGGATCTCGACGTCGATCGTCGCGGGCTTCGACGGAATGTTCATGATGATCTCTCTTCGACGATGACGGCGTTGCGCTTGAGTGCCGGCAGCACGCGCTTTTCGGTTGCCGCGATGTGAGCCTTGATGATGCGGGCCGCGGTGCGCGCCTCGCGCTGCTGCATGGCGTCGATCAATGCGACATGCTCGGCCACGAGCTTCGCCGGGTCGTGGCCCTTCAGATTGGAGACGCTGACGCGCACCAGCCGATCGGCCTGGCCGATCAGGTCGCAGAGCGTGGTCGCCATGCGGCGGTTGCCCGATGCGTGCGCCAGCGCCGAGTGGAAGCCGCGATTGTAGGTGATGAAGTCCTCATGGCTGCCGGAGAAGCGGCGGAATTCATCGAGTGATTTCAGGATGCTGTCGGGCGCGCTCGCGATTGCTTCGGCGACGCAGGCCGGCTCGAGCGCAAGGCGGAAGCGCAGCAGATCGCGCGCGTCGGACAGCGAGATCGGATTGACCCGGTAGCCCTGGCGGGGCTGCACCGTCACGAGGTGCTCGCGCTCGAGCCGCAGCAGGGCGTCCCGAACCGGCTGGCGGCTGACAGCGTAACGCTCGGCCAGATCCTGCTCTCGTATTTCATCACCGGGAGCAAACTGACACGATAAAATATCAGATCTCAGGTTTTCGTAGATATTTTCGCGGAGAAGGATCATTTCATTGGGTCTCCTGCCCACCAAAATGCAGTCTGTGAAATATCACGTCAAGTAGAAATCCTTGAAATCCGGGTGATTTGATTTATCAATCGTCCGCAGGGGCGCTTCGGAGCCCAAATGCGCGAATTTCGGGCGCGATTTGAAAGAGAGCGACGATGGACAGGCTTTTGGCCAACCGCACAGTCAACGCAGCCCAGTCGGGCGAGGGGCCGCCGTTGGTCCTGTTTCACTCGCTGCTGTCGGATCGCGCGAGCTTCGATGCGATCGTGCCGGAGCTTGCTAGGTCGTTTCGGACCATCGTGCCGGAACTACCGGGATTCGGCCGGTCGAGCGCGGTTGAGGGTGGCCTTGCCGCGATTGCCGACCGAATGGCGGATGCGGTGCATGATGCGGTTGCTGGCACGCCGGCCATCGTGCTCGGCAATGGTTATGGCGGGTTCGTCGCGCTGCAGATGGCGATCCGCCACCCGGCGATCGCGAGCCGGCTGATCCTCGCCGACAGCGGTGCGGCGTTCTCCGAGCCGGGCCGCGAGGCGTTTCGCAACATGGCCAGGGTTTCACGCGAGAAGGGGCTCGCCGCGATCACCGACATTGCAATGCGCCGGCTGTTCGCACCGGATTTCCAGGCGCAGCATCCCGCGCTGATGCAGGATCGCCGCGATGCATTCCTGCGCACCGATCTCAACGTGTTCTGCGCGGCCTGCGATGCGCTGGCGAGCCTCGATCTTCGTGCCGAACTACGCAGCGTGACCATACCGACGCTCGTCGTGGTCGGCGAATATGACGAGGCAACGCCGCCGCCGATGTCATACGAATTGGCAGGCGGTCTGCCGAGAGCCAAGCTCAGGGTCATTCCGGGGTGTGCGCATGTCCCGCAACTGCAATCGCCAAAACTGTTCCTCGATACGATCGGCGATTTCCTGGCGGTCAAGCATAACGCCCCCGCCTGAGGCAGTGCAAACGGCTGGATCGCGCCGCGGGTCACGCGGTGGCGTGCCGACAATTTGGGCAGAACGCCCAGCTAATGCCGTTTGACGCGACAGCATCTCTGCCTAGTCTGACCGGAGACGGAGATGAAACATGCGAGCGATCCTTGATCACTGCACCGGCGGTCGCAGGCGCAGCCTGCCGGCCGGCACGGATTTCATCGAGGAGGGCGGCAAGACCGGACACCTGTTCGTGCTGCTCGACGGCAAGGTGGAAGTCGTCAAGGGCGACAGCCTGGTGGCGGTCATCGACGAGCCCGGCGCGGTGTTCGGCGAGATGAGTGTGCTGCTCGACCGCGTGCACAGCGCCAAGGTGCGCACGGCGTCCGATTGCGTCCTGTACGAGTTCGACGATGCGGCCTCGTTCCTGCGCCAGCAGCCGGCGGTGGCGCTGCTGATCGCGCAGCTGCTGGCGCAACGGCTTCATGTCGCCACGACCTATCTCGCCGACCTGATGCACCAATATGCCGATCACGGCACCCATCTGGCGATGGTCGGCGAGGTGCTGCAGAGCATGATCAACCTGCCGCCGATGCAGGTCGCGCCAGGCTCGGATCGGCAATCCGATCCAAGGATATGAGCCAGTCCGGCGCATCGCGCACAAGCGCTGCCGGCCGCGACAGCGGCGCCTTGAGATCGATCATCTGCGCATCACCGGCCGCGAGCCAGAACGCCTTGTCCTGCGCGAGATCGAGCACGATGTAGACCGGGGGACGGCCGGGCTGCAGGCCGGTGTTGAACACCCAGGTCGCTCCGATCCGGTCGAACCACGAGCCGCTCTGGATGAACGGCGACTGATGCACATGGCCCGAGATCACCATCGCCGGATGGTGGCGCTCGATCCAGCCGAGCAGCTCGGCGTCACCGAAGAAGCGCTTGCCGCCCCAGCTGGTCGGCGAATCCGCCGGCGGGGCGTGATGGACCCAGACCCAGCGCTTGTGCGGCACCGCGGCTGCGGCGCGAAGCTGCTCGTCGATCCGCGCCTTGACCAGCGGGCCGTCCCACCATGGGCACACCGTGAACAGCGTGTCGCCGATGGCCAGATTGTCGCCGTCGCAGGCGACGCCGAACTCCCTGATGCCCGCGACCCAGCGCGCGATCTTCTCGCCCTCCGGGTTGCGCTCGTCGAGGTCGTGATTGCCCGAGCAGAAGATCACCCGCGTGAGATCGGCGAGCCGTGACAGGTATTTCGTGACGACGACGATCTGGGCGCGGAAATCGACCGCCGAGCCGAGGTTGAGCGCATCGCCGGCGAAGATCACGAGATCGAATTGCGGTGCCGCCGCCAGCAGCCAGTCGAACTGCGGCAACGAGTAATGCAGGTCGGCGACGACGAGACAGCGCATCGGTGAAAATCCGCATGCCCGGAAAACGGGCGGGGTCGCACGGCAATGAATTCAAACAAGCCAAATCGCAGCAAGATCTATGCCGCGCCGCGCGGGTCCGACGCGACAGATGTTCGCAGTGCCCGGCGAGTAGTTGGTCCTGCTGGCGCGGCGGTGGAGCGCGAATTTCGAAGCGACTTGAATTTTGCGCGGTTGTGCGCCGCTCAGGCAAGTGAGGTGAGCACGCCTGTCAGGCTCCCTCTCCCCTTGCGGGAGAGGGTGGGGAGAGGGGTGGCCCCGGGCGAGATTCTTGCGATGAGTGTCGGTCTCACAGTCTCGGCCGCGCCGTTCTGCAAATGGAGAGAGCACGTCGTGTGGTACCCCTCTCCCCAACCCTCCCCCCGCAAGGCAGGGCAATCGCATATGGAAAGAAATCTGTCGGGCAGCGTCCTCGCGGCCATCCTTCGAGACGCCCGCCTTCGGCGGGCTCCTCAGGATGAGGGTCTTGTTTTGCGGCACAATAGTAGACCCTCATGGTGAGGAGCGCCGCTTGCGGCGCGTCTCGAACCACGAGGCGGAGTGACCTCCGCAGCCGCCGAAGGGTCATATGCGATTGCCCTACCCCGCAAGGGGGGAGGGAGCCCTTCCGCCGGTGCGTCCCTTACGGGAGCGCGAGACAGCACACGCGCTGCATGCTCGCGCCGCCGCTCACGCCCTTGCCGTGGCGTGGACGAAGGTCACCTCGATCAGCGTGCCGGTGCGGCCGCCGGTCCTGATCTGGAATTTGGCGCGATTGGCTTCGACCAGCGCCTTGGTCAGCGACAGGCTGACGCCGCCGGAGCCGGCCTGATCTGATGGCGTCGGGGCGCGGAACGGCTCGAGCGCCGCGGCGACCTCGTTGTCGTTGAGGCTCTGCCCGGTGTCGCGCACGCGCAGCATCACCTCGCCGAAATCCGACAGCGCGGTCGAGACGATCACCTGGCCGCCGGCATTGGCGAGATGGATCGAGTTACCGATCAGGTTCAGCGTGATCTGGCGCAGCGCGCGGGCGTCGGCGACCACAGGCGGCAGCGTGTGGGCGAGCGAGGTGCGGATGATGATGCGCTCGCGGTTGGCCTGCGGCTGCATCACAGCGACGCAGCTCTCCACCATCTCGTTGAGATTCTGGCTGGCGAAGGCGAGGTCGAGCTTGCCGGTCTCGATCCGCGAGAGGTCGAGCAAATCGTTGACGATCGCGATTACCCGCTCGCCGGAGGCGCGGATGTCCTTCATGTATTCGACATAGCGTTCGTTGCCGAGCGCACCGAAGCGCTCGCCGATCATCACCTCGGCAAAGCCGATGATGGCGTTGAGCGGCGTGCGCAGCTCGTGGCTGATCCGCGCCAGCATGTCGGACTTGGCGTTGGCGGCGCGTTCGGCGAGCCGCCGCGCCTCGCGCAATTCGCCCTCGCTCTTGTGGGTCTGCGACAGATCGCGGAACACCGCGAAGAAGTTCGGCCCGTCGGCGCGGGTGCGGCCCATCGTCACCGACAGCGGGATGATGCCGCCCTGGCGGACGCGCCCGAGCGTCTCGCGGCCATGGTCGAGCAGGCTGGCGACGCCGGCGGATTTCAGGCTGGTGAGATAGTCGAAGATGCCGTGCTGGCTTTCCGGAGCGAACAGGTCGGCGAGCTTGCGGGTGACGAACTCGTCGCCGTCATAGCCGAACAGCGCCTCGGCGCTGCGGTTGCAGGAATGGATGTTGCCCTCGGCATCGAACATGATGATGCCTTCGGCCGCGGTGTCGAGGATCGCGCCGAGCTCCTCGGCGTCGGCCTGGCCGGCCTGCGGCTCAGCCGGCGCAAGCAGCGGCTCCGCGGCGGCCGCAGGCTCCGGCTCCGGTTCGGAGAGCGCGGCGGCGATCGCGGCATCCTCGTCCAGCGTGCGCGAGAAGATCAGGGCCAGCGCGGAATCGCCGTCCCAGGTGATGGTGTGCAGCCGCGCCTCCGCGGACACCGACTGCGCGCCGTGCTCGGTGCTCTGGTTCGCCGAGATCGTCACCGGCGTGCCGGTGCCCGACGTGCTGCTGGCCTGCGAGACGCCGGGCTCGACATAGAGCGCGTCGAGGCCGCCGGCGGCTTCCAGCGCGTGCAGGCTGTCATGGCCCATGCGTGAGAGGAAGGCGTGGTTGGCATAGAGCAGGCGGTCGAGCCGGTAGATCAGGACGCCGACCGGCAACAGATCGAGCAGCGCGCGGTCGCGCCGGGAGTCGGCGCGCGGCGCCGGCTCGGCCGCAGCGAGCCAACTGGCCTTTGGCGGATCGGCTGGCGTCTCCAGCTGCGCGACCGTCTCCTGCGGCGCTGCCGCTGCTTCCTGCGGCGGTTCGCTTGCGGGCGGCGCTTCGGCGACCGGCTCGGCCGGCACGCTGTCGTTCGTGGTCGTGGCGAGGCCGGCCTCGTTCTCGAGCCGCGCCGACAATTGACGGGCGAGTTCGTTGAAGGCGTTGTTCTCGACCGGCGTCAGCGACGGCGGCCGGGTGTCGCCGGCGGGACGGAACGGCACCACATTCGGTGGCGGGTCGTGACGCACTTCGTGCGTTTCCTCGTGCGTTTCCACGGCGTGATCCGGATCGGCTCGGTGTGAAGTCTCTGCGGCTGTCGGCTCGGTCAATTCCTCGGGTGGTGCTGCTGCGGTCGTGTCGGGCGGCGGCTCGGCGTGCGGCGGAGGATTGTCCGGCGGCGCGGCGGGCCCGGGCGGCGCATCGCCGCGCGGCGCCGGCGCGACATCGGCCGACAGCGACCGCGGCGCGACCGTGCCGCTGAAGAACTCATAGCGGCGCAATGCGGCGAGTCGCGCAAGCCCGTCGAGGTCGCGACACACACCAAAGCCGCGATAACCGGCGAAATTCCTGGCACGATCGAACACCGGCAGCCCGGACAGTTCGACCGGCAGCCGGCCGCCGCCGTCGACCGGCCAGTGCAGCGTGACGCCGCTCCAGGTGTCGTGGCTGGCGAACGCCTGCATCACGCGGCCTTCGGGATCGAGGCCAAAACTCTCGGCGATATCGCTCCACAGCCGGCCGAAGCCCGCCGCGGTGTGCAGGCCGATCAGGCGGGTGAATTCATCAGAGCCGAGCGAGAAGCGGGCCTCGTGGTCCATCTGCCACATGAAGCGCAGCGGATGCCGCCGCACCGGCAGCGGCTCGTCGAGCCAGGATGGCGGTGGCACCGGCGCCAATGTCGCGGACTCCGGTTCGGCGGCGGGCGGCGGCGCGGGCGCATCCGCGATCGTATAAGGCGAGGGGACGGGATCGGCCGGCGGCGCTGATGTTTCCGGCGCGTTTGCCGTCGCTTCGAGATCAGGCGCGGGCTGCGGCGCAGGCTGTTCGACCCGCGCTTCGGTGGGCACGTCGATCAGCGCTTCCGACAAGGGCTCCTCGACGGCGGGGCTTTCGTCGGGCGTGGTGTCGAGAGGTGCAGTCTCGACGGGCGTCGAGTCTGAATGCGTGAGTTCTGCCGACGCAAGTGGCGGGGCAAGAGGCGCAGGCTCTTCGATCTGCGTGCCGTCCGGCACTTCGATCAGTGCTTCCGACAGAGGTTCCTCGGCGGCGGGTGTTTCGTCTTGCGTGGTGTCGAGAGCTGCGGTCTCGACGGGCGCCTCTATGTGCGCCGCCTCTGCTGGCGCGGCAGATGGAGCAGCATTCTCAGGTTCGGATTTGGCCGCGCTGACGATCGGCTCGATTGTGACGCGCTCTTCCAACTGCGGATCCAGCGCGTCGAACAGTGTGAAGGCGATCGGCGCTGCGCTGGCCGTCGCGGGCGCTTCGTCATGCGCAACGGCTTGTTCGACAACTGCAGGTGCTGGCGGCGGCTCTACGGCCATGGCCTCTTGCTGCGCTGGCGCTGCGGGAGCCTGTGCTTCGGGCGCCGGCGTCTCCGGCGCGACCGGTGCAGGCACGATCGGCGCCGCCGGCCTTGCGGCGAGATGCGGCGCCGGCTTGATCAACGCGACCAGCGCGCGATCGGCGCCGTGGCCGATCCGCTGCAGCACCACGCGGCCGATCGCAACGCTTGCGGCCGCGCGGCCCTGCGCCAGCGCCTCGCCGCGCGCGGCATCGAGACCGGCTTCGGTAAGATCGTGCAGGCCGGGCAGCGCACGCGCCGCCTCATTGGTTGCGACCAGTAGTCCGTCGCTGGTGAAGGCGGCGGCCGGACGCGGCAAACCCTGCACCAGCCGCAGCAGGCGTTCCGCGAGCGGCATACCGCGGCTGGTCGCGTTGAGCGCGGTCATCAGGATGCCGTGGCTGCCGTCCGGCAGGTCGATCCTCGCGCAGCCGCAGGTCGCGAGCATGCCGGGCGCCGCGCCGAAGCCGCGCAGCCGCTCCAGCCGGACCGCGCCATTGGCGTTCAGGCCGTGGCCGAGCCGCGCGATCTGGCGGCGGTGCGGCTCGGCCGGGCCGAAGCTGCGCTTTGCCAGTTCGGCGCCGTTGGCGGCACCGAATACCTGCGCGCCGATCGGATTGGCCCAGAGAATCCGTGCGCCGTCGGCCGCCCACAGCCATGCCGGCAGGGCGCCCGTCGCATGATTCGCCAGCCTGACATCGCCGAGCGCCTGGATCTGGAATTCCGCGTCACTCATCGCGCAAGATTTGACCGCATGGGTTTGGCTTTCTTCCTTAAGCTCAGCCGAAGGCCCGGCAGCCGCAGGACGACAGCCTTAACAGAAGGTTAGTATCGCAACTGGGGGGCGGCAGGTCCATGTCCGCAAGCGAAACTGCCCCCGCCAAAGCCGGGATAACGTTAACTTGGCTGAACGATCCACCGCCGTTCGGCGTTGTCCGGCAAAGAGAGGTTGCTGCGAGCCGCGCGATGCGGAACCAGGTGGCGCCGCGTCACACCTGCGATTGCAGTGCCACGATATATTCTGCCGTCTATCTTGCCCTGGGCCCGCAGGGCCAAGCGGCGGGCCGATCAGCAAGCGAGGGAGAGCGACCATGAGCGACAACGGGCGTGACCATTTCGAGATCCCCAAGTTCGAGATTCCCAAGGATATGCGGTCGATGGCGGAGGCGAGCTTCGATCAGGCGCGCAAGGCGTTCGAGCAATTCGTGACCAACGCCAAGGACACCGCCGGCAAGATCGAGGAGCGCAACGCCACGATGCGCGCCGGCGCCAAGGACCTGTCCACCAAGGCGCTGTCCTATGCCGAAAAGAACGTGCAGTCGTCGCTGGACTACGCCGAGGCGCTGCTCAAGGCCAAGGACCTCAGCGACGTCATGCGGCTGCACAGCGAATATGTGCAGGGCCAGATGCGCTCGCTCGCCGAGCAGGCCAGCGAAATGGGCCAGGCCGTCAGCCGCGCCGCGATGGATGCGGTCAAGCCGAAGAACTGATCGAGGCGCATTGGCCGCGGCCGACCCTGGCGCGTTCAGCCTCGGTCGGCCGCGGTAACCTTATATTCCGCCACATAAAAAATATGGCGTCGCACGCGATCTTACATTGCGTTGCACAAAATTGACATGATATGGGTGTTTATTAGGCGCGCCCGACGAAGGGCACTCCCGTGAATCAAGGCAGCGTGATCCATTTCAGCGCTCCCGGCCTGATGGGCTCCGGGACGTCCGCAATGGTCACATCTACTCACCCGTTGCGAAGGATTACACGTATGACCAACCCGTCCGATCCGTTTTCCGCCTCGATCATTCCGTTTGAAGTTCCCGAGCAGATGCGTGCGTTCGCCGAGAAGGGCGTTCTGCAGGCCCGCGACAGCTATGCCAAGTTCAAGGACGCTGCCGAGACCCACAACTCGACGGTCGAGGCCGTGTTCACCTCGGTGAGCAAGGGCGCCAGCGAGTATTCGGCCAAGCTGATCGAGTTCTTCAAGGCCAACACCACCTCCTCGCTCGACTTCGCCCAGGAGCTGTTCAGTGTGAAGTCGCCGACCGAAGCGGTCGAGCTGTGGACCTCGCACGCCCGCAAGCAGTTCGAGACCTACACCGCGCAGGCCAAGGAACTGGCCGAGCTCGGCCAGAAGGTCGCCAGCGAGACCGCCGAGCCGATCAAGGCCAGCGCCTCGAAGTTCTACAAGCCGGCCGCCTGATCGCTGCCGTTTGGGAGACCAGCGAAAGGCCCGGGCCGCAGCGGTCCGGGCCTTTCTGCTGACCAAGGGCCCGTCAAGCGGCCGGATATAACAGCGGAAATCGGCGCGTTACGGCCTTGCCAAAGCGCGGCGTTGCACCTAGTTTCCGCCCGAAATCGCCGCCCCGCTCGAGCGGGCCGCGCGTCAGGATGCAGTTGTAGCTCAGTTGGTTAGAGCGCCTGTCTGTGGAACAGGAGGTCGGTGGTTCGAGCCCACCCAACTGTACCATCCGCAAGATCACTCAGCGCGACATCGCAAGATCAGACCATCGCAAGGTCGCTCGCCCTTGTCGCCCGGCGTGTCATCGCGTCCGCTTGCACTTCTCTGTCCCGTCACCCACACTCCCCGAAACGACGCCTTAACGACGCCTTGGTGACACCTTTGGGGGGATGCATGGGGACCGCCGGTTCAAGGAGTTTTTCGTTTGCGTTGATATCAGCCGCCGCTCTTGCGGCGCTGCTGGTGCCGGGCCGGAGTGAGGCCTACACGCCCGATCAGCAGCAGGCCTGTACGCCGGATGCGTTCCGGCTTTGCAGCCCCGAGATTCCCGACGTCGATCGCATCACGGCCTGCATGATCAGGAACAAGGCGCAGCTGTCGCCGGCCTGCCGCGTGTTCTTTCGCGCAGATCCGGAGCCGCGTAGGGCGAGCGAACGCGTCGAGCGGCGGCCGGTCGCTGCGAAGCGGAAGGTCTCCAAATCGCACAAGGCGAAGAAGTCGGCCCACTGAACAGGCTCCCATCGCGCGTGCGCCAGAGTCTCTGATCGGGCGCGTTATCGTCACGCGAACCGGTGTCCGCCTTCACCTCGCCCCGCGTGCGGGGAGAGGCGTAGGCCGCCCTTGGCGGCCGTTCTCAAGAACGCCTAAGCGGAGCTTCGGCTATGACGCATCGTGAGATGCGTTCCGGGTGAGGGGGAGTCTCCACACACGCAGCTATCGCCGGATACGCGGAGGCAGCCCCTCACCCCAACCCTCTCCCCGTAAGAACGGGGAGAGGGAGCACAGCGCCGTCGCAGTCAATCCAATCGCTTCGCGCGAAAATACGCGCTAGATCGTCAGGCCGCGATTTCAAGGCTGCGATGCGCGACAGACTGACGCCTTGTGACGCTGTCACGCAGCATCATCTGTGGGACTTGTGTGGTTTGCCAAATCTGTTCCGCTCGTGGAACGGATGGAGTGGGACGCGTGAGCGAATACTACAAGCAAGAGATCGATCGGCACTTCGCCTGGTTCGAAGCCAAGCTGCCGGAAAAGCCGGCGCGCTTCGTCGCGTGGCTGCGCAAGCCGTCGTCGCGCTATGTGCGGATTCCGCTCGCGATCCTCCTGATCATCGGCGGCATCTTCAGCTTTCTGCCGGTGCTCGGACTCTGGATGCTGCCGCTCGGACTCCTTTTGTTCGCGCAGGACGTCCCGTTCCTGCAGAAACCGACAGCGCAATTGCTCGGCTGGATCGAGCGCAAATGGATCGAGCGCGAGCGCGCGAAAGCTGCCGGAAAACGCTAGGCCCTGAGTCAAATCAAACGCTTAGCGCTTCCATTTGCGGTTGCGTCATAAGTTCGGTGTGACTCAAAAAGCAAAACGCACCGGTAATCTTGGCCACTTTGCGGATTGCAAGAAATTTTTTCTTTCGCGAATCAGCGTGCTGATTCATTTTCGCCTCCTGGGGTCAATCTGGAGGCCAACGTATGAACGTGATTGTTTTCGCTTCGCGTAAGGGGGGCTCGGGAAAAAGTACCCTGGCTGCTCACCTCGCCGCGCAAGTGCACAAGGCGACGAAGCCCTGTCTGCTGATCGATGCCGATCCGCAGGGCTCGCTGACGCTCTGGCACAAGCTGCGCGGCACCAACGAGCCGGCGATCAAGACGGCGGTGAACTCGGTCAGCGGGATCATCGCCCAGGCCAAGCGTGACGGCATCGAGTGGGTGTTCATCGACACGCCGCCGAACCTCTCGGCCGTGGTCGACGACTCCATCAAGAACGCCACGATGGTGATCATTCCGGCGCGGCCCGGCGTGTTCGACGTCAACGCCGTGCAGGAAACCATCCAGACCTGCCGCTCGATGCGCAAGCCTTATGCCGTCGTGATCAACGGCGCGCCCGCGCAGCGTGACGGCGCCGAAAGCCGCATCGTCGCGATCGCGCGCGAGGCGCTGGCGAAATTCCGCGCGCCGGTGTGGAGCGGCCAGATCACCAACCGCGCCGATCTTCTGATGGCGCTCGGCCAAGGCGAAGGCGCCCGCGAATATTATGCGGAAGGCCGCGCCGCCGCCGAGATCAATCGGCTGTGGGCCGCGATCGAACGCTCGATCAAGGCGATCCGCGGCACGGCGTCGGCGTCCGGTACGATGCACAAGCAAGCGGCGTAACAACGCCGCTTACGTTCGAAATGGAAGAACGCGCGGCACCCGCGCGTTTTTTGTGTGCTGAAGCGACCAGGCAATCGCAGATTGCCTGGCTGGCACTCGCAATGACGCGATGGTTGGCCTCAAGCCACCATCAGCAGATAGAACGCGATCACCGGCACCAGGGTCAGGATCACCGACCAGATGCCGACAGCCCATAAAATATCCTCGGTCGTAAAGCCCGGCTCGGCACCCGGCCTCACGGCAACAAAGCCATTCCTCGAATTCACGACGCCCCCGCGCTGGTCTTGGCAATGCAGAGGCTGATACGCGAGCGGATTTAAGATCCCGGTCGGAATTTCGCGGGCATTTGCGCGCGGGCACTACTTCGGATTAACCACGGCATGGGCGGCGGGCTGCGTTCGGCCGGGTGCCGTTCGCCTCAGTGCATTGCTCCGTCCCGGTCGCGGATCGCGCCGAGATGCTCGTTGATCCGGAATACGATCAGGATGAACTCGGCGGCGATCCGCGAGAACACAATGCCGACGAAGACGCTGGCGATCGACGCGAGCAACTGGATGAATCCGACGAACGGGCTGATCGCCATGGCGGTGAGGCTCCAGAGGATGCCGGAGATCCCGAACAGCACGATGACCGCGATCACCAGCCAGTAGAACGTCTTGATGATCGTGGGCGTGATGAAGCGGTCCCACTGAAACAGATCCTGGAAATCGAACATCATGGTTCTCCCGGCCAGCCGAAATATGATTCGCGTCTCGTTCATCCTACTGCGTCACCGCCGGCGCGATCACTTCGTCGCGGAAGCCTGCGCCGCAGGCCTTCATCGGGACGAGGCTATTCGCCGGGCCAATGGTTTGGGACGACGCCAAAGCGCCTCCGCGACCAGAGGGATCGATACCGCAGAAGCCCAATCGGTCTCGCCAAAGGCGAGCCCCGGACCGGGCGCCGGCGATCCAGGGGCGAGCTATGCGAGTGGGCCGGTTGTGATTGCTGCAAATAACGGCCACAATCGGGCTTCCCTCCGGCATATCCTCACCCAATGACCACGCTGACCTTCGAAGACTTCAAGCCCGGCCGCTTCGGCACGTTCGGCCCGCGCCATGTTTCACGCGAGGAAATCCTCGCCTTTGCCGCCGAATTCGACCCGCAGCCGATGCATCTCGACGAGGAGGCGGCGAAGAAATCCATGCTCCGCGGCCTGTCGGGCTCGGGCTGGCATCTCGGCTCGCTGATGATGCGGATGCTGTTCGACGGCTTCATCGGCCGCACCGCCTCGCTCGGCGCGCCCGGGGTCAACGAGATGCGCTGGGTGGCGCCGCTGCGTCCGGGCGACGATTTGACGCTGGATGTCGATGTCGTCGAAGCGCGCGTCTCGAAGAGCCGTCCCGAGACCGGCATCGTCACCTTCAAGAGCACGATCCGCAACGCGCGCGGCGAGATGCTGTGCGAGATGGAGGCGCCGATCATGATCAGCCGCCGCGACGCTGCGAGCGCATAGGAGAGGTCATGCGCTTTTTTGAAGATATCGAGATCGGCGCACGGCGCGAGTTCGGCTCCTTCACCTTCACGCCTGAGGACATCAAGCGTTTTGCCGCGCAGTTCGATCCGCAGCGCTTCCATCTCGACGAGGAGGAGGGACGCAAGTCGCTGTTCGGCGGGCTCGCCGCATCGGGCTGGCATATCGCCAGCGTCTGCATGAAGCTGCTCGTCGCCGACGGCAAGCGGCTCGCCGCGGAAGCCGCCGCGCGCGGCGAGGAGGTCGCGGTCTGGGGGCCCTCACCGGGCTTCCGCGAGCTGCGCTGGATCCGCCCGGTGCTGGCAGGCGATACCATCAGCTTCACCAACCAGGTCGAGACCAAGCGCACGTCCGAGAAGCGGCCCGAATGGGGCATCCTTCAGGCCCGCAACATCGGCGTCAATCAGCGCAATGAGGTGGTGTTCTCGTTCCTCGCTACCGCTTTCGTGCCGCGGCGGAATCCCGGTTCCTGATGTTGCCCGCACGCCTCTGATGTTGCCCGGACGCCATGGTTAGCGGGTGACTTCTGCCGCCGACGCAGTTGTGCGTTGCGTGGAACTCATTTTTTGCTAACGCATTCTGAACCTTTGTCCCTGCCTTATGGTTTGAGGGCACGGACATCTGGCAAGAATGACTGGGGATACCATGGCAGATCGCAGCGCGCTGAAACTCGTCGGCATTATCTTCGCGACGGTAACGGTTGTGGTGATGCTGGCCACCGGAATGGTCGTGAAGGGCTTTGCCGACGGCAATTATTCCTTCGAGACCACCGCAAGCATCGATCGCTGATTGACCGTCTGTAACTGCCGGCGCTCGAGAGAGCGCAGGTTGCGCGCAATTGCGCTTTTCAATGTGACCTGTCGGCAGGCTGCGTCACACTTCTCCTGATCAAGCTTCTGTTTAGGCATGATCTTATCGGAAAACCGCTTCACACTTTTCCGGATCATGCCTTAACGATTCCAGATCAGCACCATCACGACCGTCGCGGCTGCCAATATGCCGATGAAGCGGATCATGATCGTGCCGATGCCCTGCTGCGGCTGGCGCAGCGGAATCGGATCGGCGGCGTTATCCGGCCGGACGCTCTGCATGACTTCGTCTCCAAACGGATGCCCGGCAAGGCGCGGTCCGGACGCGAATTCCGGATTGGAGGCGGGCTCGGCATCCGAAGTTCAAATCGGCATCTGCAAAAATTGACGTCGCGGAGTTTACACCGCGCTGAATAACGAATCGTTCTGCGCTGAATCGCGGCCGCAAAGCGAAGCCGCCGCAAAGCGAAGCCGCCGCCCCCTGTCCAGGAGGCGGCGGCTGCCAATCCTAAAAAAGGCGGATCCGGATCAGCTGTTGCGCAGGCCGTCGGCAGCGCGCTTCCACTGCGAGACATTGTCGGCGATCATGCGCGTCGACTTCATCGCGGCCTGGCTGAGCTGGGCATAGCCGGAGATCTCGCGCTGGACGCGCTGGCCCTCGGCATGCAGCAGGTCACGCAGGCTCTCGAGCTCGCCGATCAGCTTCTCGATCTCGGCGAGCGAGGTGCCGGCGACGCGCTGGATCAGCGAGTTGACGTTGCTGACGGTGGCATCGGTGTTGGTGTCGGTCGGCGCGGTCTCCGGGCTCGCCACCGGCCGGCGCAGATAGGCGATATCGTTGCGCACGAAGTCGCGGATGCCGGCTTCGACTTCCGAGACCGCAGCAAGGTTGGTGTCGACCTCGGACGTCGTTTCGGCTTCGGCTTCCTCGGTACGGTTGGTGGCGTTCATCGGCTTTCCCCTAGTTCGCAATAGCGAAGCGCGGCTTGTCCCCCGCACGACGAATTGATGAAGTTACGGACCTATCAGTGCCGCCGAATTTGACCGCATCTGGGCCAAGTTGCGGCAATGCCTGATCATTTAGCGCGATAGAGCTAACAGACCGTTCACCATGAGCGCTTGTAGCCGGCGCTGATGCTCTTGTTGGTCGCGCCCTGGGAGGTCTCGCCGACCGAGCCGGAGACGGTGACCCCGTCGAACAGCTTCTGCTCGGCGCCGATCCGGCGCAGCCATCTGTCGTCGGAGGTCGACAGGGTCTGGCCTGCCGTAATGCTGGTGCCGGTGTCGCTAACGGACAGGCTCGCCGACTGATCGGTGTCGTAGCTGCGCGAGGGGTGGCTGATGATGCCGGGCACCGGGACCACGCCCTGCTGGATGAGGTTGTAGCCGTTCTGCAGCGTCAGCGAATATTGCTCCGACAGCGGCACCGACTTGCTCAGGGAGGTGCCGACCTTGCTCTGGTCGGCGGAGGGATCGACCCGCGCCTCGACCGAGGTCTTGTCCCAGATCGAGGCCACGCCGCCGGTCGAGATCGCGGCCCAGGCCGAGCCGCCGGACTGCGGCAGGCTGCCGCCATTGGCGAGCCGCTCCGACAATTGCTCCGACGTCGTCATCGTGCCTTGCCTCGCGACCGTCATGTCGGCGCCGATGCGGGTGTCGAGGAATGGCGAGATCGACTGCTTGACCGACACCGCCGACGAGCCGTTGGCGTTGTTGTTGGTTGACCAGGATGGATCGTTGCCGGCGACGCTGGCCGGCCTCGCCGCACGCTTCGGCGCCAGCGTCGGCAGGCTGGTGGAATCGGTGTCGAGCTGGCTCCAGTCGAGCTTGCTCTCGTCGATGTCCTTCAGGATGTCGGCGTCATTGGCATTGGCCGCCGGCGGCTCCTCGTCGGCCGCAGCCTCGGCGTTATCAGCTGCGGTATCCGGGGCGGCGGGAGCGATCTGCCACGGCGGGATTTGCGCGGCGGCCGACAGCGCCATCGCCAGGCCGAAGCCGGCCGCCAGCACCGGCAGCCTTGCCCAGCCAAATCGTAATGTGAAAGTCATTCCCAGCCCGCAAATTCCAGAGCCGCAGCATGCATTGCCGTGGCGCAAAATTGTGGCATCGGCGCTCTGAAAGCAAGTGATCAACGCGTGATCGTCATGTCCGGGACAAACGCGCAGCGCGTTCGCGCGGCGCGTCCCGAGCGCGGCCGTTCGGGGCTGGCAAAACAGGCCGCCGCTGCCGGGGCAAGGGCCCCGGACATGACGAAGGCGTGAAACCGAAAAGCCGTCAGACCGCGATGCGCGGCAGATGGATCGGGTAGCCGACGGTCTGCTCGACCAGGTCGAAACTGTCGACCAGCACGCGGAAGCTCGTGAGCTTGCCGGCCCTGAACTGCGCGAAATGCGCGATCCGGAGCGAGATCGGTTTGTTGGAGTCGAGTGCCGTCAGCGAATAGCGCAGCATCGAGGCTGCGGAATCCACGCCGAGCATGATCTGTTCCCGGTCGAAGCGGTGAACCCTGAGGTTCTCGCCGATCTGCCTGATCACCTCGAGCACCGCCGCTTTGCCGCGGCGCGCGCCGAAAAAGGAAAACAGGTCGATCGGCCCGTAGATGGACCATTCGACCTCGTCGTCGAGCAGCGGCTCGATATCTGCAAGCTGGCGTTCGTTGATCGCGCGATGCAATGCGCGCGAAAAACGCCAGAGACTATGCTCTGTCATTTTGGCCTTGTCCTGAAACTGGATTTTCAAACGCAAACGGATGGCAGGGGGTCAGCGCCGACGCCTTGCCAGGTTGCTGCACATCGCTATTGCGGCCTGAAATAGTGCGGAACGGCAAAAACGCAAATGACTTTTTTGCAATGCACAATTGCGCGGAATTTTACCGGAATATGACCGCCGCCCTCTGGAATCCCGTTCCGACAGGATCGGAATGGGGTTCCAGATTCTGGTTCTGACGCGTTCTCTTGACGCGAACCGGCAGCCGCTTCGCTCGAAAACGCTCCGGTGACCGCATTTCAGCGGTCGCGCCGCCGCACCGGTTGCCGCTCGATCACGATCTCGGCGTCGCGGATCGCCACCACCGCGAACAGCAGCGCGCCGCCGATGCCGCCGATCGCAGCGCCGAGCGGCATGAAGGTGAAAAACACCAGCGTTCCGCTATCGATACCCGAGGTTCTGGCCAATCCGATCCAGCTAAGCCCGGCTCCGATGCCGAAGGCGGCGCCGCCAAGGGCGCCCAGCGCCAAGCCAAGCACAGCGAGCAATGCGACTTTCATGGTGATTTCAGCCCCGACCGCAACAAGCCCAGTCATAGGTCGGCGCCGGGCCGTCGAGGTTCAACGCCGGCGCTGCGAATTTGCGGGCACGATGTGGTCATGACCGGTCAGCGCCGCCGCGACGTCGCGCTCCAGCACCTGCTGGACGAGGTCGAAGGTGTCGATGATCTCGCGGATCTCGGTGATCTTACCGTCGCGCAGCGTGTAGAACACCGCGACGTCGAACTGCACCACGCGGGCATTGTTGCGCTTGCGGAGGAACACGCGCAGCTGCGCGGCGACCCGGTCGCCCTGGGTCACCACGATCGGCGCCTCGTAGCGCATGTCGGAATAGCGCTCGTGGATCGTGGTCCACATCTGACGCAGCGCCGCCTTGCCGCGGTGCTGGCCCATATGCGGAAGAATGTCGATCGGGGCGTTGGCGAGAAACGCAACGTCGTCGCTGCAACGATCGAGGGCGCCCTCGATGCCGCCGGCATAGTAGACGTCGAGGAAGTTCAAGACGCGCTGCCGGTTCAAATCCTCGCCCATGATCGACTCCGCCGACTCGCTCTGGCCCGGCATTGTGAACCGGAGCATTCCACAATCAACAACATGTTTGACGCGCGAGACGCGATTAGGTTCGGCAACCAGCGCGTGCATTGTGGCACAAAATGCATGCGGCGCCGGTTCGCGCAATGCGACGACGGGCGGCCGCCGCCGTGCGGGCGGCGGTTTATTCCGCGCCTGCGCCGCTTAAATCTTCGCGCCCGCGCCTTGCCGCGGCACCGCCGGCCCGTATGCTTCGCAGCGGAAGGCGGCCGAACAGAGCCGCCCCGATGGGAGAGACCAATGAAGCGCATCACCCACTTCGCCGCGATCCTGTCGCTGCTGGCATGCCCGGCGATTCCGCCCGCCTTCGCACACACGCCCCAGCAGCCTGCCCACCAGCTCTACAATGAAGGCGACCTGAAGCTCGAGAGCGGCGAGGCGATCAAGGATTTCTCGATCTCCTACGTCACCCACGGCACGCTGAACGCGAAGAAGTCGAACGCCATCCTGATGGTGACCGCGATCTCGGGCAATCATCACCGGCTCGATTTCATGATCGGCCCCGGCAAGGCGCTCGACCCCGACAAGTATTTCATCGTCTGCACGGATGCGATCGGCAACGGGCTGACCACGTCGCCGAGCAATTCGAAGGTGCAGCCGCGGATGCAGTTCCCGAAATTCGCGATCCGCGACATGGTGGAATCGCAGTACCGGCTGATGAAGGAGAAGCTCGGCATCGACCATGTCGTCGCCGTGGTCGGCCCCTCGATGGGCGGCATGCAGGCGCTGCAATGGGGCGTCAGCCATCCGGACTTCATGGACGCGCTGGTTGCGATGGTGCCGCTCGCGAAGACGCCGGCCTGGTCGGTCGCGGTGATGGAGGCCTCCCGCAAGGCGATCATGAACGATCCGGCGTGGAAGGACGGCAATTACGAGGCGCCGCCGGAGAACGGCCTCAAGCTGTTCCGCGATATCGTTGCGCTGCTCGCGGCACGCACGCCCGACATGTATGCGGCGCAGTTCAAGTCCGGCCCCGACGTGCTGCCCTGGATGGCCGAACAGGAGACCGCGCTGTGGAAGCTGTTCGACGCCAACGACTGGATCTACCAGAGCTGGGCCTATGACCGGCACGATGTCGGCACCACGGCCGGGTTCGGCGGCGACACCGCGAAGGCGCTGGCTTCGATCAAGGCGAAGACGCTGATCCTCACCGGCACCAAGGACCTGCTGAATCCCGAATTCGAGCCGAACCAGATGGGCCAGAACATCGCAGGCGTGACCATCAAGACGATCAGCCCGGGCACCGTGACCGGCCACGCCTCGGCCGGCGGTTTCTTCCCGGCGGATGTCGAGTTTCTCAACCGCGAAACCGGCGTGTTCCTCGACGGCGTCACCGGCGGCGGCAAGACATTGAACTGATCGGCGGCACTGATCGCGTCCTGCGGACGTGAAGCGGGCGCGGCGGCGTCTGTCCGCGAGTTAATGAAACCTCCGCCCGCGCGCCCGGTTGGTTCGGCGTGGGCGACGCATCCGCGATCAGGAGTTCCTTATGAGAAACACCATGCCGCTTGCCGTCGCCGCCCTGGTTGTCTCCAAATAGATCATGCGAGCGCGCACCGCGCGACGGTGAGCCGGCGTCGACGCCGGCCACGAGGCCCTGAGCTCCTCCGGGGCCGGCCGGTGAAATCGCGCCGGCTCGCTGTCGCGGTGCGTTCGATAACAGCTGATCCGACGGTGCCGCCTTGCCGGCGGGGCGGTCGATGGTGAACCGCTTCTTCTTCCCGGAACCGGCGGTGCCGCTGCGCCGTTGATGCGGCAGCATTGCATTGGAGCCGCATCATGAAATCGATTGTTCTCGCGTCCGTCATTGCCGTCAGCGCGCTCGCCGCGGCGTCGCCTGCCGACGCCAAGGGTTGCATCAAGGGCGCGATCGTCGGCGGCGTCGCCGGGCATTATGCCGGCCATCACGGCATGCTCGGCGCCGCCGCCGGTTGCCTCTACGGCCGCCATCACGCCAAGGAGCAGGCACGGCAGCGCCAGCAGCAACAGGCGCAGCCGTCGCAGCAGGAGAAGCTGTAGGATCGGCTGTGAAGCCACATCTCCGGACATGTGAAGTCTCGCTCCGGGAACGCCGTCCGCACCGGCGGCGTTGTCTCCATGCGTAACGGAGACGATGATGACGAAACCAAAGACAAAGACCATCCAGCCCGTTCCGGACGACAACAAGAGCCACAAGGGCCCCGGCAGCACCCCCAGCGTTCCCATCGACACCACCAAGGGCCATCGCGACGACGAGAAGCACAACATCCGCGAGCAGGCCGCGCATGGCAATCTGACCCAGAACACCAGCAACAAGCGATCGGGTTAGGGTCGGGGCGAAGCGGAGCCACATCCCTTGACGTCGTCCTGGCGAAAGCCAGGACCCATTACCCCAAATGCGAATTGTTGCGCGACACTGGGGCCACGATCCTTCCGACAACCAAAGCCGGTGGTAATAGGTCCTGGCTTTCGCCAGGACGACGGTGAGGATGGTTCTCGATTCAAGATGTCAAACAGCGCCGAGTCATCACCCGCGCGTGCGCGCATGCGGGTGATCCAGTATTCCAGAGACGTCCGTGCATGAACCGAGAGGCCGCGGCGCCTTCCGGACGTTGTCCCTGCGAAAGCAGGGACCCATACCCCGCGGCGGATATCGTGAACGGGGCTCATCGCTCCACCGTCTTTCACGATGATCGTCTGTGGTTATGGGTCCCTGCTTTCGCAGGGACGACACCGAATATGTGGCACGGGCCCCGAGCACCCGCGCGGCGAGATGCCGCCACTTGCGCATCCTCTTGGGTAGCCTTTATCTGCGGGCATGCAGATTAGGGACGAACGCCCCGAAGACGCCGCCGCGATCAGCCGCATCACAGCGGCCGCCTTCGCGACAGCGCCGCACAGCAGCGGCACCGAAGCCCGCATCGTCGAGGCGCTGCGCGCAGCCGGCGCGCTGACGCTCTCGCTGGTGGCTGTCTCCGAGGACGGCAGCATCGCCGGGCACGTCGCGTTCTCGCCGGTCCGGATCGATGGCGTAGCGGGACGCTGGCATGGCCTTGGCCCGGTCTCGGTCGCACCCGACCTGCAAGGGCGCGGAATCGGCAAAGCTCTGATATGCGAGGGGCTCATCCGGCTTGCGGAGCAAGGGGCCGATGGCTGCGTCGTGCTCGGCGATCCCGCGTACTACCACCGCTTCGGCTTCCTCGATGATCGCCGGCTGATCTATGGCGGCAAGCCGAGCCGATACTTTCAGCGGTTGGTGTTGAAGGGCAAGGCGCGCAAGGGGGATGTGAGCTACCATCCGGCGTTCGACGTGGCGTGATCGAGGCGAGGCTGATGAAGCTGTCTATGGCAGCGTCATTTCCTCAATCCGCGCCGGCACCGCGCCAAAATCGCTGAACCGCGCCCAGTTCGGCCGTATCCGCACATAGCCGATGTTCGGCCAGGTCTCGCGCTCCAGCCCGTCGGGCCACGCTGCGAAATACACCTGCTTGCAGGCGGTGAGCTCCGCGCCGCTCGGTAAGTCCGCGACTCCCTCGATCTGTGCGGTCTGCTCGGCGTCCCAACCGATCACCAGCGCCGCGCGCGGATCGCCGCGGAGGTTCTGGTATTTGCGCGAGGTGGTCAGCGTGTCGAAGATGATCTCGAGATTGTCGCCGACCGCGATCCCGACGACCGCCGCCTGGGGCGCGCCGTCGTGAACCGTGCTGACCACAGCGAGCCGATGCATCCGCAGGAAGGCGAGAAGCTCGGCGCGCGTCATGATCTACCTCTTCTTCCACCCGCCCCGTTTGCCCGGCGTGCCGCCGCTGCTCCTCGGCGACGGGCCGAATTCCGGCCCGGACTGCCGCGAGTCGGTCGGCTGGATGATGCGGCTCGTGGTGCCGAACGGTTTTGCCGGCAGCGCGCCGCTCGGGCGGAAGGGCAGCGATTCCGGGCCGTGCATCTCGTCGAGATCGGGCTTGTGCACCCGTGAGCCGGACTTGCCGCCGCGGCTCGCCTTGAGCGAGGTCTGCGCCGACTTGTTCTTCAGCGCGCTGACCGGCAAGTTGGCGGCATCGCCGTATTTTCGGGTGCCGGCATAGGCGCCGGCCTGCTTCTGCACGCTGCGCTGCTTGGCGGTGGGATCGTCGACCACGGCCATTTCGGTGGCGCGCAGCCGCTTGACCTCGTCGCGCAGCCGCGCGGCTTCCTCGAAGTTCAGGTCGGCCGCGGCCTCGCGCATCCGCGTTTCGAGGTCGCTCAGGACGGCCTCGAAATTATGCCCGATCGAGATCACGTCATCGGCCATGCCGCCGTCGCCGATCTCGACCAGCACGTGGTCGCGCTCGTAGACGGAGTTGAGGATGTCGCCGATCGACTTCTTCACGCTCTCCGGCGTGATGCCGTTGGCCTCGTTGTACTCGACCTGCTTCTCGCGGCGCCGCGTGGTCTCGGCCATCGCGCGCTCCATCGAGCCGGTCATGCTGTCGGCATAGAGGATCACCTTGCCGTCGACGTTGCGCGCGGCGCGGCCGATGGTCTGGATCAGCGAAGTCTCGCTGCGCAGAAAGCCTTCCTTGTCGGCGTCCAGGATCGCGACCAGCGCGCATTCGGGAATGTCGAGGCCCTCGCGCAACAGGTTGATGCCGACCAGCGCGTCGAACGCGCCGAGGCGGAGATCCCGGATGATCTCGATGCGCTCGATCGTGTCGATATCCGAGTGCATGTAGCGGACGCGGATGCCCTGCTCGTGCAGATATTCGGTGAGGTCCTCCGCCATGCGCTTGGTGAGCACCGTGATCAGCGAGCGATAGCCGGCCGCCGCGGTGGCGCGCACCTCGCCGACGAGATCGTCGACCTGGTAGCGGGCAGGGCGGATGTCGACCGGCGGGTCGATCAGCCCGGTCGGACGGATCACCTGCTCGACGAACACGCCGCCGCTTTCGTTCAGCTCCCAGCCGCTCGGCGTCGCCGACACCGCGACCGTCTGCGGCCGCATCATGTCCCACTCCTCGAAGCGGAGCGGCCGGTTGTCCATGCAGGAGGGCAGACGGAAGCCGTATTCGGCGAGCGTTGCCTTGCGGCGGAAGTCGCCGCGGAACATGGCGCCGATCTGCGGCACGGTGACGTGGCTCTCGTCGGCGAAGATCAGCGCGTTGTCCGGCACATATTCGAACAGCGTCGGCGGCGGCTCGCCGGGGCGGCGCCCGGTGAGATAGCGCGAATAGTTCTCGATGCCGGCGCAGCTTCCGGTCGCCTCCATCATCTCGAGGTCGAAGGTGGTGCGCTGCTCGAGCCGTTGCGCCTCCAGGAGGCGGCCCTGGTCGTTGAGCTGGTCGAGGCGCTGCTTCAGCTCGGATTTGATCGACTTGATCGCCTGCACCAGCGTCGGGCGCGGCGTCACATAGTGCGAGTTGGCGTACATCTTGATGAATTCGAGCTCGTCCTGCTTGTGGCCGGTGAGCGGATCGAACTCCTCGATGGTCTCGATGGTGTCGCCGAACAGGTTCACGCGCCAGGCGCGGTCCTCATAGTGCGCCGGGAAGATGTCGATGACGTCGCCGCGGACGCGGAAGGTGCCGCGGGTGAATTCGGCCTGGGTGCGCTTGTATTGCAGCGCGACCAGGTCGGCGATCAATTGCCGCTGGTCGATGCGCTCGCCCTTCTTCAGCGCGAAGGTCATCGCGGTGTAGGTCTCGACCGAGCCGATACCATAGATGCAGGACACGGAAGCGACGATGATGACGTCGTCGCGCTCGAGCAGCGCGCGCGTCGCCGAGTGGCGCATGCGGTCGATCTGCTCGTTGATCGAGGAATCCTTCTCAATATAGGTGTCGGTGCGCGGGACGTAGGCTTCCGGCTGGTAGTAGTCGTAATAGCTGACGAAATACTCGACCGCGTTGTCGGGGAAGAAGTTCTTGAACTCGCCATAGAGCTGAGCGGCCAGCGTCTTGTTCGGCGCCAGGATCAGCGCCGGGCGCTGCGTCGCCTCGATCACCTTGGCCATGGTGTAGGTCTTGCCCGAGCCGGTGACGCCGAGCAGCACCTGGGTGCGGTCGTTGCGGTCGATGCCCTCGACCAGCTCGGCGATCGCGGTCGGCTGGTCGCCCTTCGGCTGGTAGTCGGACTTGATCTCGAAGCGCACGCCGCCTTCGGATTTCTCCGGGCGCGGCGGCCGGTGCGGGGTCCACACCCGCATCGAGCCGTCGTCCTTGCGGAATTCCGGGCGGCCGTCGCGGATCAGGTTCTCCAGTGCGTCGGCGGTTGCCTTGACGCCGAGCGCCTCCATCTTGCTGCGCGGCGGCCGCGCCAGGGCCTCCTCGTCGTCCTCGGCGGTGGGCAGGCCGAGCTGTCGCGCCAGTTCCGGATCGAGGGTCGGGACGGTGGCCGAGGTGCCGTAATTGGCCTGCGGGGCCTCGCCGAGGCCCGAAGTATCGCGCTTCGCGACGTCCTCGTTGGTCTCGCGCGTCGACGCCCGCGCGCGATGCGCGGCGGCCTCGCCGCCGGCGCGGCGGTCCCAGGAATTGTCCGGCGGCGGCTGCAGGCCGGTACCCGAACCCATGCCGGCATCGCCGCGGTTGATCGCCGGATTGAGCAATTCGGCAAGCGCGGGCCCGATCGGGAGGACCTCGGGCCGGTGTGCTTTGGATTTGGGGGTTTTGCCGGGCTTTTTCGGGGTGTTCGGTGTCTTCGCCATGCCCCCGAATATGGGACGAGTCCGGCAGCGAGAAAAGGGCAAACGGCGGCCGGACTTGCGTCTCGGCAAGGCTGCTGACAGCAGGGTGTCAGCAGGCGGCGCGGTCGCGGACTTTACGCCCGCGGCAGGTCGACGATGTCGAGATGGATCCCGCCGCAGCCGTCGCAGCGCATGGTCCAGTATTCGGCGGCGCGGCCGGGGATCACGCGCAGCAGCGAGAGCGGAGCGGCGCATTCCGGGCAGCTGGTGCGGACCTGCGCTGGCCAGACCGGATCCGGCTCGCATTGCGGGACGGCGGCGACCACGACGTTACCGGTCACGCCGATGCTTCGGCCGCCGGCATTGTCATGCCATAGCGTTGCGGGAACCGGTCGATAGCCCGTTTCGCGTCGGCGATCGCCGCATCCGGATCGGACCACGCAAAGCCGATGTCGAGCATCGGAAACAGCATGCCATCGATGACGACCGGCCTTTGATCGACCCGTTGAACCCTGGCGTGCCATTGCCCCTTCCCCACTTCGAACGACTTGATCTCAAAACCGCTGTAAATCATGTGCGACCTCGAAATGCCCTTCTCATAGGAAGCACGAGCGCGCTGCGCTAAATGTGAAGCAGTTCACAACTCGCCCGGTTTATTTCCGCGCAGCAAAGGAACCGGGAGGCTTGAGCGCGTGGAGATGGTCGAATAGCGGCTGCGACGGCGATGCGCTCCCTCTCCCGCTTGCGAGGGGAGGGTTGGGGTGGGGGCTCTCTCCACGAGTCACAGTGTGGAGAGAGCCCCCACCCGTATCGCATCTTCGATGCGATACGACCTCCCCCGCAAGCAAGCGGGAGAGGTGCAGCGACGTACAACGAGCACACCGCTCATCCTGCGAAGCATGAACCGAGCGGGACCAATCTGTTCGACGCCCAACAGGCGACTGCCATGTTGCGCCACATGATCGAGGGAATGCCGCCAGCCGGCAATCTTTAGCGTTTGTGCCTGCGGCGTCGCCATGCCCGGCGGCGCGGCCATCCTGCTAAGCCCGCGACGCTTCGGCGTTCGCGGGCTTTTTTGTGTCGCACCGACAGCAGGCCGGCCGCGCGACCGGCCGAACCCGCGCAAACCGGCGTTTCGCGTAGTCGATGAGCGGGGATTCGATCGCGCGCCAGCTGATCTCTGCAAGGACGCAGACGATCGGAAGCGCGATGAGACCCGACCAAGCCCCAAAGTCGAGGGACAGGAAGACGTTCAGCACGATCAGGTGGAAGAGGTAGAGCGCATAGCAGCGGCGCCCAGGCCAGACGAACGGCTTGAGCAACACCGTCTTCTGCACCTTGGTCCCGGCCCAAACGATGACGCCGCAGGCGAACGCGGATGTCCCGAGGAAGGAGAATGGACCGAACGCGGCTGCATAGGCCAGATCGCAAAGCATCGGCACGCAGGCGAGCATTACCCACACGAGAGTGGAGCGGCAGTAGCCGCGCACAAAGCTCGCCAGCAGAACCCCGCCGAACAGCTCGTCGAGCCGGCAGGGCAGCAAGAACTCCCAGGAGAGGTCGGGCAGGTGCGCGTGGAACAGCCAGCGACAGACCGGGGCGATCAGCACGCCGCACCAGAGGACGCGGACCAGCCATTCCCGCGGCAGCGACCAGATCAGGAGCGGCAGGATCAGGTAAAACTGCTCCTCGATCGCGAGTGTCCAGCTGACGAATGTCGGCTCGGTCATGGGATAACCGAACTGCAACCACGGCACGGCCTGCAGGAAGAACAGGTAATAGCCCCAGTGATCGGGCGTCGCGATCAACAGCAGCAGCCAGTACAGCGGCAGGATCCGGAACGCGCGCCGGCTATAGAACGACGAGAAGTAACCGGGCTGTTCGCGGCTATCGAGCAGGATGCCGCCGATCAAAAAGCCGCTGACGACGAAGAACAGGTCGACGCCCAGCATGCCGTACTTGAATTCGAAGTAGTGGCGGGCAATGACCGCCGAGATCGCGAGGCCCCTTAGCGCATCGAGCGATTCGGAGCGTGGCCCGGCAGAATCCTCCTCCGGGCGCGGACCAGCAATTGGACCCATGCTCAACCTGATATCAATTTCAATATGCGGCCACCCGTTGAGGTAGTTTGCAACCCTTACAGTCGTCAGGTTTCTTTGACAACTGAAGCGAGCAACGACCTTTCGTCTAAGGTTACCGGCCGTGGCAGCCTCGGGCTGCTCGATATTGCCCGGTCTTCCGCCTCCCGCTAGCCGCGGCCGGCGATGTGGTCGGCGAGCACCGCGGCATCGTCGCCGACGCCTGACAGGAACGAGGATTTCATCTTCGACAGCCATTGCAGGCCGAGGAAATAGAGGCCGGGCACGTCGGAGACGCCATGGCGGTGTCGCGGCGCGCCGTCGGCATCCAGCACCGGTATGTCGATCCAGTTCAGATCGAGACCGTAGCCGGTGGCCCAGATCACGCTCCTGATCCGCGCGGCTCGCAGGTCGATCGCATTGAGCGGCGCGGTGAGGCACGACGGATCGGGTAAACGGAGGCTCGCCAACGGATCATCGGGATGATCGAGGCCGCGCGCGGCGACGAAGTCGTCGACGATCCCGAGGAACGTCGCGTAATAGGCGTCGCCATTGGCGATGTTGGCGGCGAGATCGGGCGCGATCTCGAGCACGCTGTTGCGCGCCGCCGTCACGCGGCCGAGCAGGGTCACGCCGCCGGCGGCGAAGCGGCGGAAATCGACGGTGTGGCCGCCATGGGCGCCGGAGATCACCGGCAGCAGCCGCGACGGACCGCGCTGCTCGACCGGCGTCCGGTCGATGCCCATCTCGGCCAGCCACCAGATCAGGTCGCGGCCGCGATAGCGGCGCGGCAGGCGGTTGTGACGCCCGACCGAGAGGAAGACATCGCGGCCGGCGTGCATCAGCTCTTCGGCGATCTGCGCGCCCGACGCGCCGGCACCGACCACCAGCACGGCGCCGTCAGGCAGTTGCGCGGGATTCCTGTAGCCGGCGGCATCGACCTGAAACAGGCCGGGGTGATCGCGCAGCAGGTCGGGCCGCAGCGGCCGTTGATAGGGGCCGGTGGCGACGATGACGTTGCGGGCGGCGATGCTGCCGCCGGCAAATTCGGCGAGGAAGCCGCCGGCATCGCGGCGCAGTTTGGTGACCGCGACGCCGCAGCGGATCGGCGGCGCGACGAACGCGGCGTAGTCCTCGATGAAGGCGATGATGGCAGCGGTGTCCGAGAAGCCGTCCGGATCGCTGTGCGGAAACGCAAATTCCGGCAGCCGCACCGACCAGTTCGGAAACTGGAACATCAATCCGTCCCAGCGTTCGCTGCGCCAGCGCTCGGCGATGCGACCTCGCTCCAGCACCAGATGTGCGATGCCGCGCTGCTTCAGCCGGTGGCTCATGGTGAGCCCAGCCTGGCTGCCGCCGATCACCAGCGTATCGACGGTCTCGTCAGGCACTGCGGGTTCCCTTGCGGCGGTCGGCGGGCTCCGCCGCGGCGCGGATGATCCAGCGCCGGAACGCGGCGAAATCGCGCTGCTCGGCGTGGAAGCCGCGATAGACCAGATACCAGCGCATGCCCTTGGGCACGCTGAGCGCAAACGGCGCCACCAGCCGGCCGGCGGCGAGATCGTCGTCGATATAGGGCCGGATGCCCATCGCGATGCCGAGCCCGTCGCTCGCTGCCTGCAGCGCCTGGCCGTAGAACTGGAATTCCGGCCCGCGCGCGGTCAGGCGCGGCACGCCCGCCGCCTTCAGCCAGGACGGCCAGTCGTCGGGCGAATGGGCGACGCGGATCAGGCTCGGGCCCTTGAGGTCGGCGGGGCGCTTCAGGGTATTGGCGAGCCGCGCCGTGCACACCGGCATCAAATCGGCGGCGAACAGCGGCTCGGCGACGAGGCCCGGCCACGGGCCGTCGCCGAGCTGGATGCCGCAGCTCCAGTCGTCGGCGAACGGCACCGCCATGCCGCCGGTCGTGATCCGCACCTCGATGTCGGGCTCCGCTTTGCGGAACTCGGCAAGGTGCGGGATCATCCATTTCAGCGCAAAGGTCGGTCCGACGCCGACGGTCAGCACCCGCGCGCTCGCGGACGCCGTGACCTGCGCGGTGAGGCTCGCCAGCGCGTCGAAGATCGGCGTCAGCCCGCCTTGGTAGGCGCGGCCGGCCGGCGTGGTGACGAGGCGGTTGGCCTTGCGCTCGAACAGCGCGACGCCGAGCCGCTCCTCCAAAAGGTGCACCATCCGGCTGATCGCGGCGGCCGAGACGTTGAGCTCGCTGCCCGCCGCCGCGAAGCTGCCGGTCCGCGCCGCCGCTTCGAACGCCTTGATGCCGTTGAGAAAGAGCAGCCGCCGCATGAACCCTCAGGAAAACTGATGCATGGGCAAGATAACTCAGTTTGCCGGAAGAGGCCAAGCGGCGCAGAAATACCGGAGACAATGAATCCCTGCTGACGGCGAGGATCACATGACAGAGACCACCGATGCCCTCGTGCTCGATCTTGTCGAGTGGGTCGCGCGCGAGCCGCGGCACTATGCCGAGGTGCTCGAGGTCTGGCGCAGCTCATGCCCGCGGCTGACGATCTGGGAGGACGCCGTCGACCGCGGCTATGTCGCGCGCCGACCCTCGGTCGAAGGCATGCGGGTGACGGTGACGGAAAGCGGCGCGAGCTTTTTGCGCGCGCATGGGCGGATACAGTGAACCTGAGCGCGGTGATCATCGCACCTCTCCCACAAGGGGAAAGGTGGACCGATCGAGCGGTTAGAATTGCCAATCTCTACCGTCACTGTTCGAGTCTCGGCCGGATGATCTCGACCATCCGGTCGGCTGACGTCCCCGGCGGGAAGAAGCCGAGATAATTGCCCTCGCGGTCCATCAGATAGATGTAGGCGGTGTGATCGACGGTGTAGTCGCCGGCATCCTTCAGCGGCACCCGCGCGAAATAGACCTTGTAGGCATCGGCGACCTTGCGGATCGCATCAAGCTTGCCGGTCAGCCCGATCAGCCGCGGATGGAACATCGGCACGTATTCTGCCAGATGTGCTGCGGTGTCGCGCTCGGGATCGACCGTGATGAAGATCGGCTGCACCTGATCCCCGTCACGGCCTAGCTTGTCGAGCACAAGCCCGATCGCCTGCAGATCGGTTGGGCAGACGTCGGGGCAGGTGGTGAAGCCGAAATAGATCAGCATCAGCCTGCCTCGGAACTCCTTGTCGGTGCGTTGATGGCCGGCCTGATCGGTCAGCGCGAACGGCCCGCCGACCGGCTCCCTGTTCCACATCAGGATATCCATGATCTCGGCGGCCGAGCGCGCCGATTGCGGCGGCGCATCGCCCGCCAGCACGGGTGCCAGCGTCAACCAGAGGCCGGCGCCGGCGCACGCGAATCCGCGCAGGATCGGCGCGATCATATGCCGAAGGAGAGGCGGCTGCCCGTCGTCGTGACCAGCACCTTGTCGCCCATCTGCGCGGTCGCCTCGTGCACGAAGTTGAGCCCGGAGCAATGCATCGGGATCAGCACGTCGGGGTCGAGCTTCTTGATCTCGGCGACGACCTCGGTGAGGTAGTCCTTCGGCGCGGGCCCGAGATGGAAGCCGCCGACGATCGCGTGCACCTTCTGGATGCCCGAGACCTCCTGCGCCTGCTTCACCGAATTGACGATGCCGACATGGCCGCAGGACGAGATCACGACGAGGCCGAAGTCCCGCACGTTGAAGCAGGTGGCGTGCTCGTGGATGTGCTCGTCGGGCACGATCTTGCCCTCCATCTCGGCCGGCAGATAGTGGCTGGCGTTGCAGCCGAGCCCGTCCTTGATGCCGAACTCGACCCAGGTCTGCGGCAGCACACGCTCGATGCTGCGGCGGGTGATCTTGCCGGTGGTGAAGGCATGGCCCGCGATCACGGTCGGGGTCTCGCACAGCACGGTGGTGACGCGCTGCGCCGCGAGCTGGCGGCGGTCGAGCGTGCCGAAATCGTTGAACTGGCCCTTGGTCGGCGTTGCGCTGACGCGGTGGCAGAAATTGTCCTCGCCGCCGGCATAGAGCTTCACGTCGGCCGGCAGCTTATCGCGGAATTTGTCGAGGAAGCCGTTGAGGCCGCCAAAATGATCGTAATGCCCGTGGCTCACGATCAGCGCGTCGAGCTTCGACGGATCGACGCCGACCAGCGCCATGTTGTTGAGCAGCACCTCCGGCGTGTAGCCGTAGTCGAGCATCAGCGTGCGCTGCGTGCCCTTGACCTCCGACTCCAGCCACAGCGACAGGCCCCATTCATTGTGCAGCGACTTCTGGTAGTCGGCGGAGCGCGGCGGCGACGCGATGGTGACGCCGCCGGCTTGCTTCGGCTTGAAGAACAAATCGAAGCTGGAATCGACCAGCACGCGGATCGAGAGCTTGTCGACGGTCGGCACCTCGATCGGCGCTGCGCTGGCGATCTCGACGCAGGAGAAGGCGCCCGCGGCCGCAGCGCCGGCGATCGCCGCCGAGCCTTTCAGGAAATCACGTCGTGCCAAATCCCGCGTCATCATAATCCCCCGTGTTCTGAAAATTTTTCAATACCAAACACGTTGAGCTTAGGAGCAATCGGGATGCGGCTCAATCTGGCAGTTGCGCTGGCCGCAGATCACATTCGCGCGCGGTGCAATGCGCCCACCATTGACTTGGGTGCGGTTATGCGCCCAACTTCATGCATTCGCATCTTTCTCGCCGATGCACGACATCGGCAGTCCCTGGCAATGCAGGATCACGCCCATGATCGATCTCCACTACTGGTCCACGCCGAACGGTCACAAGATAACGATGTTTCTTGAGGAGACCGGATTGGAGTACAGGATTTTCCCGGTGAACATCGGCAAAGGCGATCAGTTCAAGCCGGACTTCCTGCAGATCGCGCCGAACAACCGCATCCCCGCAATTCTCGATCACGCGCCGAAGGGCGGCGGCAAGCCGCTACAGCTGTTCGAGTCCGGCGCGATCCTGCTTTATCTCGCCGAGAAGACCGGACAATTCCTGCCGGCCGATATTCATGGCCGCTATGACGTGATCCAGTGGACGTTCTGGCAGATGGGCGGGCTTGGGCCGATGGCCGGGCAGAACCATCACTTCCGCAACTACGCCGTCGAGAAGCTGCCTTACGCGATCGACCGCTACGTCAACGAGACCAACCGGCTCTACGGCGTGCTCAACAAGCGGCTGGCCGACCGCGAATTCATCGCCGGCGACTACTCGATCGCCGACATGGCGAGCTACCCCTGGGTCGTGCCCTACAAAAACCAGGGCCAGGAGATCGACGATTTCCCGCATCTGAAGCGCTGGCTGGAGACGATCGGCAGGCGCCCGGCGACCGAGCGCGCCTATGCCAAGGCGAAGGAGGTCAATCCGAATTTCGGCCAGCCCGCGATCCGCACCGAGGAAGAGCGCAAGCTCTTGTTCGGACAGACCGCGGCGGTGGTGCGGTAGGGCTATCCACCGTCATTGCGAGGAGCGAAGCGACGAAGCAATCCATCTTTCCGCGTATGCGGATCGATGGATTGCTTCGCTTCGCTCGCAATGACGGATGTCGCACTAGCGGGTTTTCAAGCCCCGACATATTTCGCCGGCCGCCGTTCCTTCCACGCCGCAAGCCCCTCGGCGAGATCGCGGCTCGGCACCAGCGCGGCGAACTGCTCGCTCTCGACCAAAAGGCCCTCGGCAATCGGCATGTTGAGCCCGCGCGTCACAGCGGTGATGGTGCCGGCGACGGCGCCGGGCGAATGCCTGGTGATGCGGCCGGCGAGCTCGCGCGCGGCCGTCAGCAATTGATCGTGCGGCACGATCTGACTGACCAGCCCGATCTCGCGCGCATGCTCGGGCGGGAACGGATCGCCTGCGAGGAGCAGCTCCAGGGCGCGCTTGCGTCCGGCCAGCCGCGGCAGCCGCTGCGTGCCGCCGAAGGTCGGGGGCATGCCGAGCTTGATCTCGGGTTTTGCAAATAGCGCGCGGTCGCTGGCGATCGCAAGATGTACTGCTTCAGTGATCTCGCAGCCGCCGCCGAAGGCGAGCCCGTTGACCGCGGCGATCACGGGCTTCTTGAACGCCTCGAGCCGCGCGGTCATGGCTTGTCCCCGTCGGACGAAGTCGCGCACCGCAACGGCGGCTCCCCGTTTGACGCTGTCAGAGAATTCCTTGATGTCGGCGCCGGCCGAGAAGGCGCGCTCGCCGGCGCCGGTCAGGATCACCGCGCGCACGTCAGCGTCGCCCTCGATGCGGTCGAGTGCCGCCATCAGCTGATCGATCAGCGCGTAGTTCAGTGCGTTGAGCTGCTCGGGACGGTTCAGCGTGATCAGGGCGATCCCGTCGGTGATCTCGAGCAGGATGGGTTCGGGCATGGTGCGCTCTCCGGCATGGCTGTTTCGTGTCAGCGCCGAATGTAGAGCCAGCCGGAATTTGTGTATATTCACTGGTTAGTATACATACGCGCCATGCCCAGACCCTCCGAGCCCACCCGCGAGCGCATCGTCCAGGCGGCGAGCGCGCTGTTCTACAATGAAGGCATCCGCCGCGTCAGCGTCGACGAGGTTGCGGCCAAGGCCGGCCTCACCAAGCGCACGCTGTATTATCACTTCAAGAGCAAGGACGACCTCGTCGCCGCCTATCTCGCTGCGCGCGATCAGCCCAATCTCGCGCTGTTCCGCAAATGGTTCGCGGAGGCCGAGGGCGGCCTGGCGGTGAAGGTCGAGGCGATCTTCAAGAACCTTGCGCGCTCGGCGCGGCATCCGAAGTGGAAAGGCTGCGGCTTCCTGCGCACCTCCGCCGAGCTCGCCAACATGCCCGGGCATCCCGCGATCCGGATCGGCGCCGCGCACAAGAAGAAGTTCGAGGACTGGCTGCGCACAGCCTTCGCGGAGCAGGGGATCGCCGATCCGCTCAAGCTGGCGCGGCAGATCCTGCTGTTGCTGGACGGATCATTCGCCGTGGTGCTGCTGCACCGTGACGCGAGCTATATGGAGACCGCCGGCGAAGCCGCGCGCACGTTGATCGAGACGGCGCTGGCGAAGTCGGCGCGCAAACGGGGTTAGAGCGTGTACACATAGAGGCCCGTCCGTTACGCTCTGAAAAGGCGACATTGATCCGGACTGAAGTACCCCGGCCTTGGGCCAGACCCGTTCGCTATTGGCCCGCTCCACTCCCGGAAGCGGACTTCGGTGAACCGATCTGCAATATCGAAAGGCCGGAGGAGACGGCGTTGGGCGGCATGGACGCCGCCCAACGCGATTATGAATCTCACTTTGCCATTGCCGTCCTGGCGGCCTCGATTTTCGCCTTCACGGAATCGAGGTTGAAGCTCGCGCCCTTCTGCATCGGCGGAAACTCGACCGCGGTCATGGCCAGCTTCTCGACCTCCTGCTGAACGAACACGAAGCGCCAGAACTCATATTTGAACCAGTCGAAGTATTGTTGCGCGCCGTATTTGGTCCCGCTATCAGGCCAGCCCGTTCGCTCGAACGGATCCAGGCGAAGGTTGGTCAGGTAGGGCACGTCAACCTTGCTTTTTTCGCCCAGCCAGCCCCCCGGCTGGTCGATGAAACGATACTTGTAGTCGTCGATGCGCACAGCCCCGAGCTCGCTCTCACCGAAGTACCAGATTTCGTGCCGGTTCGACGGCCCCTTGCCGGTAATCATGTCCATCTGATTATAACCGTCCAGATGGCACTTGTAGGTACGGTCCCCGATGTGCTTCCCCTTCTTCAGTTCCTCGACAATGTTCGGGTTGCCGGCAGCAGCCAGCAAGGTCGGGAACCAGTCCAGCCCGGAGATGATGCCGTTCTCGACCTTGCCGGCCGGCACTTTGCCCGGCCAGCGGATCATCGCGGGCGCGCGGAAGCCGCCTTCCATGACAGTACCTTTGCTCTGCGCGAAAGGCGTCTGTCCGCCATCCGGCCAAGTGAAGACCTCGGTGCCGTTATCGGTGGTGAAGATGACGATGGTGTTGTCATCCACGCGCATGTCCTTAAGCTTTTGCATGACGACGCCGACATCGTCGTCAAGCTGTGCCATGCCGGCTTCATGAATCGACCAACCGTTCTTGGAGTTGCGCATCGCCTGATACTTGGGCGACAAGTGCGTGACGATGTGCATGCGAGTTGGATTGAGCCACAAGAAGAACGGCTTGTTGTCGGCTTTGGCCTTTTCAATGAAACTCAACGCAAAGTCTCGAATTTCATCGTCCACAGTTTCCATCCGCTTGGGATAGAGCGTTCCGGCGTCCTCAATTCTTTGCTTGCCGACCTTGCCCCAGCGCGGATCCACGGTGGCATCGTCCACATTGGTTGCCCACGAATGGATCATGTTGCGCGGACCGACTGTGTTTAGCAGCTCCTGCGGATAAGCGGGGTGGGCCGGGTCTTCCATCGCGTCGAGATGATACAAATAGCCGAAGAACTCGTCGAAGCCGTGCACTGTCGGCAGAAACTCGTTCTTGTCGCCAAGGTGGTTCTTGCCGAATTGGCCGGTGGCATAGCCCATGCCTTTGAGCGCGGTGGCAATGGTCACGGCCTCCGCCGGCAAGCCTGTGGGGGCGCCGGCCTGACCGACCGTTGTCATGCCGGTGCGGATCGGCAGCTCGCCGGTGATGAAGTTGGCGCGGCCTGCGGTGCAACTCGCTTCGGCGTAATAATCAGTAAACAGCATGCCTTCTGCGGCGATCTTGTCGAGGTTCGGCGTCCGGCCGGCCATCATGCCACGATGGTAAGCACCGATATTCCAGATGCCGATATCGTCCCCCATGATGACGACGATATTGGGCCGCTGTCCGGCCGGCGCGGGCACCGGGGTCGGCGTTGGTTGCTGCGCCTGCGCGGAGCTTGTCGCACCGACAGCAGAGAGTGCCGAAACGGCGACGAGCGAACTGCCGCTCAACAAGAGATCGCGGCGTTTCAATCCTGCACTGATCGGCTCTGTACCCATCTCAGGCTTTTCTGGAATCGTGTCGTTACTCATGACGTGATCCTCTTCCTGGTGATGCACCTGAAGCCGACATGGCTTGCTGAGGTGTCGATCGGCATGACGCGTGGCCGGACGATAGCGGCGGCAATGGCTAGGGGCGCAAAGATGCGAGCCGCCTTAGGCACCTTGCGTGGAATCCTGAGGTTCGGCTGACGAGAGTCGTAGCTTCCGCCCTCGGACCCGCCGCGATGATCTTGCGGCATGCAGCATGAGCTACTCGCAGTGAACGAGTTTCAAAGTTACGAGCGTCGCCGGAGCAAGAACCTCTCGGCAGCTTTCCAGCTCGCCGGTTGCTTCGGGAGGATTTAACGCTTTGGTCAGTCAAAAGACGATCGAGTATCTGAAGTGCGAGACCGACGGCGCAGCATCTGCGAACGAGACAAGACAAGATGCTTCCAGCACCGCATCGTTCTCATGTTGATCTAGATCAATCGAGCCAGGTCGCCTCTTCCTTGTCGAGAGCCCCTGACGACTATGCAAAAAGTGCCAAGGCTGTGGCGTCATGAACACAGCCTTTCAATAAAGGGCCGGCTGAACGCAAATATGCCGATTTCGCATGGACCAACGGCGGCGTCGGCTTATTCTTTCCGGGCTTCTACCCCGCCGGAGCGACGGTGGGATCGCGAGAGTCGGGGGATCGGCGATGGGGTACCTTGGACCGGGTTTGGGACGCAGATTTTTTTCGCAGTGGCATTTGAGAGTTGGGGCGCTTGCCGCTCTGCTGGTGCTGTCCACCCAAGCGGCTCGCGCCGACGAAAATGGCATCAGCTTTTGGTTACCCGGATTTTTTGGCAGCCTCGCGGCTGTTCCTCAGCAGGCGCCGGGCTGGTCGGTGACCTCGGTTTATTATCACACCTCTGTTTCCGCCGGCGGCGACGTGGCGCGGTCGCGCGAAATCACGCTTGGTCGCTTTCCCGCGAATCTGACGGCCACCGTGAACGCGAACGTCAATGCGAATGTGAATCTTGGCCTTGTAGCCGGGACTTATACTTTTGCAACACCCGTGCTGGGCGGTCAGGCCTCTGCCAGCCTGCTGGCGACCTACGGCTCCAACTCCACGTCGCTGGCGGGATCGCTCGTTGGGACATTGGCGGGACCGGGCGGCGCCACGTTCCCCTTCTCCCGGTTTGACAGCATCGACAGCTCGCTCATTGCATTCGGCGACCTGATCCCGCAGTTCGCGCTACGCTGGAATGCAGGTGTCAACAATTACATGACGTACGTTACCGCCGACCTCCCGGCCGGCGCCTACCAGTCGGGCCGCCTTGCGAATCTGGGGCTTGGGCACTGGGCAATCGACGCGGGCGGCGGCTACACCTATTTCGATCCAAAGACCGGGCATGAATTTTCGACGGTGCTGGGATTCACCTACAACTTTGTCAACCCCTCCACGCAATATCAAAGCGGCGTCGACATGCACCTCGACTGGGGTGCGTCGCAATTCCTGACCAAGCAGTGGCAGGTCGGTCTCGTCGGTTACCTCTATCAGCAACTCGGCTGCGATGGCGGCTCGGGCGATCGTGTCGGCTGCTTCCGGTCGCGCGTGGCGGGCGTCGGCCCGCAGGTCGGCTACATTTTCCCGGTCGGAGACATGCAGGGATATCTGAACCTGAAGGGCTACGGCGAATTCGCCAATGAAAATCGGCCAGCAGGCTGGAACGTCTGGCTGACGTTCAATCTTCAGCCCGCGGCGCCAACGCCGCCGACATCCACGCGGCCCAGAATCACGAAATAGCAGCGCGCATGATGCTGCCACCGGCGCCGTGCTGAAGGATCAATCTGGCGCGGCGGTAGCAACTCAATCAGCCAATGGACACTCCGCGAGCGTGCCGACAACATGTCCGGGCATATGCGGGACGATGGATTGCTTCGCTGACGCTCGCAATGACGATCAGAGCGCGCCGCGTTCGCGCAACAACGCCAGCACCGCGTTGAGGTCCGGCAGTACGGCTGCGCATTTCGCACGAATCGCTTCGGTCGGCGGCGCCATATCCGGCACCATCAGCGTGATCGCGCCGGCGGCGTGGGCGGCGGCGACGCCGTGGTTGGAATCTTCCACGGCGATGCAGGACGCCGGCGTCACGCCGAGCCGCGCGGCTGCCCTGAGATAGAGCTCCGGATCCGGCTTGCCCTGCGCGACATCGTCAAGCGTCAGCAACGTGTCGAAGCGGTCGCGGATGCCAGCGAGCCCGAGATGGCGCTCGGCGGTGCGGCGGGACGACGAAGTCACGATCGCCATCGGGCAATCGGCGGCGGCGAGCCCGTCAAGCAGCGCCAGCGCGCCGCGCTTCAGCGGCAAGGGGGCTTCGAACATCCGATCGCGGTTGATGATGAAGGCGCGGTTGACCTCGGCGAGCGGAAACGCCGCGCCGTAATGATCGCGCAGCATCGCTTCGCAGGCCGGGCCGGGAAGCCCGACCATGGAGTGGCACAGCGCGACGACGTCGTCGGTGTAGCCGCATGCATTCAGCGCCGCGACCAGGCTGTCGAAATAGACCTTCTCGGTGTCGAGCAGTGTGCCGTCCATGTCGAGCAGGACGGCGTCGACGGTCCAGCGTGCGTTCACGTGGCGCTCACCGCTGCTTGCTGTTCCGCGAGCTTGCGCAAGCATGCGGGGCACAGGCAGTCGCCGCCGTCGCTCGGCATCGGCAGGCGAAAACGCTCATCGGAGCACCAGCATGCGCCCGTGAGCGAACAGGAAAATTCGCTGCCGCATGCCGTGCAGGCAAGCCGGCGCGGAGATCCTGGTTGGGAACGATCGTTTGACGAGAGGTCCATTCTAACCGCGATTTAATGCGCGAATTAATCTCGGGTTCATCCCGGACCGCGCTATGATGCCGTGCGACAGATATAGCCGGGATAGGCGGCCAAGGAAATCGTCAAGGAAATCGCCCGGGAATTCGTCAAGGAAATTCTGATGGCCCGTGATTCGCAAGCCGCGCTGGTCGCCCTCAACCGGTTTGGATTCGGCGCCCGCGGCGGGGCGTCCGGCGACTTCATCAACGCGGCCTCCGATCCTCGCGGTTTCGTGCTGGCGGAACTGGCGCGTCCGAACGGCGCGCTGCTCGAAGTGCCGGGCCTGCTCTCGACACCCGAACTCGGCAAGCAGGTGTTCGACTATCAGTTCGAGATCCAGCAGGCGCGCAACGCCGCGAAGGCCGCGCAGCAAGGCGCGAGCGAAACGCCGCCGCAAGGACCGGACGCCAAGCCACAGCCGCGGCGCAACCTGTCGCTGCCCTCCGCCGCCAAGGAGATCGCCGGGAAGGATTCGGCGATGCAGGCGCAGGCGCCTGACAACGCCAATGCGGCGATGACGCCGTCGGCTCCGATGCAGCCTCCGACGATACAGCCGCTGGCCGGTCCGCCCAAGCCGCCGGCGCAGCCGCTCAACATCATCCAGAAGACGTTCCGCGCCGAGGCGCTGGCGCGGCTGCAACGCGGCGTGGTCGCCGATTGCGGCTTCGTCGAGCGGCTCGTGGTGTTCTGGTCCAACCACTTCTGCATCTCCGCCAACAAGGGCGCGCTGGCGCGGATGTGGGCCGGCGCGTTCGAGCGCGAGGCGATCCGTCCGCATGTGCTCGGCCGCTTCGGCGACATGCTGAAGGCCGTCGAGCAGCATCCCGCGATGCTGTTCTTTCTCGACAACCAGCAATCGCTCGGCCCGGAGTCGCGCGCCGGTATCAACCGCAATCGTGGCCTGAACGAGAACCTCGCGCGCGAGATCATGGAGCTGCATACGCTCGGCGTCGGCGGCGGCTACACCCAGGACGACGTGACGGCACTGGCGCGCGTCATCACCGGCTGGACCTTTGCCGGCCGCCGTGGCCAACTCGGCACGCCCGGCAGCTTCGTGTTCAATGCCAATGCGCACCAGCCCGGACCGCAGCAGGTGCTCGGCAAGACCTACGCGCAGGCCGGCGTCGCGCAGGGCGAGGCGGTGCTGTCTGATATCGCGCGGCATCCCTCGACCGCAAAATTCATCGCGACCAAATTCGCGCGCCACTTCGTCGCCGACGATCCGCCGCCGGCGCTGGTGGCGAGGCTAAAGGATACGTTCACGAAAACAGACGGCGATCTCGGGGCGCTGGCCACCACGCTAGTGCAGTCTAACGAGGCCTGGCAGGCGCCGCTGACGAAGATGCGTTCGCCTTACGAATTCCTGGTCGCATCCGGCCGCCTGCTGGCGCGCAATCCCGAAGATCCGGGCCGCTATCTCAATGGCCTCAACGTGCTCGGCCAGCCCTTGTGGTCGCCGGCCGGGCCGAACGGATTTCCGGACACCGCCGCGGCCTGGGCGGCACCTGAAGGCGTCAAGCTCAGGCTCGACATTTCGGCGCAAGTCGCCTCCCAGCTCGCCGACCGCTTCGACCCGCGCGACCTGCTCGAGCTCATTGCCGCCGATGCAGCCTCGCCCGAGACGCGGCGCACCATCGAGCGTGCGGAATCGCGGCAGCAGGCGCTGGCGCTGCTGTTGATGTCGCCCGAGTTCCAGAGGAGATGACGATGGAATGCTCCGAGAGCCTGATGCTGCAGGCGACGTCGCGGCGCGCGCTGCTGCTCGGCGGCGCCTCGTTTGCGGCCTGGGCGTATTTGCCGAAATTCGCGCGCGCGGCCGATGGCCGAGATCCGCGCTTCGTCACCATCATCCTGCGCGGCGCGCTCGACGGCCTCGCCACGGTCGCCCCGGTTGGCGACCCTGATTATGCCGGCCTGCATGGCGCGATCGCGCTGCGCCCCGATGGCCCGAACGCGGCGGTGATGCTCGATCCGTTCTTCGGCCTGCATCCGGCGATGCCGGAATTTTCGCGGATGTATCGCGCCAAGCAGGCCGCAGTCGTTCATGCAGTGGCGACCTCCTATCGCGATCGCTCGCATTTCGATGGCCAGGACGTGCTGGAGAGCGGCTTCCCCGGTCCGGGCCGCGTGCAGTCCGGCTGGCTGAACCGCGCGCTGGAGGCGCTGCCGAAAGGCGAGCGGGTGACGAGCGCGCTCGCGGTCGGCCCGACCACGCCGCTGGTGCTGCGCGGCGCGGCGCCGACCGTCGGCTGGGCCCCGACCGCTCTGCCGCAAGCCGCTGACGACACCGCGATGCGGCTGCTCGATCTCTATCAGCATCGCGATCCGGCGCTGGCAAGCGCGCTGACGCAAGGCTTACAGCTCGAGAAGCAGGCGCAGGGCGACGAAATGAAGCCGAAGCCCGGGGCGGGCGGCGTGGCGGCGATGCGCCTCGTGGCGCGCGGCGCCGCGAAATTGATGGCGGCCGATGACGGCCCGCGGATCGGCGCGCTCGCCTTCGACGGCTGGGATACCCATGCCAATGAAGGCGGGCCGGTCGGCCGCCTCGCGCAGCTGCTCGGCGGCCTCGACGGCTCGCTGGCGGAATTCCAGAGCGGGCTCGGCGCGCGCTGGCGCGACACCGTGATCGTGGTCGCGACCGAGTTCGGCCGCACCGCGCGCATCAACGGCACCGAGGGCACCGACCACGGCACCGGCACCATCGCGCTGCTCGCCGGCGGCGCCGTGAATGGCGGCCGCATGATCACCGACTGGCCGGGCCTCAAGCCCGCCAATCTCTACCAGGCCCGCGACCTCGCCCCGACCACCGACCTGCGCGCCGTGATCAAGGGCGTGCTGCACGACCAGTTCGGCCTTGGCGAACGCGTGCTGGCTGATGCCGTATTTCCGGACAGCGCCCCGGTAAAGCCGATGAAGGGGCTGGTAGCATAAGCGCTAGCTCCAACCACAACGTCGTCCCGGCGAAGGCCGGGACCCATTACCACCGAACTCGATTGCTGGAAAACGGTGGAGCCACAGCACGCCATAACCACGCGCATTAGTGGTAATGGGTCCCGGCCTGCGCCGGGACGACGCTGTGGTTACACGACCGCAGTGTCTACCCCTTCGTGATCCCATCAATCTCCGTCATCTCCTCCACGCTCAGCTTCCAGCTGATCGCCTTGACGTTCTGCTCGATCTGCTCGGGTCGCGTCGCGCCGGCGATGACGCTTGCGACTTGCGGGCGGGCGGCGAGCCAGGAGAAGGCGAGCTCGAGCATGGTGTGGCCGCGCTCCCTGGCAAACGCCTGCAGCTTCTCGACGATGTCCTCGTTGCGCGGCGTGACGTAGCGATCCTTCAGGGCCGGCGCCTTGGCGAAGCGGGTATCGGCGGGTGCAGCGGCGCCGCGCTGGTACTTGCCGGTCAACAGGCCGCTGGCGAGCGGGAAGAAGGGCAGCAGGCCGAGATTGTATTGCTGCGCCGCCGGCAGCAGGTCCTTTTCGATGTCGCGCACCAGGAGGCTGTATTCGTCCTGGCAGGACACGAAGCGGTTCACGTTCATCTGGCGCGCGACGTACTCGGCTTCGGCGATCCGCCAGGCCGGGAAGTTGGAGTTGCCAATGTAGCGCACCTTGCCCTGGCGGACGAGATCGTCGAGCGCGCGCAGCGTCTCGTCGATTGGTGTGAGCGGATCGTAGTCGTGCTGCTGGTAGAGATCGATATAGTCGGTCTTCAGGCGGGTGAGGCTCGCTTCGACCGCCGACATGATGTAGCGCCGCGAGGCGCCCTGTTTGGTGCCGTCGGTCGCCATCGGCTTGGAGAATTTGGTGGCGAGCACGATGTCCTTGCGGCGGTTGCCCAGCACGGTGCCGAGCACGGTCTCCGAGCCGCCCATGCCGGCATAGATGTCGGCTGTGTCGAACAGGGTGATGCCGAGATCGATCGCCTTGTGGATCACCTTGCGCGAGGTTTCGAGGTCGGTGCGCTGGCCGAAATTGTTGCAGCCGAGGCCGACCGCGGACACGCGCAGCCCGGAGCCGCCGAGATTACGAATTTCCATGAGACAATCCTGTGGGATAGGCGAGGGGTGCCGCGCATTGTGACAAGCACGCCAGGGCCCGGCAAGGTGCCGTCCTACCGCCGATCGCGCATGGCAAAGTCGCAAAAATGGCGATGTCGCAAAATGAGATGTCGCAAAAAAAGCGGTCCCGGTCAGACGCGGCGACTGACGGGGACCGCTCGGCGAAGATCTGAGACGGGGGGCCTGATCTGCGCGAGCGCAAGCCTAGCCGGGCTTTGTAACGTGCCGGTGACACCTCTGTTCAATCCACAGGCGCGGATGCGGGCTCAGACAATCTTGCGATAGATGACGAAGCCGGGCTTGTCCGCGACCTTGTCATAAAGCTGCATCGCGGTGTGGTTGGTCTCATGCGTCTGCCAGTAGACGCGCGGCGAACCCACGAGCCTGGCCTGCGTGTAGACACCGTTGATCAACGCGCGGCCAACGCCCTTGCCGCGCGCGGCTTCGCTGGTGAACAGATCCTGCAAATAGCAGGTCGGCGCGATCGCCGTGGTCGAGCGGTGAAACAGATAATGCGTCAGCCCGAGCAATCTGCCGCCGGCGTCGGCGACCAGTGCATGCACCGGCTCATAGGCATCGAAGAAACGCTCCCACGTCATCGCGGTGATCTCGGGCGCGAGCGCGGTCGGCCCGGATCGCTCATAGAAGGCATTGTAGCCGTCCCACAGAGGAAGCCACTGGGCGTAGTCGTCGCGCGTGACGAAGCGGATGGTGACGTCGTCGGCCATGGAGATTCCTGGATGATCCTGCTTGCGGGCGATGCGTCCGCACCGCCCGCGAGATTCTACCGTCGCTATCTCGCAGGATCAATTGCGGACGAGGTCGCGCCTCACTCGGCGGCGCGCAGCAGTCGCGCCAGATGGCGTTCGCGGCCGGCGCGCTGCGCCCGGTATTCGTCGGCTTTGGCGGGATCGTCGGTGTGCCGTACGAGGTCGGTGACCGGCGTGTAGCTCAGCATGCGGCCGCCGTCGGGCAGTGCGGTGCAGCTGAAGCGCAGCACCTGGCCGTCGGCGAGGCTGAGATTGATCGGCGTGGAGTCGCCGGCACGCATCATCGCGATGCGCTCGGCGATGAATGCGCTCAGCTCGTCCTCCGGCAGTTCATAGGCGCCGGTATCGCGGCCGTGATACATCAGCGCGACGAAGGGCGGCCTGCTGTCGGCCTGCGCATCGGACAGCGCGAAATAGTCGCGGAAGGCGCGGTTGATGAATTCGGCGCGGGTGTCGGCGTCGAGCAGCACGATGCCGATGTCGACCTGGTCGAGCGCGGCGGCGAGCCGCTCCGAGGTCGCGTGATGCTGCTGGTCGGCGGCAAAGGCGTCGATCCATTTCTGCCGCAGCATTCCGGTGATCACGGCGGTGCCGGCCGCGGTCGCCGCCAGCATCAGCATCCGCACGACGTCGGCGGTGTCGTAACCGGGCAGCGCGCGATGATCGAGGAAGAACAGCGCCGAGGCGGCCACCGCGATCGCGGCGGAGATCAGCCCGGAGGTGATGCCGCTGATCGAGCTCGCAAGCGCCACGATGCAGACGAACAGCGGCGCGGGATTGGGGACGGCGACAACGAGGCGATCGATCAGGAAGGCGGCGGATGCCGTGATCGCCGTCAGGGCCGGACCTGAAATGGCACGCCAGTCGAACCGCATGCGCGTTCTCGCTGTCTGTCAAACGAACGATAAAGCCGCAGTTTGACGACAGGGCCGCAACGGCGCCGGCATTTCCGTGACGACCGTTAAGCGGGCGTTGCGAGGGCCGAACCAGCTTTCGCTGCTTTCAAATCAAATGATATGCAGATCGGCGCGGAACCCGGTTCCGTGCCTGCGGGTTACCGCGTGCTTTGCTTGCAAGAGGACAATCGATGCCCGCCATTTCGCCTTCGCTGCTGCCGATCCTGATGCTGTTCGCCTCGAACGTCTTCATGACCTTCGCCTGGTACGGCCATCTCAAGTTCAAGGATCATTCGCTCCCCATCGTCATCCTGGTGAGCTGGGGCATCGCCTTCTTCGAATACTGGCTGGCGGTGCCGGCCAATCGCTGGGGCAGCGCGGTCTACTCGGCGGCGCAGCTCAAGACCATGCAGGAGGTGATCACGCTGGTCGTGTTCGCCGCCTTCTCGGTGTTGTACCTGAAGGAGCCGCTGGGCTGGAATCACGCGCTCGGATTTGCCTTCATCGCCGCCGGCGCGTTTCTCATCTTCCACAAATGGGGCTAGCGCATTTTGCGTTCGAGACGGCGCTAGTGGTGCGGGGCCGGCTTGGCGGCCGGCGTCGTGACATGCGCGGGGCGCGCGTGGTCTTCGCCTTGCGTGCCGGTCACGATCAGGAGCGATGCCGCTAGCAGGATCGCCGCCGACAGCGTCACGGTCACAAGTCCGACGGGGGTCTTCATCATGTCGCGCCGCTGTCTCTCCCGCGCCTTGCCGCGGATCAGGTGCCAACCGGAAATTGCTTGATTACGCCGGGATCGCCGTTGCCATGGTGATGTTGCTCGACAGCACGGTCACGGCGACGACCAGGCACAGCGTCAGCGCGCCAAGCGCGAGCGACGCGGCGATCGCGTTCGTCAGCCGGGATGATGCCACCGGGGCAGGGCGGCCATCGAAGCCTGCCGTGCCGGACCATCGTTTCATGGTCTAAATCCCTCAGGCCGCGAGCGAATCACTCGCGACATCCGCGCGAATCTGCCGGTTGTCACCGGCAACATTGCGGCGGCGGCGCCGTCCAAAAATGGCTAAAATGCGGCGGTGGCGCAGGTTTTGCCCGCTATTTAGGCAGTTTCCCCGTTATTCCCCGGATTCACACCCGGCCGTTCAGACGCCGGCCGCGAGCCGGGGCTCAGGCTCGGCCTCGGTACCAGGCTGCCAGTCCATCGAGACAAATCCGGGGGTCTGCTCGACCCGCTTGAGCCAGGCGCGGATCGACGGAAAGGTCGCCAGGTCGAAGTCGCAGCGGTCGGCGACGTGGGTGTAGCCGTAGAGGGCGATGTCGGCGACAGTGAGCTGTCCGGCGGCGAAATAGGTGTGTTCCTTGAGGTGATTCTCCATCACCTGCAGCGCCGCGTAGCCGCGCTCCATCCAGTCCTCCAGCGCGTGCGTCTGCAGGTCGCGTCCGCCCTTGACCAGCGACAGCCAGAAATAGGCGGCGCCGATGTTCGGCTCCAGCGCGTGCTGCTCGAAGAACATCCACTGCAGCGCCTCGGCGCGCTCGATCCGCGACTCCGGCGCCAGCGGTGTGCCGATCGCGACGTACCAGAGGATGGCATTGGACTCGGCGAGGTGGCGGCCTTCGGCGACCTCGAGCAACGGCACCTGGCCGCTCGGATTCTTGGCCAGGAATTCCGGGGTGCGGCTCTCGCCGCGCAGGATGTCGATCTCGATCGCCTCGTACGGCGTGTTCAGCACGGCAAGCGCCAGCCGGACCTTGTAGCTGTTGCCGGAGCGCTGCATCGAATAGAGCTTGTACATTGCGTCGGTGTTCACTCGGGTCAGGGAGACGGTACGCTCGAATTGCGCGGCCTGTCACACCGCAACGCCGCTAAACAATGATGCCGACGGGGGTGCGTCGCAAGCCCTGCAGTGTGGAAAAAGTCGAAACGTCTACCGCACTGCACGCGTGCAGAACGATTCCATCAACACGGCAGAACAACTCGGATCACGCCTGCGCGACGCTCTGCACGGTGCCGGTCGATGACAAGGTTGATACCAAGGTCGCGACCATGGCCGGCGCGCTGCAACCCTCAAACCTTAACGCGGCATCCTTGGCGGCATGACGCGCCGGTCTGCGTTGACGGCCCGCCGCTAGCGCTGTCAGGCAGGTGCCGCGCGGCATTGTCCTCGGAGCAATCCGCGCCGGCGCATGCCGCCGAAGGCCCTGCCGGCAAGGCCGGAGCTATGGTCACCGGCCTTGCCGGATATGAGTCATCCGGCGCCGGAACTTGCGGAAAATTGCGCGCACCGCGAGCCATGCGCGAAAGTTTTCGTGCTTTACCGCCAAGCTTCTTGCGGTGCAGCGGCGACAGGCCTAGGGTGCCGCGATCCCATTCAAATCAAGTCGTGGCCCAACGGCTCACGACGTTTGCCAGGAGATGATAATGGCCTTCCTGTCCGCTGCGCTCGACCGTGTGAAGCCGTCCGCGACGATCGCGGTCACGGACAAAGCACGCGCGCTGAAAGCCGCGGGCCGCAACGTCATCGGCCTCGGCGCCGGCGAGCCTGACTTCGATACGCCCGCCAACATCAAGCTCGCAGCGATCCACGCGATCGAGGCCGGCAAGACCAAGTACACCGACGTCGGCGGCATTCCGGAACTGAAGGAAGCCATCATCAACAAGTTCGCGCGCGAGAACGGCCTGACCTACAAGCCGAACCAGGTCATCGTCGGCACCGGCGGCAAGCAGGTGCTCTACAACGCGCTGATGGCGACCATCAATCCGGGCGACGAGGTGATCATCCCGGCGCCGTACTGGGTCAGCTATCCCGAGATGGTGGCGCTCGCCGGCGGCGAGTCGGTGCCGGTGGTTTGCCCGGCCTCGACCGGCTTCAAGCTGCGTCCGGAAGATCTCGAGAAGGCGATCACGCCGAAGACCAAATGGGTGATCCTGTGCTCGCCCTCGAACCCGACCGGCTCGGCCTATACGAAGAGCGAGCTCAAGGCGATCACCGACGTGCTGGTCAAGCATCCACATGTCTGGGTGATGACCGACGACATGTACGAGCACCTCGTCTATGACGACTTCGTCTTCACCACGGCGGCGCAGGTCGAGCCGAGCCTGTATGATCGCACGCTGACCGTGAACGGCGTGTCGAAGGCCTACTGCATGACCGGCTGGCGCATCGGCTATGCCGGCGGCCCGGCGCAGCTGATCAAGGCGATGGCGACGATCCAGTCGCAGTCGACCTCGAACCCGTCGTCGATCGCGCAGTGGGCGTCGGTCGAGGCGCTCAACGGTCCGCAGGACTTCATCGCCGCGAACAACAAGGTGTTCAAGGAGCGTCGCGACCTCGTGGTGTCGATGCTCAACCAGGCGAGCGGCATCGAGTGTCCGCGGCCGGAAGGCGCGTTCTATGTCTATCCGTCCTGCGCCGGCACGATCGGCAAGAAGGCGCCGTCGGGCAAGCTGATCGACAACGACGAGGCGTTCGTCACCGAATTGCTCGAGAGCGAAGGCGTCGCCGTGGTGCAGGGATCGGCATTCGGGCTCGGACCCGCGTTCCGCATTTCCTACGCCACCAAGACCTCCGATCTCGAGGATGCCTGCAAGCGCATCCAGCGCTTCTGCGGTAATCTGCGGTAGTTCGATCCGAACTTAAAAAACGCTCCCGCACCTGGTGCGGGAGCGTTTTTGTTTGTGTGCTGAAATCGCGCGCCGGTAAATTCGACGAGTCAAATCACATCCTGCTCACCTCACGCGCGTGTGTGCGAACATCGATGCCACACGCGGGAAGTTTTTACGGCGTCTTTGCGCACTGCCTTGTTTTGGACACGAGCCTTCCTTCCTGTCCGCCGCGCAAATTCAGTTCACCTTGCGGAGACAGTTCAATGCGACTTTCGACCCTCACCCTTGCAGCGCTTGCGTTGCTGGCGCCGTTCGCCACCGCCAACGCGGCGCCTCAGGTTCAAGCCGGGGTCCTGCAATGCCAGGGCGGCGAGAATGTCGGCTTCGTTGTCGGCTCTGTCGCGCGCCTCGAATGCGTGTTCCAGAGCGGCGGCCGTCGGCCCGAGCCCTATGTTGCGACCGTGAAGCGGATCGGCGTCGACCTCGGCGTCACCGCGACGACCCAGCTCGCCTGGGCCGTGAGCGCGCCAACCACGCAGCTCCCGCGCGGTGCGCTGGCCGGCAGCTACGGCGGCGTCGGCGTCAACGCCTCGGTCGGCCTCGGTGCCGGCGGTAACTTCCTGTTCGGCGGCCCGAACAACGCCTATGCGCTGCAGCCGGTCAGCGTGCAGGGCCAGACCGGCCTCAACGTTGCGGCCGGCATCGCCGGCATCGATCTCGAGCCGGTCCGCTACAACGGTCCGCGCCGGCATCACCGTCACCACCGTCATCATCACCACCACTAAGTTGGTTGGTGTTTGATCAAGAGGCCCGCGAAAGCGGGCCTCTTTTTTGTTGTCTGTTGTTTGCTGTCCGTTGCTCGACCACATCGGCAGGCCGGGAGGAACATAGCAGCGCCGCAACATCTCCTGACAATCGGTGGCCGGGCACCGCAAATTCTGGCTGGACATACGGTGTTGTGGCATAGGATGCGGACGGCGCCGCAGACACGGCGCCGTTCTGTTCTCTGCTCGCGTCATGCCTCTCAGCCGGAGACTCCGCCATGCGTCGCTTCACTCTCCTCGCCGGTGCTGCCATTGCCACGCTGACCGCAATCGTCGGCGCCAGCGCCCAACAGCCGATCCAGCGCGTGCAGGTCGGCGTCTTGGAATGCCGCGGTGGCGCGAGCGTCGGCTTCATCGTCGGTTCCGTGACCCATCTCGGTTGCGTGCTGCGCGCCAATGGTCTGCCTGAGGATCGCTACATCGCGACCATCCAGAAGGTCGGCATCGATCTCGGCATCACCCAGGAATCGGCGCTGGCCTGGGGCGTCTATGCACCGGTGGAGCGGCTCGGGCCGGGTGCGCTCTCCGGCAACTATGCCGGCGCGCAGGGCAGCGCGACGCTCGGTGTCGGCGTCGGCGGCAACGTGCTGGTCGGCGGCTCCGACAACACGATCGCCCTGCAGCCGCTCAGCGTGCAGGGCCAGGTCGGCATCAACATCGCCGCCGGCCTCGAGAGCCTGGAGCTGCGTCCGGGCCGCTAACGCGCGCCCCTGCGGTTGATCAGCTTGCCGAAGAAGTCGCTCGCTTCTTCGGCAACGATCGCGGGCGCCTCGGCGTGAACGTAATGCCCGGTCTCGACGAACCTGATCGAAGGTTCGCTCCAATAGTCTCCCAACCTGTCCGACCATTCGGGCGCGATCAACGGATCGCGACGGCCCCAGAGAAAGCGCGAGGGCACGTCGATGCGCGGCTGCGCCGGCAGCATGCCTTCCAGCCAGAGCCGGCGATTGGGCGCGGACGAGAGATACCAGTCGAAGCCGCCCTGGATGTTGCCCGGCTTCATGAAGTTGTCGACATAGGCTTCCAGCAGATCGCCGAACACGGCGGGATCGTCGCGCGACCAGTGGTCGAGGAAATGTCGGAAGTAGAGCCGGCATGACTCGCGCGAGCTTCCGACCAGTTGCGCGGCCCATGGCAGCTGCTGGAAGTATTGATACCAGACCTCGATCAGGTGGCCGGGCTGGCCGTAGCGCTGGCCGAGGCCCGGATAGGGCGTGCAGAGATAGAGCGTGCCGGTCAGCCGTTGCGGCTGTCGATGCGACATCGCCTGCATGACATAGGCGCCGAGATCGCCGCCGATCACGCCGAAGCGGTCATGACCGAGCGCGTCCATGACGGCAAACATATCCAGCGCGTGGCGCTCCGCGGTGGCGGACGCATCGGGCCCCGGTGTCGGCTTGCCGGTGTCGCCGCAGCCGCGCAAGTCGGGCGCGATCAGTTCAAAACTGTCGCCGAGGCGCAGCATCAGCGGGCGCCACACCAGCCAGAACTCCGGCCAGCCGTGAAGCAGGAGCAGCGGCGGCCCTTTGCCGAAGCGCGCGATATTGACCCGCAGGCCGCCGATATCGATCTTCTGTTGTGTGATGCCTGCCGCGGCTGCATCCGCGAAGGCTTTTTCCAGCGCCGTCATGGGGACCCCCTGTGGTTTGCCGCAGGCTGTCCGCGTTCGCGCATCCGGTCCAATACTCGTTCGATACGGTTGCAGAGCTATTGCGTATGACTGACGGCACCCGCCGCCGTGCTATACCGCCGGCATGGAATTGCGACACCTCAGATATTTCGTGGCGCTCGGTGAGGAATTGAATTTCACCCGCGCGGCCGAGCGGCTGCACATCGCGCAACCGCCGCTGAGCCAGCAGATCCGTCAGCTCGAGGACGAACTCGGCGTGACGTTGCTGCAGCGGAATAGCCGTCCTGTCAGGCTCACCGAGGCGGGCGAGCTGTTGCTTGCGCGCGCCCGCGCGCTGCTCGCAAATTTCGAGGCCGCGGTCGCGGACACGCGGCGCGTCGGGCGCGGCCAGGCCGGCAAGCTCGCGATCGGATTCGTCGGCTCCGCGATGTTCGCCGGTCTGCCCGATCTCATCGGCAGCTATCGCGACGCCTGTCCCGACGTCGAGCTCGTGCTCGACGAGATGCTGGCGGCCGAGATTGCCGAAGCGCTGCGGCGACGCCGGATCGATGTCGGCTTCGCACGCCCGGCGCTATTGCCGGAGGCGGGTCTTGCCCAGCGCCTGATCCTGGAGGAGCCCTATGTCGCGGCGTTGCCGCGCGCGCATCCGCTTGCCGAGAGGGACGACATTGCGCTTGCCGAATTGTCCGACGATGCCTTCGTGCTGTATCCGGCGCGACCGGAGCCGTCGGTCACCGGCCTGATCGTCGCCGCGTGCCAGGCCGCCGGCTTCACGCCGCGGCTCGCGCAGGAGGTGCTGCATCTGCAAACCGCGATTGGCCTGATCGCCGCCGGCGTCGGTGTATCGCTCGTCCCGGAGGCCGCTGCACGCGCACAGGCCGGTCGCGGCGTGGCGTATGTCCGCTTGGCCGCGCCGGCGATGACGGCTCCGCTCACGATTGCGTGGCGCGATGAAGATGTCTCGCCCGCCGTGCAGCGTCTGCTCGACCTTGCGACACGCTTGCGCGAGATTGCTCCGGGACTTGCGCGAAGGAACTGACGCAGCGGCCGCAATTGTCCGGACGATGGCTCGGGATTGCAAACTTACGCGACGCCGCACCGCAGCGACGTTTTCCCGCTTGCCAAATGTCAAACGCAGGCAGAGCATAAACGGTCGCCGACCCAATCATGGGCCGAGCTCCAAAACGAGGAGGCGGCAATGGGACAAGACGTCAGAAGTCCCCGAGGTCCACGGTGCATCGCATTGGTGGGCCCTTTCCAAAGCGGTAAAACCACACTTCTGGAAGCGATCCTGGCGCGCACTGGCGCCATTAAGAATGCCGGCAGCGTCGATGCCGGAACCTCCGTCGGCGATGCCAGCCCCGAGGCGCGTCAGCACAAGATGGGCGTAGGCCTGACCGCCGCCACCACCACCTTTATGGGGGACAGCTACACCTTTATCGATTGTCCTGGCTCGGTCGAATTCGCGCACGACATGCGTGCAGCGTTGCCGGCGGTCGATGCCGCGGTCGTGGTCTGCGAAGCCGACGAGAAGAAACTGCCGCAGCTGCAGATCATCCTGCGCGAGCTCGAGGAGCTCGGAATTCCCCGTTTTCTATTCCTGAACAAGATCGACCGCGCCAACAAGCGCGTCCGCGAGACGCTTGCGACGCTGCAACCGGCCTCGCGCGTGCCGCTGGTGCTGCGCCAGATCCCGATCTGGAACGGCGATCTGATCGAAGGCTTCGTCGATCTCGCACTGGAGCGCGCTTTCGTCTATCGCGAGCACAAGCCCTCTGAGGTGATGGCGCTCGAGGGCGGCAATCTCGATCGCGAGAAGGAAGCGCGCTTCTCGATGCTGGAGAAGCTCGCCGATCATGACGACGCGCTGATGGAGCAATTGCTGGAGGATATCCAGCCACCGCGCGATGCCGTGTTCGACGATCTCGCCCGCGAACTGCGCGAAGGGCTGATCTGTCCGGTGCTGCTCGGCGCCGCGAGCCGCGAGAACGGCGTGCTGCGCCTGATGAAGGCGCTGCGCCATGAGGCGCCCGGCGTTGCCGAGACCGCCGGCCGGCTCGGCATCAAGGACCAAAAGGATGCGCTGGCCTACGTGTTCAAGACCGTGCACTTGCAGCACGGCGGCAAGCTGTCGCTTGCGCGCGTGCTTGCGGGCCGGCTCGACGACGGCGTGACGCTGCAATCCTCAAGCGGCGAGAGCGGGCGGGTCTCCGGCATCCTCGCGGTCTCGGGCGCGCATGACAGCAAGCGGCCGCAGGCCGAGGCCGGCGACACTGTCGCGCTCGGCAAGCTCGATGCGATCAAGACCGGCGATACGGTCTCGAGCGGCAAGACGGCGCCGGCCTCGCTGGTCAAGGTCGAGCCGGCCGCGGCCGTGCTGTCGATCTCGATTGCCGCGACCGACCGCAAGGACGACGTCAAGCTCGGCCAGGCGCTGCTGCGGCTGAACGAGGAAGATCCCTCGCTGACGATGATCCAGAACCCGCGCACCCACGACACCGTGCTGTGGGGGCAGGGCGAGATGCATCTGCGCGTGGCGCAGGAGCGGCTGAAGGACCGTTACGGCGTCAACGTCAAATCGCATCCGCCGGCGATCGGCTACCAGGAAACCATCCGCAAGCCGATCACTCAGCGCGGCCGGCACAAGAAGCAGTCCGGCGGCCACGGCCAGTTCGGTGATGTCGTGCTCGACATCAAGCCGAAGCCGCGTGGTTCCGGCTTCGAATTCCACGAGAAGGTGGTCGGCGGCGCGGTGCCGCGCAACTATATCGGCGCGGTGGAAGAGGGCGTCGTCGACGCGCTGGCGCGTGGCCCGCTCGGCTTTCCCGTGATCGACGTCGACGTCACGCTGACCGACGGCTCCTATCACAGCGTCGACTCGTCCGATCTCGCGTTCCGCACCGCGGCGCGGATCGGAGTCAGCGAGGGGTTGCCGCAGTGCCAGCCGGTGCTGCTGGAGCCGATCCATATGGTCGAGATCGTCTGTCCGAACGAAGCGACCGCCAAGATCAACGCGATCCTGTCGGCGCGCCGCGGCCAGATCCTCGGCTTCGACACCCGCGAGGGCTGGAGCGGCTGGGATTGCGTCCGCGCCACGATGCCGGAATCCGAGATCGGCGACTTGATCGTCGAGCTGCGCTCCGCCACCGCCGGCGCCGGCACCTTCACCCGCCAGTTCGACCGCATGGCCGAAGTGACGGGCCGTGCCGCCGACCAGATCATCGCCGCGCATCGCGACGCGGCCTGATCCAATTGTCATTCCGGAGCGCTCGCGCCCGCGAGCGAATCCGGAATCTCGAGATTCCCCAATGCGCAATCGCGCATTGGGATTCGATGCTGTCGCATTGCCCCGTAATGACGGGGAGACTGCTTCGCTCCCTTCCTTCCCAAGCCGACTGCTTTCATGAACATTGTCGTTCTGAACACTTGGAGCGATTCCCACCGTCATGCTTGAATCCCGCCGTAACCTGGCGCTGGCCTGCGCACTCAGCGCGCTGGCGCATCGCCAGCCCCTGCTCCTGCTCGTCGAGGCGTGGCTGCTCACGGCGGCGGCGGTGGCCTATGCCCATGGCCTGTCGAACGCCGCGGTCGCCGCTATCGTGCTGGCGATGGGGCTCGAGAACGCCGTATTCCAGCTCGAAGGCGGCGCCGGGCTCGGTCTGACCTATGTCACCGGGGCGCTGGTGAAGACCGGTCAGCTGATCGCCGCAGCGCTCACCGGCGGCGCGGGCTGGGCCTGGCTGCCGAACCTGCTGCTGTGGGCGGCGCTGGTCGCGGGCGCGCTCGCCGGCGCGATGGCCTATGGCTGGATCAACCTCGCCGCGATCTGGTTCGCCGCAGCCGCCGCGTTCGCCCTCAGCGCGCTGGTTGCCGCATCCGCGAACCGGACGCATTGACAGCGCGCCCGCCTTGGCCGATGTCACAATCATGACGTCCTCAAGCAAAACCCGCGCCGCGTGCCTGATCGGCTGGCCCGCCGCGCATTCCCGCTCGCCGTTGATCCATCATTACTGGCTGCGCACGCTCGGCATCGAGGGCGGCTATGTGATCGAGGCGGTGCCGCCGGAGGATTTCAAGGATTTCCTGTTTCGCCTGTCGCTGCGCGGCTTTGTCGGCGCCAACGTCACCATTCCGCACAAGGAGCGCGCGCTGGCGCTGTCGGCGCCGGACGAGCGCGCCCGTGCCGTCGGCGCCGCCAACACGCTATGGTTCGCCGATGGTGAGTTGCGCTCGACCAACACCGATGTCGAAGGCTTCATCAACAATCTCGACGCCTGCGCGCCCGGCTGGGACAAGACCGCGGACGCGCTGGTGCTCGGCGCCGGTGGCGCGGCACGTGCGGTGGTGTTCGGCCTGATCGAGCGCGGCATCGCGCGGGTGCATCTGGTCAACCGCAGCATCGATCGAGCCCGCGCGCTGGCCGGGCAATTCGGCGCGCGGGTTCATCCCGCGACCTGGGACAAGGTTGATGGGCTGCTGCCGCGCGCCGGCCTGCTGGTGAATACCACCTCGCTCGGCATGCATGGTCAGCCCGCGCTCGAGGTCGATGTCGGTCTGCTGCCGCAGGGCGCGGTTGTCTCCGACCTCGTCTATGTACCGCTGGTGACGCCGCTGCTTGCGGCGGCAGAGGCGCGTGGTCTGAAGACCGCTGATGGACTAGGCATGCTGCTGCATCAGGCGGTGCGCGGTTTCGAATTGTGGTTCGGGCGGCGTCCGCAGGTCACGCCGGAACTGCGTGCGCTTGTTGAGGCCGATCTCACAAAGACTTGAGGCCTGGAATAGCATCTCCGGAACGGGGTCTGGTGTTAGTCCCCCCGCGTTCCCTCCCGGAGATCAGTTATGCCTGCCAGCCGTTCCCATCTCATTCGGCCGTTCATTGCGCTCGCGATGGTGACGGTGTCCACGCTCTACGCGCTCGCTCAGCAGCCGCCGACGCCGACGCGGGTGCGTGGAACCGTCGAGAGCGTCGACGGCGATACGCTCGCGGTGAAGTCGCGCAGCGGCGAGGACGTCAAGCTGCACATGGCAGGCAACATGGTGGTGCTCGGTCTCACCAAGGTCGCGCTGTCCGACATCAAGGTCGGTTCCTTCATCGGCACGACCACCGTGCCCGGACCCGACGGCACACCGAAGGCGGTCGAGGTGCATGTCTTCCCGGAGAACATGCGCGGCACCGGCGAAGGGTCGCGACCCTACGACCTGAAGCCGAACAGCAGCATGACCAATGCGACGGTCGCGCAATCCGTCGTCAGCAATGACGGCCACACATTGCTGGTCAAATACAAGGACGGCGAGAAGAAGGTGGAGGTCGCCCCCGATACCCCGGTCGTGACCTATGTTCCCGGCGACAGAGCGGACCTGAAGGCCGGCGCCAAGGTGATCGCTTTCATGAAGAAACTGCCGGACGGCTCGCTTGAAACCGATCGCGTCAGCGTCGGCCGCGACGGCCTCACGCCGCCGATGTGACGCACAATGTCATCCCGGGGCGATGCGAAGCGTCGAACCCCAATGCGCAATTGCGCATTGGGGATCTCGAGATTCCGGGTCTGGTCCTTCGGACCATCCCGGAATGACGATCTGAACGGGCCACATCAGAACACGCGAGCGCATCACCTGTCCGTTATCGCAGTAACGGCACCCTCATCCGGCGCGTAGTTGTCGTGTGAGCCGTCGCTTCCGCGAGAAGTTGTGGCTTGCACGGAATACCACCAATTCCCCGGTGTTCCCTAATCCGCCAGCCCAACCCATGAGGGACACCATGCCGAAATCGCCGCTGTTCGCCGCGTTGCTTCTTGTTGCCTTTGCCTCGGCTGCATCTGCACAGCAGCCGCCGGCGGTGCGCATTCGCGGCACCATCGAGGCCGTCGACGGCGCCATGCTGTCGATCAAATCGCGCGACGGCGCCGACATGAAGGTGCGGACCACCGACAACGTCGCGGTGTTCGGCGTCGCCAAGACCGATCTGTCGGAGATCAAGCCAGGTTCCTATATCGGCGTCACCGCGATGCCCGAGCCCGACGGGACGCAGAAGGCGATCGCGGTTCACATCTTCCCGGAGAACCAGCGCGGCGCCGCCGAAGGCTTCCGCCCCTGGGACCTGCGCGCCAACTCGACCATGACCAATGCCACCGTCGCCGAGACCGTGAAGGGCACCGACGGCCAGAACATCACGGTGAAGTACAAGGACGGCGAGAAGAAAGTCGTGGTGCCGCCGGGCACCCCGGTCGTCACCTTCGTCGCCGGCGACAAGTCGGAGCTGAAGCCAGGCGCCAAGATCATCATCTTCGGCGCGGTGAAGAAGGACGACGGCACACTGGAAGCCAACCGCGTCAATGTCGGACGCGACGGGATCGCACCGCCGATGTGAGGCTGAACAGGCTCTGCTGTCGTCCCTGCGAAAGCAGGGACCCATAACCACAGGGTTGAGTTGCTGAAGCGCGCTGTCGCCGCAGCGCTGGGAAACGACGGCCATCGGTGGTTATGGGTCCCGGGTCGCGCTTCGCTTGCCCGGGACGACGAAGATTGCGTAGCCCGGATGGAGCGCAGCGCAATCCGGGCCCAATCTATCCGCGAGGAAGACCCGGATTAGCTTCGCTTCATCCGGGCTACGATAATAGCGCCGGCGGCTAAACCGCCAGCACGTGATCGTCGATCTCGGCGATGGTGTTGACGCCGCACAGCCCCATCGTGGTGGTGAGCTCCTTGCCGAGGATATCGATCGCCTTGGCGACGCCTTCCTGGCCGCCGGCGCCGAGGCCGTAGGCATAGGCGCGGCCGATCATGCAGGACTTCGCGCCGAGCGCCAGCGCCCGCATGACGTCCATGCCGGTGCGGATGCCGCCGTCGAACATGATCTCGAGCTTCGAGCCGACCTCATCGACGATCTCCGGCAGCACCTCGATCGAGGACGGCGCGCCGTCGAGCTGGCGGCCGCCATGGTTGGAGACCACGATCGCCTGCGCGCCGGTCTTGGCGGCAAGCTCGGCGTCCTCGACATCGAGAATCCCTTTGAGGATCAGCTTGCCCGGCCAGATGCTGCGGATCCAGTCGATGTCCTTCCAGCTCAGCGAGGTGTCGAACTGCGAGGCGGTCCATTCCGACAGTTTCGTCAGATCTTCGGTGCCTTTGACGTGGCCGGCAATGTTGCCGAAGGTGCGGCGCTTGCCTTGCAGCACGCCTGACACCCAGGCGGGCTTGGTCGCGAAGTCGATCAGCTTCGACAGCGACCATTCCGGCGGCACCGTCATGCCGTTCTTGATGTCCTGGTGGCGCTGGCCGATCACCTGCAGGTCGACGGTCAACACCAGCGCCGAGCATTTCGCGGCGATCGCGCGCTCGATCAGCGACTTGATGAAGCCGCGGTCCTTCATGACGTAGAGCTGGAACCAGAACGGCTTGTCGACGGCGGCCGCGATGTCCTCGATCGAGCAGATCGACATCGTGCTCTGGGTGAAGGGAATGCCGGCCGCCTGCGCGGCGCGGCAGGCGTAGATCTCGCCGTCGCCATGCTGCATGCCGAGCAGGCCGACCGGCGCCAGGATCAGCGGCATCGCGGCCGGCTCGCCGAGGATCGTGGTCGCCAGGGTGCGCTTGGACACATCGACCAGGATGCGCTGGCGGAACTTGATCTGCTGCAGATCTTCCGAATTCGCGCGCAGCGTGTCCTCGGTGTAGGAGCCGCGGTCCGCATAATCGAAAAACGCCTTCGGCACCCGGCGCTTGTGCAGCTGGCGCAGATCTTCGATGCAGGTAATGTGCTTCATGGACGTTCCCGGCCCTTCTTCTGTGTCGCAAGTTCGATGTCGCGAGCCTTGTTTTGAGCAGCAAGTCTTGCGGGTGTTCGATCTTGTCGTCATCTAGCATGGATGGGTGGCCTGCCAAATCGAAGACGGATGGGAGAGCGCGATGACCCAATCAGGCTCCAAGCCGAAAGCAGACGAGAACGCCGAGAAGCGCCGGCTCGACGAGGCCCTGGAGGAGGGGCTGGAGGAGACGTTTCCCGGTTCCGACCCCGTCAATGTCACCCAGCCGGCCCCCACCAAGGGCGACCAGCACGTCAAGCGCAGCGGCAAAGGGTAGGGGACAGGGTTCGTTCCCGAGGTTGCCGAAAGAGCGATAATGTTATATCTTTCAGTGCGTTAAAGTCGAAGCGCGGGGTTTGGCCCCGGTAATGATTCATCATATTTTTTGAAGTCATTTTAGTGCCTGGCAGTCTATAAGGCCGATGCACGCTAGACTGGTAGGCGTTCGGGACTCTCTCGCCGGGTGGTTCGAGAGGTCCGTGTTGGGGGTTACATGAGCCGCAAATATTTCGGGACCGATGGAATTCGGGGCCGCGCCAATGGACTGATCACGCCGGAGCTCGCGCTCAAGGTGGGGCAGGCCGCGGGATTGGTGTTTCAGCGTGGCGACCATCGCCATCGCGTCGTGATCGGCAAGGACACGCGGCTGTCCGGCTACATGATCGAATACGCCATGGTCGCGGGTTTCACCTCGGTCGGTATGGACGTGCTGCTGGTCGGCCCGATGCCGACCCCGGCGATCGCGATGCTCACCAAGTCGATGCGCGCCGACCTCGGCGTCATGATCTCGGCGTCGCATAATCTTTTCGAGGACAACGGCATCAAGCTGTTCGGCCCGCAGGGCTTCAAGCTGTCCGACGATGTCGAGAAGCAGATCGAGCAGCTGCTCGACGAATCGCTCGACCGCCGCCTGGCGCAGAGCGCGAGCCTCGGCCGCGCCCGCCGCATCGACGGCGTCCATGACCGCTACATCGAATTCGCCAAGCGCACGCTGCCGCGCGATCTCTCGCTCGACGGCCTGCGCGTCGTGGTCGACTGCGCCAACGGCGCCGCCTACAAGGTGGTGCCGGAAGCGCTGTGGGAGCTCGGCGCCGACGTGGTGCCGATCGGGGTCGAACCCGACGGCTTCAACATCAACAAGGAATGCGGATCCACCTCGCCGGAAGCGCTCTCGCGGAAGGTGCGCGAGATGCGCGCCGACATCGGCATCGCGCTCGACGGCGATGCCGATCGCGTCATCCTGGTCGACGAGCGCGGCCACATCGTCGACGGCGACCAGCTGCTCGCGGTGATCGCGCAGAGCTGGAAGGAGGAGGGGCGCCTCGCCAAGCCCGGTATCGTCACGACCGTGATGTCCAATCTCGGGCTGGAGCGCTTCCTGCAGGGCCTCGGGCTGCAGATGGTCCGCACGCCGGTCGGCGATCGCTATGTGCTCGAGCAGATGCTGAGCGGCGGCTACAATCTCGGCGGCGAGCCGTCGGGCCATATCATCATGTCGGACTATTCGACGACCGGCGACGGTTTCGTCGCGGCGCTGCAGGTGCTGGCCGTGGTGCAGAAGCTGCGCCGCCCGGTGTCGGAGATCTGCCGGCGTTTCGATCCATTGCCGCAGATCCTGAAGAACGTGCGCTATCGCAGCGGCAAGCCGCTCGACGACGCCGAGGTCAAATCCGCGATCACCGACGGCGAGAAGCGCCTCAACGGCCATGGCCGTCTCTTGATCCGTCCCTCCGGCACCGAACCTGTGATCCGCGTCATGGGCGAAGGCGACGATCGCATCCTGGTGGAAGAGGTCGTCGACAACATCGTCAGCGCACTCGGCCACGCCGCCGCGGCTTAAGCTCCGTCCGGCCTCGTCAGCTCGTGATCCGTCATCCTGAGAGGCTGTGAATCTATGTGATTTGAGGCGTTTCCGTTTGCGGAACGGTGAGTCGAATGATTCTC
>NZ_JASAUT010000023.1:0-132387 GCF_029952935.1 Bradyrhizobium sp. Mp19 | reverse complement strand
CCAGCCAGCATGGTGAATCAGAAACACACTGATTTGGGAATCCCAAATCGATTCAACCTAAACCCATCCCGCTTTAGGCCACGTCCGGCGGGATGCTACGGCGCCGGCCGCCGCTTGCCGAACGCCAACACGTGCAGCCCGAGGCGTGAGCGCACCACATAGAACAAGAGGATCGTCTCGAAGGTCAGCGACAGCGAGGTCGACGCGGCGGCGCCCATGCCGCCGTAGCGGGGGACGAGGGCGATGCAGAGCCCGACATTCATCAGGAACGACACCGCATAGGCTATTGCGCAGATGCTCTGGTGGCCGAGCATGTTCAACAGCCGCTCGACCGGGCCGATCGCCGAGCGGACCACGAGGCCGATCGCGGCGACGAACATGATGCTGTAGCCGTCGACGAATTTCGGGCCGAACAGCCACAGCAGCGGCTTGCCGAATGCCAGCAGGGCGACGGTCGCGAACAGGGAGGGCCAGAACGTCCAGCTGATGGCGTGCGCGACATAGGCCGACAGCCGGTCCTTGTCGCCGAGCGCATTGTATTCAGCGAAGCGGTGCGCCGTGGTCGCCGCCATCGCGTAGTGCACGAACGACACCAGCGCCAGCGTCTTCACCACGGCGAAATAGATGCCGACCTCCTCGGACGAGCGGAATTGCTGCAGCATCAGCACATCGGTGTAGCCGAGCAGCAGATAGAAGCTCTCGACCAGCATGATCGGCAGCGAGATCGCGAACCATCCCCTGACGTCGTAGCTCTTCTCGCCCCGGCCGAGATGGGCGGAGAGGCGGCGGTTGAGCACGACCATCTGGCCGATCGCCGCGATGTACACCGCGGCGGCGCTCGCGATCATCGCCGCGGTGGCGCCGAGATTGAGGCCGAGCGCCAGCGCGCCGGCGGTCAGCGCGATGATCAGCCCCTGCCGCACGATGAACTGCGGCATCAGGCCGAGCTGCATCCAGTCATGCGCGCGCGAGATGCCGTCCTGGGTGTTGGCGACGACGAAGGGCGGCAAGGTCAGGCAGCCGATATAGAGCAGCACCACCGCGTTGGGATCGATCCAGGGCGAGGCGAGGTGGATCACGCCGGCGAGCAGCAGCGCGACCATGCTGGACGTCGCAAGCACCACCCAGCGGCCGCCGGAGAGGAAGCCGCGCAGCGCCGCGAGGTCGCCGCGCGCGCGGTATTCCGGAATGATCTTCTGCGCGGAGGGCGCTATGCCGAAATCCATGGTGCTGCCGAGCAGCAGCACCCAGGTCCAGACATAGACATAGATGCCGTAATCCGAGCCGCTCATCCAGCGCGCCAGCAGGATCTGCGCGAGATAGGCGATGGCGGCGCTGATGACGCGGATGGCGAAGATCATGCCGGCGAGGCGCTTGGTGACCGACGCCTCCTTGGTGCCGCCGAGCGCGCGCGCGGCGAGGCCTCGCAGGCGTGCGGCCCGGCCCAATGGCGCAGAGGTTGCCGATTGTGTCTCCATCACAGCCAAAGCGGAAAATTCCTAAAGCGCCGCAAGGCGGCAATGGCCTCCGATCTATCAACGAAACGTTAAGATTGGGTTGGGTGACGGATGCTCTTGGCCCAGGCGTCGTCCCGGCGCAGGCCGGGACCTATAACCACAGGGAACAGTTGGTGCGCAGCTTGTCGCCCCAACGTGTTTCAAATGACGGCCGCGGAGTATGGGTCCCGGCCTGCGCCGGGACGACGACGGGATACGCTGAAGCGCCGCCCGACGGCTCAATTCAAATTGATATTGAATTCGTAGCTTTTGTCGCCGCCGACCAGCGTCAGCTTCAGCGCGGCGCCGTCGGCCTTGGCGCCGGGCGGCAGGCCGTCGAGCTCGAAGGAGAAGCGCTTCACGCCCGGCGGCGCGTGTTCGACGAGCTTGGGCACCGGCAGCGCCCAGTCGGGCGTCGGCCCCTCGACGAACAGGCTGAGGTCGCGGCTCTCGGGCGCGCTGACATCGACCAGCACGCTGTTCTTGCCGTCGCGCTTGACGTCGCGGATCGAAAACGGGATCGGGTCGCCGATATTGGCGGGCTTCGGCACCGCGTTGAGCGCTTCCGACAGTGCGGCGTCCTCGGTCGATGCGACGCTCGCGAACGCCAGCTCGGCCTTCGCCTCCACCGGCACGCACAGCTTCTCGCACACCGCGTAGTTGATGTCGGCGCGCAGCACCAGCGGCTTGTCGGGATTCTTCGCCACGATACGCAGCGGCAGCACCACCTGGTGCTTGTAGCCGAGCGAGGTACCGCCCGCGCCGTCGTCGAATTGCCGCGGCGCCGGCCACATCACGGTGACCGCCTCGACGTTATCCGACCTGGAGAAATCGAACCGCGGCGGCACGCCGGAATCGCCGGGCGACCGCCAATAGGTCTTCCAGCCGTCCTGCAACTGGAACGCAATGCCGCCAAGCAGCACCGCGCCGCTGCGCGATCCGGCGAGCAGCCGCACCGCCGAATGCGTGTCCTGTTGCCACGGCGAGGCGTCGTCGGCGCGAACCTCCGTTGCCATACATGCGACGGAAAACAGGGCGGCAACGCCAAATGCGGCACGCAAGGGAACTATGACGATCATGAGACGTCTTTACCTGCAACTTTCGGTGCAAACCATTGAATTGCTTGTGATGCATCGCCGCACGGCGGTCGATGGTTGATTGACAGAACCGCCACCCGATATCAGGATGCCAAATCAGCAGGAAAGGCCTTTGCGGATGCGCCCTGAAGGCAAAACAGGCAAGACTCGCAAGACCGCCGGCAGGAGCCCGGCCGTCGGTGCCCATGCCGCCGAAGGCGGCTACCTCGACGGCCAGATGCTGATCGCGATGCCTGTCATGAACGACCCGCGCTTCGAACGCTCCGTGATCTACATGTGCGCGCATTCCTCCGAGGGCGCGATGGGCATCATCGTCAACCGCCCGGCCGGCAGCATCGATTTCCCGGGGCTGCTGGTGCAACTCGACATCATCGAGAAGTCGGACCAGATCCAGCTGCCCGAGAATGCCGAGATGATGAAGGTGATGAAGGGCGGACCGGTCGACACCGGCCGCGGCTTCGTGCTGCATTCCAGCGACTTCTACATTCAGGATGCGACGCTGAACATCGACGACGGCATCTCGCTCACCGCGACCGTCGATATCCTGAAAGCGATCGCCAAGGGCGCCGGCCCCAAGCACGCGATCCTCGCGCTCGGCTATGCCGGCTGGGCGCCGGGCCAGCTCGAGAACGAGATCCAGCACAATGGCTGGCTGCATTGCGACGCCGATCCGGAGCTGATCTTTGGTACCGACGTCGACGAGAAATACGCGCGCGCCTTGCGCAAGATCGGCATCGAGGCCGGCATGCTGTCGAACGACGCCGGCCACGCGTAGCGCCGCGCCCACAGTGTCGTCCCTGCGAAAGCAGGGACCCATAACCACAGGACGCGCGGATGGAGCGAGCTGGGGCCACAGCGCCGCGCAATAATGGCGCCCTGTGGTTATGGGTCCCGGGTCGCGCTTCGCTTGCCCGGGACGACGGCTGTGGGTTTGGCTACGACAGCGGTGAGTGGGGCTACGATGGCGGCGACCGCTACTCCGCCGCTTCCTGCGCGACCGTCGGCTGGGTGCCGGCGACCGTGGCGCGGCGCATGTCGCGGGGCTGCGACTGGTCGTAGCGGCGGACGCGGTGCACGGTCTGGCGGTTGTCCCACATCACGAGGTCATGCACCGTCCATTTGTGCACATAGACGAACTCGGGCTGCGTCGCGTGCTCGGTGAGGTCGCGCAGCAGCAGCCGCGCCTCCGGCATGCTCATGCCCCTGATGGCGCCGGCATGCGAGGACAGATAGAGCGACTTGCGGCCGTGCGCCGGATGCGTGCGCACCAGGCGCTGCAGCACCGGCTTGAACATCTGCTTCTCCTCGTCGGTGTAGTCGAGGAAGCCGAGCGAGCCGCGCGAATACATCAGCGAGTGTTCGCAGATCATGTCCTCGAGCTCGGCCTTGGTCTCGTCGTCGAGCGCGTCATAGGCGGCGCGCATGTCGGCGAATTCGGTGTTGCCGCCCTTCGGGTTCACCGCGCGCGCCGACAACAGCGAGAATTTCGCCGGGATCGGCCGGAACGAGCTGTCGGAGTGCCACAGGCAGTTGCCGAGGTTGAACAGGTGGGTGCGGTGGTCCTTCGGCAGCGGCTTGCCGTCCTTGCCGAGATTGGAGACGTCGTTGAGCCCCGCGGAGAGACGATAGTCCTCCTTCTTCGCCACGGTGCCGCCGCGCGCATCTTCGCGCTCGCCGAAGTTCAGCGCGAACGCCATCTGCTGGTCGTCGGTGATGTCCTGGCCGTGGAACACGAGCACGGCGTATTTGTCCATGCCGGCCTCGATGTCGATCGCTTCCTGCTTCGTCAGCGGCTTGCGCAGATCGACGCCGGAGACCTCGCCGACGAAGTGCTTGTGAAGCTGCCGGATCAGGACCGTCATTGGCGTATCTCCCCGTCTGTCGCGGGCGGTTTTCCCGCTTCGTTTGACGGGAAGGCTACTCACCACGCGCGCGCTGTCAACGCTTCGCGGCCGCGCGCGGATCAGGCATTCCGCGCCATCAACCCGCCGTCGACCGGAATCACGGCGCCGGTCAGAAACGATGCCGCGGGCAGGCACAGGCTCAGCGTCATGTGCGCGACCTCTTCCGGATCGCCGTAACGGGCGAGCGCGGTGCGGCGCTTGGCGTAGAGCGTCTTGTGCTCCTCGGAGATGCGGTCGGTGATCGCGGTGCGGATCGGGCCCGGGCAGATGCAGTTCACGGTGATGCCTTCGCGTCCCAGTTCCACCGCGAGCGAGCGGGTCAGGCTGGTGACGCCGCCCTTCGCCGCGGAGTAGGGGCTGTGCAGCGCGGTCGCGCCGAGCGCCTCGGTCGAGGCGATGTTGACGATGCGCGGCGAGTGCGACTTGCGCAGGTATGGCAGTGCCGCGCGGATGATGCGCGGATGCGCCGTCAGCATCACCGCGATGCCCTTGGCCCAGGCGTCCTCGTAAGCGGGATCGTCGATCGGCACCCGCACCGAGATGCCGGCATTGTTGACGATGATGTCGAGCCCGCCGAAATGCGCGGCGACGTCGTTGACGACTTTGGTGATGGCGTCGCGATCGCCGACGTCGAGCGTCCAGGCCTTCGCCGAGCCGCCGCTTGCCGAAATCTCCTTCGCCACCGCCTGCGTGCCTTCTTCGGTGAGGTCGGTGACCGCGACATTGGCGCCTTCATCGGCGAACACCCGCGCGGTGGCGCGGCCCATGCCGCTGGCGGCGCCGGTGACGAGAACGGTGAGGCCCTTCACCGAACGGCTGAGCTGCTTGTATTCGGACATGACGGACCCCCCGTTGATTTTTTGCGTTGTGAGAGACGGCAACGCTGGCACCGATCGCAAGATACGTCAAACCAGCGATCCGATATCGGCATGCGCGCAGCGCGTTAACGCAAGTTTCCCGGTTGGCTTTCCGAAAAGGATCATGCTCAATCAAGACAACAGCACGAGAGAGGAACGCGCGATGAACGAGCTCGATTTCGGCGGCAAGCAAATACTGGTGGTCGGCGGCTCCAGCGGCATCGGCAACGGCATCGCGCAGGCGTTCCGCGCCAAGGGCGCGCGCGTCGCGATCTGCGGCACCCGCGCGCAGGCGAGCGACTATTCTACCGAGGAAGGCTCGCATCTCGAGGGCCTCGCCTACGCGCAACTCGATGTCAGCAACCCGCAGGCGATCGAGGCCTTCAGGCCGTCGTTCGACCGGCTCGACGTGCTGGTGCTGGCGCAGGGCGCGGTGATTTACCGCCGCGGGGAATTCGAGATGGAGGGTTTTCGCAAGGTGCTCGAAGTCAACCTGATGAGCCTGATGGCCTGCGCGACCAAATTCCAGGCGATGCTGAGCGCAGCCAAGGGCTCGCTGATCATCGTGAGCTCGACCGCGGCCTATCATTCCACCATGGGCAATCCGGCCTACAACGCCTCGAAGACCGGCGCCGTCGGGCTGACGCGCACGCTCGGCGAGGCCTGGGCGGAGAACGGCATCCGCGTCAACGGCATCGCGCCCGGCCTCGTCGACACCAAGATGACCAAGGCGACGACGGCAAATCCGAAGCGTCTCGAAGGCGCGCTCGAGCGCATTCCGCTGAAGCGTCTCGGCACACCCGCCGACATGGCCGGCGCCGCGTTGTTCCTGGCCTCGCCGCTCGCCTCCTACATCGTCGGCCAGACCATCGTCGTCGACGGCGGGCTGATCCTCTAGGGCATGATCCGGAAAAGTGTGAAGCGGTTTTCCGGAAAGATCATGCTCGAATAAGGAGGCCAAAGCGCGAGTATTGCGCTTTGGCGCACAGGAACCTGCGCGCCGTTTCCCGGTTAGCTCCCGGACAGATCAGGGAGCGTGACGATGGACAAGGATCGGATTTTCGGAACGGCGAAGGAGTTCGCGGGCAAGGCCGAAGGCGCGGTCGGCGATGCGACCGGCGATGCGCAGACCCAGGCCTCGGGCCGCGTGCGCGAAGCCGCAGGCTCGGTGCAGGATCTCTACGGCCAGGCCAAGGACGCCGCGCGCGACGCCGCCGACACCGCGGTCAACTACGCCAAGGACGCCTATGAGCATCGTGGCGAGACGGTTCGCAGCGGACAAAAGGCGATGGCGCATGCGGTGCAGGAGAACCCGCTGGGATCGCTGCTGATCGCCGGCGGCATCGGCTTTGCGCTCGCGCTCCTGATGACGCGCCAGCCGCGCCGTCCGCCGCCGTCGCGCTGGCGCTATTACGGTTGATACCATCTCGCCCACCGTCATTGCGAGGAGCTCGCGACAAAATTGCAAAGCAATTTTGCGCTGAAGCGACGAAGCAATCCAGCCGTCCGCGCGTGCGGATCGATGGATTGCTTCGCGGAGCCTGTCATCGGGCGCGCGTTCGCGCGACCCGTTGGCTCGCAATGACGTGGATGTAGCGTCAATTCTATCGGAAGGCGCGCGGCCTACTGCCACGGATTCCCCGGCACTCCGGCCCGCTGTCCGACGCCGCGCGGCGGGCGCGGCGGCGGAGCGACCAGCGGGCGCTGCTGCGGCGCACCGAACCCGAACAGATCGCGCAGCCAGGGCTGTGTCTGCGGCTGCTGTTGCGGCTGGGCCTGGGTCTGGGCCGGCCGGAACACACGCCTTGGCGGCTTCGGCGCGGTGATGATCGAGCCGTCGGGCGCGATCGCCGTGGTCGAGGGCGGCGGATTGGCCGGCCCGCCCGCCGGCGCGGCGGGCGTGGTGGCGGCAACCGGAACATCGCCCTTGGCCTGCTCGCGGCCCATCTCGCGGCGCGGCCAGACGAAATCATCGGCGCGGCCGGCGGGCGGCGCCAGCGCCTCGCCCTTCACCAGCGTGCGCGCGGCGAGCGTATCGACAGCGGCGGGCCGCGAGCCCGGTCCGCCGAGCAATTGATCGGTGCCGACCGTGGAGGCGACCAGCGGCAGCACCGGGCCTGCCAGCGGCCGCGGCGAGGGCTTGCCGGGCTCGGCGCTGGTATCCGGCGTCGCCGGTTCGCTCGGCAGCGCGATCGGCCCGGAGCGCACCGCGAGCAGGCGCGTCACCTCGCGCTCGACATAATGCGCGAGCTTGCGCGCGCCGGCCTTGGTGAAGAACACGCCGTCATCGGTACGCAGCTTGCGGGGCTGGCCTTCAAAGTCCGGGCCCTTCTGCATGAAGCGGCCGGCCTCGTCGACAAAGCCGTCCCAGACGTCGACATAGGTGATGCCGGCCTTGCCGGCGCCGTCGCGATAGAGCGCGTCCAGGAACAGCATGTCCGACGTGCCCTTCTGGCCGCGGATCGCGGGCAGGCCGACCCACAGCACCGGCACGCCCTTGCTCTTCAGCACGTTGATCAACTCCTCGATCTTCTTGCCGTAGAGCTCGACCCAGCGGTCGTCGCGGAATTCATAGAGGCCATTGGGCGAGCGCGCGGTCTTTTCCGGCGCGCCCTGCTGATCGTTGTCGGCGTCGTCGGCCGGCGGCTCGGCCTCGACCGGCTTGCCGTCCGTCTTGGCGGCGGCATCGGGCTTGTCGCCGGGCTTGGCCTCCGGCTTGCCGCGCGCGTCCTTTTTCTCGTCCTTCTTGTCGACCTTCTTCTCCACGACGGATTCGCGGATCGCGGTGCGATCGTTGAGGCCGAGCATCACGACGATGGCGTCGGGGTTCTCTGTGGCGAGAATGCCCTTCGCGGCCGCGGCCCAATCCGCCGGGTCGCCCTTGGGCTGATAGCGGATCAGGCCGGAGACCGTCTTGTGCTTGCGGATCACGCCCATGTCGGCCTGGTCGGAATAGGCATCCTCCAGGCCGTAGCCGAGCCAGTCGGCCATGGCGTCGCCGATGACCAGCACGTTGCGCTCGGCGGCGGCCTCGCGCTTGGCCGGCGCCGGGGCGCGCGAGAAATCCTCGCGCGGCCGCTGCGGCTGCGATGATTGCGGCTGCTGCTGGAACGGCGCAAAGAAATCGCCGCCGAACCAGCCGCCACCGCCATGCTGCGGCGGAGCGCGGCGCTGTGGTTGCGGCGGTCCGCCGCCGAAGCCGGGGAAGCCGAAGAATTGCGCCGAGGCGGGCTGGGCAATGCCGATCAACAGCGCAAGCGCCACCGTCAGCGCGACCAGCGGACCGGCTTCGGTGAATATGCGCAGGAAGGACTTTGGCTCTCGCATCGCGTTCGGTCGCAAATGATCTGGAAGTACGTGAGCATACTAGCGGAATCGGGCCGCAAGCGGGCAGCTTTTCCACCATAAATCGGGTGCCTCCGGCCGCCGTCAAGGCAGCCGGCAAATATCGGATTTCACGGTTACTTTTGGGGTGGAGGGGCGGATGTCGCCCCGACGGAACCGTGCCCCGATCTCGCTTGCGGCGGGAGGGGGAGGCAGAGCCGCAGCCCGGGTGGAGCGAAGCGTAATCCGGGACCAGAAGCCTTCTCCTTCCCCCGGAAAGGGGGAAGGTTGGGATGGGGTCAGCCACACGCACCGTCGCTCGTGGAGAGACCCGATCCCCACCCGCTTTGCTCTCTCGAGCAAAGCGACCTCCCCTTTTCAAGGGGAGGTGAAGAGGCTTCGTAGGAGCCCTATCGCCCCCGCAGACGCTCCAGCACCTCGGAGGTGGCAAAGCCGTCGGCCGGTGCCCCGATCGAGACCTGGAAGCCGCGCAGCGCCTCGCGGGTCTGGCCGCCGAACTGGCCGTCGGGCGTGCCCTTGTAGAAGCCGCGCTGGGCGAGAAGCTGCTGCAGTTCCAGCCGTTCGGCGCGCGACAGCACCCGCTCCTGGCGCGGCCAGGGCTGCGCGAAGGGCTGGCCGCCGCGCAGGCGGTCGGCGAAATGGCCGATGGCGAGCGCATAGGCTTCCGCCGGGTTGTACTTCATGATCACCCGGAAATTCTGCAGCATCAGGAAGCCGGGCCCCTCGGCACCGGCCGGCGCCAGCAGATAGGCCTTGTCGGACGGCCGCGGGAACGGCTGGCCGCCTGGCCGCTTGAGGCCGAGATGCTCCCATTGCGACAGCGGCATCGCCTTGGCGCGGTCGGCCAGCATGTAATTGAGGCCTTGCGGCAGCACGACCTCGTAGCCCCAGCTCGCGCCGGTCTGCCAGCCGTCCTTCTTGAGATTGTTGGCGGTCGAGGCGATCAGGTCGCTCGGATTGTCGACGACGTCGCGGCGGCCGTCGCCATCGCCGTCGACGGCATAGCGCTTGAACGCGGTCGGCATGAACTGGGTCGGGCCGAACGCGCCGGCCCAGGAGCCGCGCATCTGCTCGGGCCTGAGGTCGCCCCGGTTGAGGATTTCCAATGCCGATAGGAACTCGTCCTTGAAATAGGCCTGACGGCGGCCGATGCAGGCGAGCGTCGCGGTCGACTGCACCACGCTGCGATCGCCCATCTGGGTCGAGTAGTTCGACTCGATGCCCCAGATCGCCGCGATGATGTAGCGGTCGACGCCATAGGCCTTCTCGGTGGCATCGAACTGCGGCTTGTATTTCGCAAGGACCTCGCGGCCCTTGGCGAGCCTGGTGTCGCTGACGAGGATGTCGAGATAATCCCAGATCGCCTTGGTGAACTCCGGCTGCGAATCCATCAGGTCCATGATGCGCAGATCGGGCGTGAGGCCGGCGGTGAAGCGATCGAAATTCTCTTGGCTGATGTTGCGTCGTGCGGCATCTGGCCACATCGCTGCGACGCAGTTCGGGAAGTCCGACGCGGCCTGGCGGATCGCCGCAGCCGTCATCAGCGGATGGCCGGAGGCGCCGTCTTCACCGCTCCACGGCGGCGCTGCGCCATCCTGTCCGGTCGCGGCCTGCGGCGGCGTCGCATTCGGTCCGGAAAAGATGCTGTCGATCAGGTTGGTCAGGCCGTTGCCCGCCGACTGGGCTTGCGTGCTGCCGGGCAGCAGCAGGGCCAGCGCGATCAGGCTCGCGCCGAAAAGCTTGGTCCTTGATGTTCCCATCGCGCGCATTTGTCGTGTGCCTGTCAAAATCGTGCTGTTCCAGAAGGCCCCGGCACGGTTTCCAATAACTTAACAAGGGCGAGATTTTGTTGCGGCCCGCATTGGCTGACGGGAACGGCGGAATTAAGCCGCACCACACATCCGCCTTTGTTGGCGGCTGCAAAACGGGGTACCAAAGGCATGATTCATTTCGTGCCGCCGTCCCACCCATTTCAAGGCTTCCGATAATCCCATGAAGATCCGCAAAGCCGTATTCCCCGTCGCCGGTCTCGGTACCCGCGTGCTGCCCGCCACCAAGGCGATGCCGAAGGAGATGCTGACGATCGTCGACAAGCCGCTGATCCAGTACGTGGTCGACGAGGCCCGGGAAGCCGGCATCGAGCATTTCGTGTTCGTCACCGGCCGCAACAAGGGTGTCATCGAGGATCATTTCGACCGCATGTTCGAGCTCGACACCACGCTGGCGCAGCGCGGCAAGAAGACCGAGCAGGATATCCTGGCGCAGAACCAGCCTGAGGCCGGCGCGATGAGTTTCACCCGGCAGCAGGCGCCGCTCGGGCTCGGCCACGCGGTGTGGTGCGCGCGCGATATCGTCGGCAACGAGCCGTTCGCGGTGGTGCTGCCGGACGAGCTGGTGCTGAACACACCGGGCTGCCTGAAGCAGATGATCGATGCCGCGAGCAGGCTTGGTGACAAGTCGAATCTGATAGCGGTCGAGGCGGTGCCCGACGAACTCACCCATCAATACGGCATCTGCAGCGTCGGTAAACGCAACGGCAACATCTTCGAGGTCGACCGCATGGTCGAGAAGCCGCCGCAGGGCACCGCGCCGTCCAACCTGTCGATCACCGGCCGCTACATCCTGCAGCCGGAGATCTTCAACATCCTGGCCACGCAGGAGCGCGGCGCCGGCGGCGAGATCCAACTCACCGATGCGATGATCGGTCTTGCGAAGACGCAGAAGTTCTACGGCGTGGAGTTCGAGGGCGAGCGTCACGATTGCGGCTCAAAGCCCGGCTTCCTCCGCGCCAACATCGCCTTCGGCCTCAAGCGCCCCGAACTGCGCGACGGCCTGATCACCGAGATGAAGAAGTATCTGGAGAAGTAGGGGCGCCGCCTCATCTCGTCATTCGCCGCGAGAATGCGGACGTATGATTCACAGACAGCGCAACATATTCGATGTCGTCCCTGCGAAAGCAGGAACCCATACTCCGCGGCAGGCGCAGTGAATGGGACTCGTCGTTCCAGCATTACTCAACAATGAGCATTCGTGGTTATGGGTCCCTGCTTTCGCAGGGACGACAGCTGAAAGCGTGGCGCGCTTGGTGCGGTAAACACGGACGGCATCGTCTCCACTACACAGCCGAGATCACGCCACCTTCCTTCGCCCCGCACGCTTCGCCGGCTCCTTGGCGCCGTCCTGTTTCGGCGCGCGCAGGGCGCGGGCGGCGAGGCTGACGACCTCGGAGATCTGCTGGAGCTGCGCGGCGAGCGGAGAGGTCTTGCGCCAGACCATGCCGATGGTGCGCGACGGTTGCGGGTGCTTGAAGCGCGAGACCGTGACCGGCGCGGAGCGCGTCTCCACCGTCACCGCCATCTCCGGGATCAGGGTGACGCCGATGCCGGCGCCGACCATCTGCACCAGCGTCGACAGCGAGCTCGCGTCCAGCACCTCGCGCGGCGGCGAGGACTGCATGTTGCAGAACGACAGCGCCTGGTCGCGGAAGCAGTGGCCTTCCTCGAGCAGCAAGAGCCGCATCTCGCGCAGCATCTCGGCGCTCGGCACGGGCGTCTTGGCGTCCTCGCCCGGCCGCACCAGCAGGAAGTTTTCCGAGAACAGCGCGACCTCGGTCAGCGACGGTTCCGATACCGGCAGCGCCACGATCGCGGTGTCGAGCCGGCCCTCGGCGACCTCCTTGATGAGCTTCGGCGTCAGCGTCTCGCGGACATGGATGTCGAGCTCGGGATGCAGCCGCGCCAGGTTCTCGATCACCTTCGGCAGCAGATATGGTGCGATGGTCGGGATCATGCCGACCCGCAGCCGCCCGGCAAGCTTGTCGCGCGAGGCGCGCGCGAAGTCGCCGAGTTCGTCGACCGAGCGCAAGATGTCGCGCACGCGGCGCAGCAGGTCCTCGCCGAATGTGGTCAGCGTCACCTGCCGCGCATTGCGTTCGATCAGCACGCCGCCGACCGCCTGTTCCATTTCGCGGATCTGCATCGACAGCGCCGGCTGCGACACCGCGCAGGCATCCGCGGCGCGCCCGAAATGGCGGTGGTGGGCCAGAGCATCAAAATACCTGAGTTGCCGGAGTGTGACATTTATCATCAGATAATCTTATCGACGCGATCACTAAAGTCAATTTCCTCTGATGGATTGGGTTGCGTAGAATCGTTCTTGGAAGAGCTCCAGCGCATTCCAGAATCCATCACCTCGGAGAAGAAACATGGACGCAAAAACCGACGAAGGCGCGGGCAAATGCCCATTCACAGGCGGGCCTCGCGGGCACTCGAATCGTGACTGGTGGCCGGAGACGCTCGACGTTCAGGTGCTGCACCAGAACTCCAGCCTGTCCGATCCGATGGGCAAGGGGTTCGACTACGCCAAGGAATTCAAGAGCCTCGATCTCAATGCCGTGATCAAGGACCTCACGGCCCTGATGACGACGTCGCAGGAATGGTGGCCGGCCGACTTCGGCCATTACGGCGGCCTGATGATCCGCATGGCCTGGCACTCGGCGGGCACCTACCGCATCACCGACGGCCGCGGCGGCGCCGGCGCCGGCCAGCAGCGTTTCGCCCCGCTCAACAGCTGGCCTGACAACGCCAACCTCGACAAGGCGCGCCGGCTGCTGTGGCCGATCAAGCAGAAATACGGCCGCAAGATCTCGTGGGCCGATCTGATGGTCCTCGCCGGCAACGTCGCGCTGGAATCGATGGGCTTCAAGACGTTCGGTTTTGCGGGTGGCCGCGCCGACGTGTGGGAGCCGGAAGAGCTGTACTGGGGTCCGGAAGGCACCTGGCTCGGCGACGAGCGCTACAGCGGCGAGCGCCAGCTCTCCGAGCCGCTCGGCGCGGTGCAGATGGGCCTGATCTACGTCAACCCGGAAGGCCCGAACGGCAATCCGGACCCGGTCGCCGCCGCGAAGGACATTCGCGAAACGTTCTTCCGGATGGCGATGAACGACGAGGAGACCGTTGCGCTGATCGCCGGCGGCCACACCTTCGGCAAGACCCACGGCGCGGGTGATCCGTCGCTGATCGGGCCGGAGCCGGAAGGCGGCGCGCTCGAGGATCAGGGCCTCGGCTGGAAGAGCAAGCACGGTACCGGCGTCGGCGCCGACGCGATCACCGGCGGCCCCGAGGTCACCTGGACCCAGACCCCGACCAAGTGGAGCAACCACTTCTTCGAGAACCTGTTCAAGTACGAATGGGAGCTGACGAAGAGCCCCGCAGGTGCGAAGCAGTGGAAGGCGAAGGGCGCGGCGGCCGACATTCCGGACGCGTACGACCCGTCGAAGAAGCATGTCCCGACCATGCTGACCACCGACCTGTCGCTGCGCTTCGACCCGGCCTATGAGAAGATCTCGCGCCGGTTCTACGAGCATCCCGATCAGTTCGCGGACGCTTTCGCCCGCGCCTGGTTCAAGCTCACGCACCGCGACATGGGTCCGATCCAGCGCTACCTCGGCCCGCTGGTGCCGAAGGAGACGCTGATCTGGCAGGATCCGGTTCCGGCGCTCGATCACGCCGTGATCGACGACAAGGATATCGAGGCGCTCAAGGCGAAGATCCTCGCCTCGGGCCTGTCGGTGTCCGAACTGGTGTCGACCGCCTGGGCCTCGGCCTCCACGTTCCGCGGCTCCGACAAGCGCGGCGGTGCCAATGGTGCACGCATCCGCCTTGCGCCGCAGAAGGACTGGGATGTCAACGAGCCGGCTCAGCTCAAGACTGTGCTGTCCAAGCTCGAGGCCATCCAGAAGGAGTTCGGCAAGAAGGTCTCGCTGGCCGATTTGATCGTGCTCGGCGGCGCGGCTGCGATCGAGAAGGCGGCCAAGGACGGCGGCACCAATGTGAAGGTCCCCTTCACGCCGGGCCGCACCGATGCGACGCAGGACCAGACCGACGTCGAGTCCTTTGCTCCGCTCGAGCCGCGGGCTGACGGCTTCCGCAACTACATCGGCGGCAAGCATCAGTTCCTGCAGCCCGAGGAAGCGTTGGTCGACCGTGCGCAACTCCTGCGGCTGACCGGACCGGAATTGACGGTTCTTGTCGGCGGCCTGCGCGTGCTCGGCGCCAATGCGAAGAAGTCGAAGCACGGCGTCCTCACCAGCAAGCCGGGGACGCTCACCAACGACTTCTTCCTCAACCTGCTCGACATGGGCACGGTGTGGAGCGATGCCGGCGAGGGCGTCTATGAGGGCCGCGACCGCAAGACCAAGGCGGTGAAGTGGACCGGCACCCGCGTTGACCTGATCTTCGGCTCGCACTCGCAGCTGCGGGCGTTCGCCGAGGTCTACGGCCAGTCCGACTCCAAGGAGCAGTTCGTGAAGGACTTCGTCGCGGCCTGGGCCAAGGTGATGAACGCCGACCGCTTCGACCTCGTGAAGTAAGCGGCGAGCAAACGGCAATCAGGGCAGGGCGGCGCTTCGGCGCCGCCCTGTTTCATTTGGGGGACGACGAGGAAGGATTTTCGCGGTTTGCCGATTCCGTTCAATCATGCAGCTTCATGTCGCGGATCATCTCCTCGAACTCCGCTTGCGTTGGGGTCGCGAGTCTGACTTGCGGCGCGCTGCTTGTCGCGGTGGGCACGTCGCATTGCCAGGCGCCGCGCCGCGGCTCGAAGATTGCAGTCAGGCTCGCCCAGCAGACGAGGAGGGCGACGATCCAGTCCAGTACATTGGATGCCGTCATTGCAGCACCAGCATCAGCATTTCCATGTCCTGATGCTGCAGCCGAGTCGGGCTTCGCGCAATTCGGAAGCTACGAAACGTAACTTCGGCGCTGCCGAGACGAGCGCAGAAGCCTAGGCGCTATCCGGTCCGCGCCCGGCGCCCCTCGATCGGATAGGCGGGGTCGTTGAAGCCCGGCGTCGAGGGATGGCCGGTGACGACGAGGCGGTCGATCAGCGCTTCGTCCTCGGCGGTGAAGCGATAATCGAGCGCGCGGATGTAGTCGTCCCATTGCGCTTCGGTGCGCGGGCCTGCGATGACGGCGCTGACGAACGACGAGTTCAGCACCCAGGACACCGCGAACTGCCCGGCGGTGATGCCGCGGCTCTCGGCGTGGCGCTTGATCTGTTGCGCGAGCTCGAGCGATTCCGGCCGCCACTCGGTCTGCATCATGCGCTTGTCGTTCCGCCCCGCACGCGTGTCCGCGGGCGGCGCCGCGTCGGGGGCGTATTTGCCGGTGAGCACGCCGCGCGCCAGCGGGCTATAGGGCACGATGCCGAGCCCGTAATGGGCGCAGGCCGGAAAATGCTCGACCTCGGGCATCCGGTTCATCGCATTGTAATAGGGCTGGCTCGCGACCGGACGGTCGATGCCGAGCCGGTCGCAGATGTTGCAGATCTCGGCGACGCGCCAGGCGCGGTAGTTGGAGACGCCGAAATAGCGCACCTTGCCGGCGCGGATCAGGTCGCCCATCGCGCGCACGGTCTCGTCGAGCGGCGTCGTGTGATCTTCCTTGTGCAGATAATAGACGTCGATGTAGTCGGTGCCGAGCCGCTTCAGGCTCGCGTCGGCGGCCTGGAACACCCAGCGCCGCGACAGCCCGCCGTGATTGGGATCGTCGCCGATCGGATTGGCGAGCTTGGTCGCGAGCACCCAGTTCGACCTTCTGTTCGAGATCGCGCGTCCGACAACCTCCTCGGACTTGCCGCCATTATAGGCGTCGGCGCTGTCGATGAAGTTGATGCCGGCCTCGCGCGCCTTCGCCACGATCCGCGCCGAGGTCGCCTCGTCGGTCGGTCCGCCGAACATCATGGTGCCGAGGCAGATCGGCGAAACCTTCAGGCCGCTACGGCCAAGCTGGCGATATTGCATCGGGCACTCCCTCCGGTGTCATTCCGGGGCGATGCGCTGGCATCGAACCCGGAATCTCGAGATTCCGGGTTCATCGCTGCGCGATGCCCCGGAATGACGGGATCAACTCTCGTTCTTCAGGATCTTGAACACGCCATTGGCCATCGCGATACAGCGCTTGTCGACGGTCACCTCGGCCGTGATGAAGATCAGGCTGCGGGTCGAGCGTACCACACGCGGCCGCGTCGTCAGGATCTCGCCGATCTTGCCGGCCTCGACGAAATGGGTGTCGAGCTGCACGGTCGCAAGTGTCGGCTTGCCCGAGACGAAACGTGCGGCCATGCCGCAGGCGCGATCGGCAAACGTCATGATCACGCCGCCCTGCACGAGGCCGCGGCGATTGTGGTGCTTGTCCTCGGTGATCAGCGCGAGCTCAAGCGCGCCGTCCTTCAACCGTTCCCACAACGGGCCGATCAGGGTCAAAAATCCCGTGGTTTCGGCGATCTTCCAGCCGTCGGATTTGAGTTTGTCCGCGGCCTTGGCCGTCATGAGGTGGGGTCCGTTGCTTGCTGATGATTGATCGCAGGAGGCATGTGGTAGCAGTCATTTCATCAAACGCTGTTGTGTTGTAGTCAAGGTCAATGGCCCGCACATTTGACGATGCCACCCGGCGGAATATCGCAGAGCTCTGTGCCGCATTCGCGCGTCTGGCGCCGGCGGATGCCGCGCCGACGCTGAAGCGCGCGGCGGTCGCGATCGCGCTGACCGAAGGCGACGACGGCAGCGGCACGGCCTTCCTGCTGACCCGCCGCAGCGCGCGCCTGCGCGCCCACAGCGCGCAATGGGCGCTGCCGGGCGGGCGCTGCGATGCCGGCGAGACGCAGGCCGAGGCCGCGCTGCGCGAACTGCATGAGGAGCTCGGGCTCGCACTGTCGGAGCGCGACGTGCTCGGCATGCTCGACGATTACCCGACGCGGTCCGGCTATCTGATCACGCCGGTCGTGGTCTGGGCCGGCGCGCATGCGGCGATCACGCCGAACCCCGACGAGGTCGCTTCCGTTCATCGCATCGGCCTCGATGCGATCGAGCTGGAGGACGCGTTCAGCTTCGTCACGATCCCGGAAAGCTCGCGCCGCGTGATTCGCTTCCGCCTCGGTGGCCAGCAGATCCATGCGCCGACCGCCGCGCTGATCTATCAGTTTCGCGAGGTGCTGGCCGGCCGCAGCACCCGCGTCGCCGAACTGGAGCAGCCGGTATTCGCATGGAAGTAGCGACGATGACGCTATTTGTGACGCCGCTTGCGGGCGTTCATCTTCATTGATTTCCCCTGCGCACCAGGCGAATGCGCCGCGGCCTCGGGTTCCGGAGGCGCCCGCGACACATTCTCGTAACAGGTGAAGCGTGAACGCGTATCCGGAAACGATCCGCAATCCGGACGCTCGGCGCGCGCCGGTGCGGCGAGCGTCAGCGCGCAGGCGGCAACCAGCCAAACGGTCATCCTCATGGCAGTCTCTCCACGCTTCGTTCGGAAAACACCGCATTGTGGCGAATATTCTGCATTGATCGCGGCATCCGGCCGCTGCGATCCGCTCAATTCCGGGCTGACTTCGCAGCCGTGCTTGCTACAACGAGGCCATGCGCCCGCAATTGATTCGCCTGTGCCCGGGATTTGTCGCGCTCGCGCTCGCCGCCAGCGCGCCGTCCGTCTATGCCGGCGAGGCCGGCGCGTTGCCGCCTTCCGTCGCCAATGCGATGGCGCAAGCATCGCCGCAGGCGATCATGGAATATCGCCGCAAGCTGCAGGAATATCAGGAGGCGCGCGCCGCCTTCGAGCAGGACGCGAGCGCCTATTGGAACGCGATCGCCGAGAAGAGGCGCGGCCGCAACGCCAAGCGCCGCGACCGCGTGCAGATCTCGCTGGACGATTACGTGCTGCAGCAGCCGCCGGTCTATGAGGGTCCGAAGCGGCCGGTCAATCCGGCTCCAGAAGAGGAGGAAGGCAAGCCGCCGCGTCCGCCCAAGACGCTTCCGGTGGCTTCGGACCTGGTCAGGGCCGCGGCCGAGCAATTCCAGTTCACGCCGCAGCGGCCGGCCAGCGAGGTCGAGTTCAAGCGCGCCTATGCCCGCTACGCGCGCGCGGCGGGGCTGACGCCGGAGCAGGCGGTGCGGGTCTATTCGTTCGAGACCGGCGGCACCGGCACTTACGATGTACAGGCGGGCATCGAGCACGGCGGCAAGCGCGCCATCTCCACCGCGATGGGCTACAACCAGCTGCTCACCACCAACACCGTCGAGCTATTGGCCGAGCAGGGCCATGAATTCGTGGGGGATCTGACCGAGCGGGTCGCGAGGACGCAGGGGCCCGCGCGCAAGGCGATGGAGCACAAGCTCGCGGTGCTGAAGAAGATGGTCGCATTCACGCGCACCGTGCCCGACGACTGGTCGGCGCATGCGCGCCTCGCCGATACGCCGCAAGGCTGGGCGTGCCATGCCATGGTGCTCGACATCGATGTCGGCCCGATGCTGCAGACCCACAAGCTGCTGACCTCGGTGATCTTCGCCCGCAACAAGGGCTACAGCCGGCCGCTGACCGCGGCCGAGCTCGAGATGATGAACCTGACCGGCGACGGCACCGGGCTCGACATGGTGACCATGCCGCAGGCGATGCGTGAGCAGGTGCCGACCTCGAACTTCTTCCAGCGCTCAGGCTACGAGCGCAACCCGGTCGCCATTCGCCACAACACGGTGGCCAGGCTGCTTGCCGTCACCAACGAGCGGATGGACTTCAACAGCAACAAGCCGGGCGCGAAGGAATTGGCCGCGGCGTTCTGATGCCTGCCGAAACCCGTTAGTTCGAGCCGAACTTGAACTTGCCGTCGCCCTCGAGATAGGGCCCGGAGCGCATGTAGAGCTGGCCGTTCTGGCCGATGAAGAACAGCGTCCCCTTCGGCACCTTCTTGGCGCCCTTCAGCAGCGTGCCGGCATTGTTGGTGCCCATCTTGTAGGACCAGGTCTTGCCGTCCTTGTCATAGGCGTAGCCCATGTCGGGCTTCAGCTCCCAGGGCGCAGCCTCCTGCGCGAATGCGCAGGTCGTCAGCGCGGCAAACGCCGCAGTCGCAATAAAAGTCTTGGTCAAAAAATGCGTCATGATCCACCTCCGGCCGAGAAAACGGCGTCGTCCCCACGTTTCTGAACAAATCACGAACGATATTCGTGCGTCAATACGACAATCGGCGCGACCGCTCGCGCGGATCGGCGACTTTGTGAATTCCCGCATCAAGCTTGGCGACTATTTTCGCGTTACCGTTTACAAACGCTTTGATTGCCGGAAACACTACCTTGGGATGATCAGGATGAACCACGTCATGAAGATCGGTATCGGTGTCGCTCTGTCGTTCATGACGCTGGCGTCAGTCGCGCAGGCGGACGAGTTCAAGCTCTCCAACAACCAGCGGATCTCCTGCAGCCGCGGCCTGTCCGCCGGCAAGCTCAACACCGCGACCTGCAAATCCTACGCCTATTTGTTCAACGCCAAGACCTCGGAATATTTCCGCTGCCAGGTCTCGCTGGCGCTGACGCGGGACAACAAGGAGGTCATCAATGTGCAGGCCGACGGCGGCTGCACCAAGAAGCCGCGCATCTTCGAGACCGACGGCAACTACACGTTCGACGCCACCGAGACCGAGCCGCCGAACACCAACTCGTTCTTCGGTCCGGGCGGCTATGCGATCTGGGCGAGCGACGTCAACACCCAGAAGATCCGCGGCTGCATCACCATCTCGTCCGGCCTCGGCTCCGACATCTCGAAATGCCTCGACATGACGTTCCAGTGACGGCGGCGCGGGTCGCGTGATGCGCAAGCTGCGTCCGGCCCCGCTGTGCCGCTCCTGGCTGTTTCTCGAAGGCGCCAACGAGGAGGTGCTGCAGCACGCGGCCGCCAGCGGCGCCGACGTGCTGATCCACGAGCTCGAGGATTTTACCCCGCCGTCGCTGCGCCCGAAGGCGCGGGCCCTGGCCGCCGAGCTCTACGCGGCCTGGCGCGGCCGGGGCATGGTGGTCGCGGTCCGCGTCAATCCGCCGGACCAGGACGGCATGGACGATCTCGCCGCCGTGATGCGCGGACGTCCGGATATCGTCGCGCTGCCGAAGGTCGCCGAGCCGCACCATGTCGTCAGGCTTGACGAGGCGGTGACGCGGTTCGAGCGCGACTACGGTATCGCCGAGGGATCGACGTCGCTGCTGCCGAATATCGAGTTCGCGCGCGGTCTGGTGCAGACCGGTGCGATCGCCATGGCGAGCCGGCGCATCATCGGTTGCCTGATGGCCTCCGAAGACCTCGCCGCCGATCTTGGTGCCGAGCGCGGCAGCGATGGCCTGGAGCTCGCTTACGCGCGGCAGCGCTTCATCGTCGAATGTCGCGCCGCGGGCGTCGTCGCGGTCGATTGTCCCTACACCTGGAGCGACGCCGAAGGCGTCGAACGCGACACGATCTGGGCGCGACGGCTGGGTTACACCGCAAAGAGCCTGGTCGATCCCGCGCATGCCTCGATCGTCAACGGCGTCCTGACGCCGAGCGAGGAGGAGATGCGCCAGGCGGGCAGGATCGTCGCGGCGTTCGAAGCGGCGCGGACAAAGGGCTTTGGGCGCGTCGAACTTGACGGCTCGTTGCTGGAGGTCCCGACCTATTCCAACGCAAGACGCCTGATCGCGCGCGGCGAAGCGCTGCGCGCGATTGATCGTGACGCATGAGCCTGACCAGAGGCGATGCCTCAGGAGGCCGGCTCTTTCTCCGAGAAGTGCATGCGTGAGCGGGCGAACTTCTTGACGCCCATCGGCTTGCCGAACAGGTAGCCCTGGACCTGATCGAAATCCATTCCGTGCGCGGCGAGAAAGTCCGCGCGCGTCTCGACCCCCTGGGCCACAACCTGCGCGCTGTTGTCGTGGGCCAGCTCCACGACACGCCGGCATACGGTCTGCTTCAGGCGCTGATCCGCGCAGCCGGTGACGAATTGATGGTCGACCTTGAGCTGGACGAACGGAAAGTTCGGCAGTCCCAGCAAAGATGGCCAGTTCGCGCCGACATTGTCGATCGAGATGCCGATATTGTGCAGCCGAACGCGCCGGGCGACATCGATCGCCAGATCCAGATTATCGACCACCTCGGTGCTGTCGATCTCGATCAACAGGCCCGCGAAGGCCGCATGATCCGGCATCCGGTAACAGAGCTCGCGCACGGCATGATCGTCGGCGAGGAAGGAGATCGGCAGGTTGATCGAGAGATTGACCGGCCCGGTCTGCTCGAGGAGATAGCGCCAGTCCTCGATTGCGCGCTCGATCACGAACTCGGACAGCGCATGAAAATGCGGATCGCTTTCGTCCGGGATGAAGTAGGCCGGCGGCACGACGCCCCAGGCCGGATGGCGCATCCGGATCAGCGCCTCGGCGCCGCTCGGCACCAGCGTCCGGAGGTGAATTTTCTGCTGATACCACAGCTCGAGCCAGCCGGCCTTCAGCGCTTCGGGCACGTCCACCGCCGGGCTCGGTGCGGGTTCGAGCGGCAGCAATGACGCGAGACTGTCACGAAGGGTTCCGGCGCTGAACGGCGTAGACAGGGCCGGCAGCATGGCGATGCCGTACTCATCGCCGATCTGCCGGACGGCCTTGACGATGATCGAGTCCGGCTGGCCGATCACGAGGACCTTTCCGTCATAGTTCTTTCTCACCAAAGTCTCGAGAATTTTACTGACTTCGATGCCATCCACGGACACGCCGAGCACCAAAAGATCGGGCCGTTCCGCGTCCAGAACGGTGTCGAGTTCCAAAGCCTGACTGCATTCACTGGTGATGAAGCCGAGGTCTTCCAGCGCTTCGGCGAGGAAGGTCCGAAGGTGTTTTTTGCTGTCCGCAATGCATGCGCGTGGGGTCAGCTTGCGATGTCCGAACCAGCCGGCTCGCGTGCGTTCGATGTGACTGATGTGATTCATGCCCCGCCTTGTCCGTAGTTACCCCGGCTTGACTCGTACATCCTAGAGCGGCGGCAATCATGGAAATTTCTGGATCATACATTGATTGCCCCGCTAACCTTAAAGGATTCAATTCGATTCAAATGGCGCTGGAATCGCGACGTCTCACCGCTGTTACACGTGCAACAAATGCGTCATCTGACATTCATAAGCGCGATCGCGTCCGACTTTGCACATCGGCAGAAACACTGTGCGCGTGTGTCATCGAGAGACGGCGTTAATGACTGTGTTGTCGCGTCGATGCAGATGCGGAACTGCGTCATTGTCGGACATCGGATCGCATCATGCAGAGTGCTCCGCAGAGCGCCGATGGCGAATCAGATCACTCGTTTAGCGATGCCAACGCAGTTGTGCGTGACGTCGTCGTTGCCGCTCGCAACGTCTCCGGCATCAATGCGCAGTAGCCGATCAGCCCGGCGCAAGCGACAGCTGCAAGGAACAGAAATGCGGCGCTGTAACCGGCGTGGACAATAATGAATCCGGCTACAGCCGTGCTCAGCGCGCCGCCGAGGCCGGTTGCGGTGGCGATCGCGCCTTGGCTGATGTTGAAATGCCCGGTACCGTGAGTGAGATCGGCAATCACGAGCGGGAACAGCGCGCCGAAGATTCCGGCGCCGATGCCGTCGAGCAATTGCACCGACACCAGCCAGTATGGGTTGTCCGACAACGGATAGAGTGCGCCGCGGATCGCCAGCACCGCGAGCGCGGTCGCGAAGATCGGCTTGCGGCCCCAGACGTCGGCCTTGCGTCCGACCAGCATCGCGACCGGCACCATCACGATCTGTGCCGCGATGATGCAGACCGACATCAGCGAGGTCCCGAGGTTGCGGTTGACCAATGCGAGCTTCTGTCCGACCAGCGGCAGCATCGCCGCATTGGCGAAATGAAAGATCACGGTCGAGACCGCGAAGATTAGCAGCGGCCTGCAGGTCAGCAGCACGCGAAAGCCGGATGGCCGGTCCTGCGATGCGCCGTGCTCCTCCATATCGTCGAGCCCGCGTGCGACCTGGTGATCGATGGCGGCGGGTGGGATCGACAGCGTCGCGGCGATGCTGGCGAGCGCCATCGCCGCGAGCAGCCAGAACACGACGACTGGACCGAACCAGTAGGCAGTGCCGCCGGCGATCGCCGCGGCCACCGCATTGCCGGCATGATTGAACGCCTCGTTGCGGCCGGTCCGCGCCGCGAACGCCTTGGGCCCGACAATGCCGAGTGTCACCGCGGCAATCGCCGGCGCCAACACCGAGCCGCTAGCGGCCGCCAGCGCCTGGGTGGCGGCGACCAGTTCGAACCGGTCGAGCAGGGGCAGCAGGAGGCACGCGGCGGTCACGGCAATGGCGGCGGCGATCATCAGGGCACGTTTGGCGCGGCTGCGGTCTATGAGGGCGCCGGCCGGTGTCTGGGCGAGGATCCCGGCGATGGCCGCGATCGACATCACCGAGCCGATCGAGGCCTCGTCCCACTTCCGTTCGGTCAGGAGGTAGATCGCCAGATAGGGGCCGAGCCCGTCCCGCACGTCGGCGAGGAAGAAGTTCAACGCATCAAGCGCGCGCTCAACGGTCGTCGTCCCGGACGGCTGCAAGTCATACCTCGCGGCGGGATTGCGCATCTCAACCCGCCCGCAGGCGGAGAGTTCCCGCGCAGGTAAAGTGGTGTTGCCAACAGGGATTTCCGCCGCGCATGCGTCATTTGGATGGGTTGACCCGGCGGGGGTGTCCGGCCAATTTCCGGCCGGCTTAAGGGGAGAATAATACTCATGAATTCCAAGTTGGTGGCTGCCGCGATCGTGGCAGCCAGCGTTTTGTCCGCGCCTGTCGCACAGGCCGAGCAGTTCATTAACGTGCTCACCGGCGGCACCTCCGGCGTCTACTATCCGCTCGGTGTCGCAATGGGGAAGATCTACGGCGACAAGATCCCCGGCGTGAAAACCCAGGTGCAGGCGACCAAGGCCTCGGTCGAGAACCTGGTGCTGCTGCAGCAGGGCCGCGGCGAGATCGCCTTCACGCTCGGCGATTCGCTGAAGGCGGCCTGGGAAGGTGACGCCGAGGCCGGCTTCAAGAACAAGCTCGACAAGCTGCGCACCATCGGCGCGATCTATCCGAACTACATCCAGATCGTCGCAACCGGCGAGAGCGGCATCAAGACGCTGGCCGATCTCAAGGGCAAGAGCCTGTCGGTCGGCGCGCCGAAGTCCGGCACCGAGCTCAACTCGCGCGCGATCCTCGCCGCCGCCGGCATGAGCTACAAGGATCTCGGCAAGGTCGAGTACCTGCCGTTCGCCGAATCGGTGGATCTGATGAAGAACCGCCAGCTCAACGCCACGCTGCAGTCCGCCGGCCTCGGTGTCGCCTCGCTGAAGGACCTCTCGACCTCGAGCGAGATCACCGTGGTCGCCGTGCCGAAGGAGACCGTCGACAAGATCGGCCCGCCCTTCGTCTCCGTGATCATCCCGGCCAACACCTATACCGGCCAGGACAAGGACGTGCCGACCGCCGCGGTCGTGAACTACCTCGTGACCTCGAGCGCAGTGTCGGACGATCTTGCCTATCAGATGACCAAGCTGGTCTACGAATCGCTGCCGGAACTCGCCAACGCCCACGCCGCGGGCAAGGAGATCAAGCTCGAGGCCGCCGCGACCGGCAGCCCGGTGCCGCTGCATCCCGGCGCGATCCGCTATTACAAGGAGAAGGGCCTGATCAAGTAGGGCCGGTTGCTTCGAGGATGTTGTGGCCGGGCGCCCGTCCCCGACTTGATCGGGGATGACCCGGCCATCCATCTTTCTAGAGACGTTGATTTTTCGATGGATGCGCGGATCGAGCCCGCGCATGACGTGCGGTGGGGCGCTATAAGCGTCGCGGGCACGGCGGGGGACTGATCATATGCAGCAGCAGGTTGAGGGCGAACAGCCCATCAAGGTTGAATTCGACAATTTCGAGCATGGCTTTCCGGAAGGCTTCGGCCCGGGCGCCTGGGGGCATCTGGCCTATGCGATCGGTCTCGCCTTTGCGGTGTTCCAGCTCTATGTCGCGGCCTTCAACTACCTGCCGAGCCAGGTGGTGCGCGGCGTCCATGTCGGCTTCCTGATCCTCCTGACCTTCGGCCTGATCGGCAATTTCACCGCCAAGACCGATTTCGGCCGCGCGGTGAGCTGGATCGTCGGCGCCGCCGGCTTCCTCTGCGGGCTCTATCAGTGGATCTTCTATGCCGACCTGATCGCCCGCGACGGCGATCCGACCCATATGGATCTTGCGGTCGGCACGCTGCTTGCGGTCCTGATCTTCGAGGGCACGCGGCGACTGATGGGGGCGGCGCTGCCGCTGATGTGCGGCGCCTGTCTGCTCTACTGGTTCTTCGGCCAATATCTGCCGTCGCCGTTCAATCACCGCGGCTATGACTTTGACCAGATCGTCACCCATCTCTCGTTCGGCACCGAAGGCTTCTACGGCGTGCCGATCTACGTCTCGGCGACCTACATCTTCCTGTTCATCCTGTTCGGCTCGTTCCTGGAACGCGCCGGCATGATCCAGCTGTTCACCGACGTCTCGCTCGGCCTGTTCGGCCGCACCCGCGGCGGCCCCGCCAAGGTCGCGGTGTTCGCTTCGGGCATGATGGGTACGATCTCGGGTTCGGGCGTCGCCAACGTCGTTACCGTCGGCCAGTTCACGATCCCCTTGATGATCAAGTTCGGCTACCGCCGCGCCTTCGCCGCGGGCGTCGAGGCCACCGCTTCGATGGGCGGCCAGATCATGCCGCCGGTCATGGGCGCGGTCGCCTTCATCATGGCCGAGACGCTCGGCGTGCCCTATTCGGAGATCGTCAAGGCCGCGGTGATCCCGGCGATCCTCTACTTCGCCTCGGCGTTCTGGATGGTGCATCTGGAGGCCGGCAAGCACGGCCTCGTCGGCATGAAGCGCTCGGAGATCCCGAGCGCCTGGAAGGCGCTGGTGGCGCGCTGGTATCTCGTGCTGCCGCTCGCGGCGCTGGTCTACATGCTGTTCGAGGGCTTCACGCCGCTCTATGCCGGCAGCATGGGACTTGCGCTCACGGTCGCGTTGATCCTCGGCGCCAGCATCACGCTCGGCTTCTCCAACACCGTCGTGCGCTACATCTTCTGGATCGGCCTTGCGCTGGTGGTCGCCGCGGTCTCGCGCCACGGCATCGAGATCGTTCCGGTCGCCAGCGTCGTTGCCGGTTTGATCGTCATCGCGGCGATCACCCGCGGCGGCCGCGCCACGCTGAAAGCCTGCCGCGACTCGCTCGCCGACAGCGCCAAGTCGGCGCTGACGGTCGGCATGGCCTGCGCCATCGTCGGCACCATCATCGGCATGATGACGCAGACCGGCGTCGGCACCATCTTCGGCAGCTGGATCATCGGACTCGGCGCCAAGAGCCTGTTCCTGGCGCTGATCATGACCATGCTGCTGTCGATCCTGCTCGGTACCGGCATCCCGACGATCCCGACCTACATCATCACCGCGGCGCTGGCTGCGCCGGCGCTCGCCAAGCTCGGCGTGCCGCTGATCGCAAGCCACATGTTCGCGTTCTACTACGGCATCATGGCCGACCTCTCGCCGCCGGTCGCGCTCGCAGCCCTGGCGGCGGCGCCGATCGCCAAGGAGAACCCGGACAAGATCGGCTGGGAGGCGATGCGGATCGCGCTGGCCGGCTACGTCATTCCGTTCATCTTCGTCTACTCGCCGGCACTGATGCTGCAGACCGGGGATCCGATGGCCGCGCAGCTCGGCTTCTACGGCGCGGTGGCGCTGGCGACCTTCAAGGCGCTGGTGGCGATCGGGTTGTTCGGCATCGTCGCGATCGGCTTCCTGTTCACGCGGCTGACCTTCATCGAGATCCTGGTCGCGTTCGGCGCCGCGCTCTGCCTGCTCGGCGATTTCCCGTTCTCGGATACGGCGGGCTTCACGCTCGCCGCTGCGGTCGTGCTGTGGCAATGGCGGCAGCGTCCGCGCAATGCGGTGGCGGCGGCTTGAGCCTCTGCCTCGCTTCCGCGGGTGTCGTGAAGGCGCTGTCGATCGCGGCCTTCACACTCGCCTGGACGCATTCGATCGAGAAGAGCGCCTGGCAGGAGGACTGGCTGGTCACGCCGGCCGGGCTCACGCTGCAACAGGCGCGCGTCAAGGGCACCGGCGCCGGCATGGAGCCGCCGCCGGAGGCGCGGCTTGTCGATGGCTGGTTTCAATGGTCGCCCCAGGCGGTGCCACGGCCGGAGGTCGTGCTCGGTAATTCCGGCGCCGCGGGTGAATGGCACCTGTGCCGGGAGGGACGCTGCCAGACGCTATCGGAGATTTTCGGGCATCCGATCGGTGCTAATGTCACGACGATGAGTGTTTGCGAGAATCCGTAGGGATCCGTAGCCCGCATGAGCGCAGCGATATGCGGGGATAGCGCCCCGGATATCGCTTCGCTCATCCGGGCTACGGTCCGGCAGCAAGAACAACAAGGGAGAAAGACCGATGGATCGGCTCAAGGGCAAGGTTGCGATGGTGGTCGGCGCGGGCTCGATCGGGCCCGGCTGGGGCAATGGCAAGGCGACCGCCGTCACCTTTGCGCGCGAGGGCGCCAGCGTTTTCTGCGTCGATCGCAACGGCGCCGCGGCGGAGGAGACCGTCGGCATCATCACCGGTGAGGGCGGCAAGGCTGTCGCATTCACCGCCGATGTCTCGCGCGCCGGCGAGGTCGAGGCGATGGTCGCGGCCTGCCTGAAGGCCTATGGCCGCATCGACGTGCTCGACAACAATGTCGGCATCGCCGAGGTTGGCAGCGTGGTGGAAGTTGGGGAAGCGGAGTGGGATCGCGTCTTCGCGGTCAACCTCAAGAGCGCCTATCTGTCGATGAAGCACGTCATTCCCGTGATGATCAAGCAGGGTGGCGGCTCGATCATCAACATCTCCTCGATCGCCTCGATCCGCCATGTCGGCATTTCCTATGTCAGCTACAACGCGAGCAAGGCCGCGATGAACCAGATGACGCGCTCGACCGCGGTCGAGTTCGCCTCCAAGCATGTCCGCGTCAACGCGATCCTGCCCGGGCTGATGAAGACGCCGATGGTCGCGCATTCGGCCGGGCTGGCGCAGAGCTACGCCAAGGGCGATGTCGAGGCGATGTGGCGCGCGCGCGACGCGCAGGTGCCGATGGGGCACATGGGCGACGCATGGGACGTCGCCAATGCCGCGCTGTTCCTGGCGTCGGACGAATCGAAGTATGTCACCGGCATCGAGCTCGTGGTCGACGGCGGCATCACCTCCAAGTCGGGTGCGTGAAGGGCGATCATGATGCGATCGGACGGGACCGCATCATGATCTCGCATTCTTGATTGAGCATGATCTCTTCGGAAATCCGGTTCCCACTTTTCCGGATCATGCTCTATTGCGCCAGCGCCAGGATGCCGCCGGCCAGTGAATGCCAGGCCGCCGAGGTGCTGATCGGCCAGTTCAAGAGCTTCACCGCGACCAGTGCCAGCCCGCCATAGACGTAGACCGGGTGCGGGCGGCCGCGGGTGCGCCAGTCGAACACGATCGCGACGACCAGCAGCAGATAGGCGACGAACGCCGGTGCGATCGTGACCGGGACCGGCGGTGGGCCGGGCGGTCCCGGCGGCGCGAGGACGGTCAGGAACCAGCGCGCGACCGCCGCATCGAGGATCGAGATCGATGCCAGCAGCATCAGCCGCTTGTGGGTCTCGCGGTCGCGCAGGTAGATGATCGCGAGCGCGAACATGACGGCGAAGAACAGGATGCCGCTGAGCGGAACGATGGCAAAGGCGAGGCCCTCATTGAGCTGTCCGATCGCCGCCGAACGCTTCATGACGCTGATCGAGGCCACGATGCCCATCATGGTCATCGCGGTCGCCAGCGAAATGCCGATCAATCCGACGCTGCGATGCCGGGTGATTCGTCCCGAGGCGGCGAGCCAGCTCTGGAACACGAAATAGAGCGTCCAGGCGAAGAACAGCAGCCCATGCAGGTGCACCACGGGAGGCGATGACAGCGAGCCTCTCGCCATCGGCATCCAGTAGGTCGGGGCAAAGCCGAGAAAGGCGACCGCCATGCAGGACAGCGCCATATAGAAATAGAAGAACTTCGCCTCGACTTTCGCCGCGGCGCGCGGGGAATTGCGATCAATGAGGATTGTCATGATGTTAGGTCTGACAAACCCTGTGATGGTTCAAATGATATTGCGGCCCGGCGCTACGCCTCTACGCTGAGCTCGGCGCGGTCGAGCTCTTCCTCGACCAGATGGAACGCGTCGTCGCCGATCGCCTCGGTGCGGCGCAGATTGAGCAATGCCTGACGCGCCGCGGCGATGGCGCGGCGGCGCAAGGGATCCGACGGCAGCTCGCGCGAGGTCAGGCCGCCATCGGGATCATTCTCGGCGCGCAGCAGCACGGCGCGATATTCGAGCCGGAGGATCTCGGCCTCTTCCGACGGGTCGGCGTCGATCTCGTCGAGCGCGGCGCGAAACACCACGCCGCGGGCATGGGCCGCTTCGCGTCCGACCGGATCGTCGTCAGCGAAATTCAACGCCAGGATCAACGGCCGCAGCGTCAGCCCCTGGATCACGAGCGAACCGAGCACCACGGCAAACGCCGTCAGCAGGATCAGATCGCGATACGGAAACCATTCAGGCAGCGCAAACGCCGCTGCCAGCGTGACGATGCCGCGCATTCCGCACCACGACACGATGAAGCCGCGCTTCAAGGTCGGCACGGCGTCCACCACATGGGCGGGCAGCAGGTTGCGCGCCTTCAGCGTGCGCAGCAGCGCGCCGTAGGGCATCACCCAGAGGATGCGGGCGAGGATCACGACGGCGAGGATCGCGGCGGCAAAGCTGCAATATTTCCACCGCACCTCGTCGTCGAGGCCGGACCAGATCGGGCGCAACTGCAGGCCGATCAGCATGAAGGCGAGCACGTTGAGCACGAACACCACGGTTTCCCACACCGCGTAGGACGACACGCGCAGCCGCGCCGATGTGCGGGCCGGCGCGGTGCGCGAGATGGTGATTGCATAGGCGATGATGGTGAGGATGCCGGACAGCCCGAGATGCTCGGCAATGATCCACACCATGAAGGTGCCGCCGAACTGCGTGATGATCGCGCTCGGCGCCTCGGTGATGCGGCGCGTGATCATCATCCAGACTTGCGCGAACAGGAAGCCGGCGGCGAGGCTGCCGACCAGCGCAATCGTGATGGACGGCACGAACTCGCGGATCTTCATATGCTCGGCGGCGACGAGGCCGACAGCGACGCGATAGATGAGCAGCGCGCTGGCATCGTTGAGCAGGCTTTCGCCTTCGAGGATCTTCTGGATCCGGTAGGGCAGGTTGACCTGGCGCAGGATCGCGGTGGCCGCGGCCGCATCCGGCGGCGCCACGATGGCGCCGAGCGCGATCGCAACCGCCCACGGCATGTCCGGGCGCAGCCAATGCGCGACCACGGCGACCGCCGCCGTCGTAACGCCGACCGCGACCACCACCAGCGTCGAGACCGGCAGCCAGTTGTTGCGGAGGTCGCGCAGCGAGGTGTCGAACGCGGCATCGAGCAGCACCGGCGCGACGAACAGCGCCAGCGCCAGTTTGGGTTCCAGCGCCCAGGTCGGGGCCCAAGGCAGCAGCGTCAGCAGCACGCCGCCGAGCGCCAGGAAGGTCGGGTAGGGTACCTTGATCCGCCGCGCCAGCGCCGACAGCGCCACCGCTGCGAGCAACAGGCCGATGATCCATTCGAATGTGAGCAAGCCGAACCCCCGATGCAGCCGATCGTCGCAATTGACGTATAATCCAGCGTGTGGTTTTGCGGCAAATGGCGCGCTGCCCGGAATCAGGGGCCGGTGGTTCGGGCGCAAGAGAGGGATGACTTGTCGGCGATCCGGATGCGACAAAAACGCGCAAATCTGGCCGTGATGCTGCTGGTCTGCGTTGGCCTGTCGGGCGCGCTGATGTCGGGCGTTGCGCGCGCCACCGGCAGCGAGCCGGGCGAGGATGTGCAGACCAATGCCGGCCCCTGCATCGCGGCGGCAGCGGCGGCCGATGACGACAAGATCATCGACGTCTGCGGCACGCTGATCGACAATGAGAAGGCGGCGCGGCCCGATCGCGTCAAGGCGCTGATGGCGCGGGCGGCCGCCTATGACCGCAAGCAGATGATCGATCGCGCGATCGCGGACTACGACACCGCGCTCAAGCTCGATCCATCGCTTGCAGATGCGCATAATGCGCGCGGCGAGCTGTGGCGCCGCAAGGGCGATCGGCCGAAGGCGATCCTGGATTTCGGCGCCGCCGTCAAGCTCGATCCCAATCACACCGCGGCCAAGGCCAACTACAAATCGCTGTCGCTGGAGCTGGAGCGGATCGGCGCCATGATGGCAGTCGCCGGCAAGCCGAGCTTCGATTGCCGCAAGGCGCGCCGACCGGTGGAGAAGGCGATCTGTGCCAATCCCACGCTTGCCGATCTCGATCGCGAGATCGTCGCATCGACGTTCCGCACGGTGCGCGAGGCGCAGAATCCGCACCAGGCGCGCGAGCTGCAGCGCGCGCAGGATCAGTTCGTCGCCCGCCGCAATTCCGAGTTCGGCAAGCCGGACTACGACCTGGAAAAGGCGATGCGCGAGCGTCTGCAGCGGATCAACGGGGTCGACGGCTACTAGTGCTCCGTTTCGATTGAAGCGGAACGGGGCTCTAGATTCTTGTTTTGACGCGTTTTCTTCACGCGAACCGGTACCCACTTCTCTCGAAAACGCTTTGCTCCGACCGGCCGAAGGTCGCGGTCATTTCGGCTTGAAACGGCGCCACTTCCCGTGACAATGGTCGGCAAATGACGCGCGACCGCGCGAGGGAGAAACGCGATGAACCATCAGCAGAGCCGGTATCATGAGGTGTATGCCCGCTCGCTTCGGGACCCCGAGGGCTTTTGGGCCGAGGCAGCGCGCGAGATCGACTGGATCGAACCGGCCAGGAAGATCTACGATCCCTCCGTGGGCGCCTATGGGCGCTGGTTCGCCGGCGCCGTGGTCAACACCTGCTACAACGCGCTGGATCGCCACGTCGCCGGCGGCCGCGCCAGCCAGGTCGCGCTGATCCACGATTCGCCGCTCACCAACACGATCACCAAATTCACCTATTCCGAGCTTCTGACGGAGGTGCAGACGCTGGCCGCGGTGATGCAGGATTTCGGCGTCACCAAGGGCGATCGCGTCATCCTCTATATGCCGATGGTGCCGGAGGCCGTCGTCGCGATGCTCGCCTGCGCGCGGATCGGCGCGGTGCACAGCGTGGTGTTCGGCGGCTTCGCGGCCAAGGAGCTTGCGACCCGCATCGACGACGCCAAGCCGAAGCTGATCTTCTCGGCGAGCTGCGGCATCGAGCCCGGGCGCATCGTGCAATACAAGCCGCTGCTCGACGAGGCGATCCGCCTCGCCGGCAGCAAGCCCGAGACCTGCATCATCCTGCAGCGGCCGCAGCAGGCTTGCGAGCTCGCCGCGGGCCGCGATCATGATTGGGCGACGCTGCGCAAGGCCGCGTTCGACGCCGGCAAGGCCGCGCCGTGCGTGCCGGTAGCCGCCACCGATCCGCTCTACATCCTCTATACGTCAGGCACGACCGGAATCCCGAAGGGCGTGGTGCGCGACAATGGCGGTCATCTCGTCTCGCTGAAATGGTCGATGCACAATCTCTACGGCGTGAAGCCCGGCGAGATCTGGTGGTGCGGCTCGGACATCGGCTGGGTGGTCGGCCATTCCTACATTGTCTACGGCCCGCTGATTCACGGCGCGACCACCATCATGTATGAGGGCAAGCCGGTCGGCACGCCGGATGCCGGCGCGTTCTGGCGCGTGATAAGCGAGCACAAGGCGGTCGCCTTCTTCACCGCGCCGACCGCGTTCCGCGCGATCAAGAAGGAAGACCCCGAAGGCAAGTTCATCCGGAATTACGATCTGTCGGGCTTCCGCACCCTGTTCCTCGCCGGCGAGCGCGCCGATCCGCCGACGGTGGAGTGGGCGGAGCAGCAGCTGAAGGTGCCGGTCATCGACCACTGGTGGCAGACCGAGACCGGCTGGTGCATCGCCGGCAATCCGGTCGGGCTCGGCCAGCTGCCGGTCAAGCACGGCTCGCCCACGGTGCCGATGCCGGGCTATCAGGTCGACATCGTCGACGAGGCGGCGAAGCCGGTGGCGGCCGGCACGATGGGCTCGATCGTGATCAAGCTGCCGATGCCGCCGGGCTGCCTGCCGACGCTGTGGCAGCAGGACGATCGCTTCAGGGACGCCTATCTCTCGGAATTCCCCGGCTACTACAAGACCTCGGATGCCGGCTACAAGGATGCGGACGGCTATGTCTGGGTGATGGGCCGCACCGACGACATCATCAATGTCGCCGGCCACCGGCTCTCCACCGGCGGCATGGAGGAGATCCTCGCCTCGCATCCCGACGTCGCCGAATGCGCCGTGCTCGGCGTCAAGGACGCGATCAAGGGCGAGGTGCCCTGCGGCTTCCTGGTGCTGAAGGCCGGCGTGACCAAGGCGCCCGCCGAGGTCGAGAAGGACGTCGTGGCGCTGGTGCGCGACAAGCTCGGGCCGGTCGCCGCGTTCAAGCTCGCGATCACGGTGGCGCGGCTGCCGAAGACCCGTTCCGGCAAGATCCTGCGCGGCACCATCAAGAAGATCGCCGACGGCGAGCCCTGGACCATGCCGGCGACGATCGAGGACCCGAAGGTGCTCGACGAAATCGGCGAGGCCCTGAAGGGAAAGGCGTAGGCGACGATCGTCGTTCTGAAAACGAAGCGACGAAGCATGCGGTGACGCACATCCGGGAGGGCACGTCGCGTGAACCCCTCTCCCTAACCCTCCCCCGCAAGGGGGGAGGGAACCCTTCCGCCGGTGGCTCCATCACGTAAGACGAGCTGGCTGGCAAGCAGTTTGCGCTGCGTTACGTGAGGCGAGCACGCTCGTCAGGCTCCCTCCCCCCTTGCGGGGGAGGGCTGGGGAGAGGGGTGGCCCCGGGCGCGATGGACGATGAGGGCACCCATAGCGCAATCCGGCCGCGCACCCGCGAAACCCATCGGAAGCAAAACGGCCTTGATTTTGATGGATTGCCGGGTCATCCCGGCCTTCCCTGTCATATGCCACGAGATACGGACCCACGGATGCGATCCATTTCCGCACGCGCGCCACTCGCCTTGCTGCTCGCCCTGCCGCTGCTTGCAGGCTGTCTCGAGCGCGGCCGATCGCCGATCGCGGAGAGCATGGGCGACGACGATCAGTACTGCCAGGCCGGCGGCAAGGTGGCGGTCGGCTCGCCTGATTATGTCGCCTGCCGCAAGAACCGCGACGTGCAGCGCCAGAACGCCGAGGCCCGCACCGATCGGCGGCAGCGCGATCTCGGCGAATACATGATGAACAATCCGGACCGGCACTGAGCCGCGCCGACGGTCGCCGTCACGCCCGTTGCGTGCGCTTCCAAGCAAAAACGCGGCAGGTTGCCCTGCCGCGTTTCGTGTTCTGCTCTTCGAGTTGCGCGATCCGCGCTTACTCTTCCTCGTCGTCGGGTTTCTTGCCGCCGATCGTCTTCAGCTTGGCGAACACCGCATCGACGTTGAGATCGTCGTGGCGCTCGACCGGCTGGTCGTCCAGCTCGTCCTTGCGCGTGGTCTCGGAGGCCGGCAGCAGCGTGGCGCCGCCGTAGACGGTGGTGGTCGGCTTCTCCTTGGCGGCGCGCTGCACCTCGAAATCGAGCTCGATCTGCGAGCACAGGCCGAGCGTCACCGGGTCCATCGGGGTCAGGGTCGAGGCGTTCCAGTGGGTGCGGTCGCGCACGCTGGCGATCGTGGTCTTGGTGGTGCCGACCAGACGCATGATCTGGGCGTCCTTCAACTCGGGGTGGTTGCGCACCAGCCAGAGGATCGCGCTCGGCCGCTCATGGCGGCGCGACACCGGGGTGTAGCGCGGGCCCTTCTTCTTGGCGGCGGAAGGCAGCACCACCTTGCTCTCCTGGAGCTTGAGGCGGTAGTTCTGGTCGCGCTCGCCGCGCTCGATCTCCTCGCGGGTCAGCTGGCCGTTGGAAATCGGGTCCATGCCCTTGATGCCCTGGGCGGCGTCGCCGTCGGCGATGGCGCGGACCTCCAGGGGGTGCATTTTGGTAAAATCGGCCACCTGATCGAAGGTCAGGGCGGTATTGTCGACCAACCACACGGCAGTCGCCTTCGGCATCAGCGGTGCGTTGCTCATGGCAAATCTCCTTTGTGCTTCGCCCACCTCTGTCGAGGCGAAGCTGGTAGTCATCGGCGATGACGGGAATTATGGCGCCTATATAAGCCCTCCGGGGGGAATGGCGCAATGGCCCAGCAAAATCGCCTTGACAGCGCCCGAAAGCAGTCCCAAGTCCTTACCGTAACTGGCCGTTCCCCGCCCCGCCGGCGAGGGGTGATTCGGTCCCGAGATTGCTCCGAGACAGCCCCAAGACAGCCCCAAGACAGCCCATGTCAGCGAAAAAACCCGACCTTAGAATCGTGCTTTGTTCCCCCCGCGGCTTCTGTGCCGGGGTGGTCCGCGCCATCGACACGGTCGAACGTGCCCTCACCATTTATGGCGCGCCGGTCTATGTCCGGCACGAAATCGTCCATAACAAGTATGTGGTCGACAGCCTGAAGACCAAAGGCGCCATTTTCGTCGAGGAATTGGCCGAAATCCCCGACGACACCGACGCGCCGGTGGTGTTTTCCGCCCACGGCGTTCCGAAATCGGTTCCCGCCGAGGCGAAATCCCGCAATTTCTTCTCACTGGACGCGACCTGTCCGCTGGTGACCAAGGTCCACCGCGAGGCGGCGATCCATTTCAAGCGCGGCCGCGAGATCCTGCTGATCGGACATTCCCATCACCCCGAGGTGGTCGGCACCTTGGGCCAGCTGCCGGTTGGCGCCGTGACCCTGATCGAGACCGCCGAGGATGCCAAGACCTTCGTTCCGAAGGACCCCAACAACCTCGCCTTCGTGACCCAGACCACGCTGTCGATCGACGACACCGCGGAAATCGTGGCGCTGCTCAAGCAGCGCTTCCCGAACGTCAATGGTCCGCACAAGGAAGACATCTGCTACGCGACCACCAATCGCCAGCTCGCGGTGAAGAAGGTGGCGCCGGTGGTCGATGCCCTGATCGTGGTCGGCGCGCCGAACTCGTCAAACTCGCAGCGCCTGCGCGAAGTCGCCGAGCGCGAGGGCTGCCCGATCGCCGTGCTCGCCCAGCGCGCCAGCGACATCGACTGGAGCAGGTTCGAAGGCATCAGTAGCCTCGGCATCACCGCGGGCGCATCGGCGCCGGAGGTGATCGTCGAGGAGATCATGGGCGCCTTCGCCGAGCGCTACGAACTGCACGTGGAGACGGTCTCGGCCGCGGAAGAGAACGAGTTCTTCCCGCTGCCGCGTTCGCTGCGGCCCGACGCTGCCGCGGCGGAATAGACCATATGGCGGTCTACACCGACGTTGCCGCCGAAGACCTCGCGGAATTCCTCAAAAGCTACGACATCGGCGAACTGCTCTCCTACAAGGGCATCGCCGAGGGCGTCGAGAATTCGAACTTCCTGCTGCACACCAGCGAGGGCGCCTACATCCTCACGCTTTATGAGAAGCGCGTGGCGGAGGACGACCTGCCGTATTTCCTGTCGCTGATGGCGCATCTCGCCGAGCGCGGCGTGTCGTGCCCGCAGCCGGCGCGCAACCGCAAGGGCGAGGTCACTAGCCGGCTCGCCGGCCGGCCCGCGGCGATCATCAACTTCCTCGAGGGCGTGTGGCCGCGGCGGCCGAACGTGGCGCATTGCTCCGGCGTCGGCGAGGCGCTGGCCAAAATGCACGTTGCCGGCCGCGATTTCCCGCTGGTCCGCAACAATCCGCTGTCGGTCGCCGGCTGGCGGCCGCTGTTCGATCTCGCCGCCGCGCGGGCCGACAGCGTGCAGCCGGGCCTGCACGACTTCATCGCGCGCGAGCTCGATCATCTCGAAGCCTCGTGGCCGGCGGATCTGCCGGTCGGCGTGATCCATGCCGACCTGTTTCCCGACAACGTCTTCTTTCTGGGCGACAAGCTCTCGGGCCTGATCGACTTCCCGTTCGCCTGCAACGACATCCTGGCCTACGACGTCGCGATCTGCCTCAACGCCTGGTGCTTCGAGCCGGACCATTCCTTCAACGTCACCAAGGCGCGCGCATTGCTCAATGCCTATGGCCGCGAGCGTCCGCTGTCGGCGGCGGAAGAGGCCGCGCTGCCGCTGCTCGCGCGCGGTGCCGCGATGCGTTTCCTGCTGACGCGGCTGGTCGATTTCCTCAACGTGCCCGAAGGCGCGCTGGTGCAGCCGAAGGACCCATTGGAATATGTCCGCAAGCTGCGCTTCCAGCAGAACGTCGCGAGCCTGCGCGATTACGGCATCACGCCGGCCGGATGCGCGGCGTGAGCGACAAGCCGCATGTGATTGTCTTCACCGATGGTGCCTGCTCCGGAAATCCGGGGCCGGGCGGCTGGGGCGCGATCCTCAGATTCGGCGAGGTCGAGAAGGAATTGAAGGGCGGCGAGCCGCACACCACCAACAACCGCATGGAGCTGATGGCGGCGATCTCGGCGCTGGAAGCCCTGAAGAAGCCCTGTGTGGTCGATCTCACCACCGACAGCCAGTATGTCCGCCAGGGCATCACCGGCTGGATCCATGGCTGGAAGCGCAACGGCTGGCGCACCGCCGACAAGAAGCCGGTCAAGAATGTCGAGCTGTGGCAGCGCCTCGATGCTGCGCTGAAGCCGCATGAGGTGCGCTGGCACTGGATCAAGGGCCACGCCGGCCACGCCGAGAACGAACGCGCCGACGAGCTGGCACGCGAGGGCGTGGCGATGGCGAGGTTGAAGAGTTAGGGCCGCAGCGAGTCGGGTGCGTAGGATGGGTAGAGCGAAGCGAAACCCATCATCTCAATGCACGGCACGAAGGCGATGGGTTTCGCTGCGCTCTACCCATCCTACGATTCCCGGAATTTCGGCGATCTTTCCCTCTCCCCTTGTGGGAGAGGGTGGACGCGATGCGCAGCATCGCGGACGGGTGAGGGGTCTGTCTCCGCGGATAGAGACCCCTCATCCGGCGCGGATTGCATCCGCGCCACCTTCTCCCACAAGGGGAGAAGGGAAGAAGCGTCGGCTTAGAGCTGACCGAGCAGCGTGTCGCCGCCGGAGACCTCGACCTTGCCCGGGGCGGGCTCGAGGTTGAGCTTCTTCACCACACCGTCCTCGACCAGCATCGAGTAGCGCTTGGAGCGGATGCCGAGGCCGTTGCCGGAGGCATCGAGCTCCATGCCGATCGCCTTGGCGAAGTCGGCATTGCCGTCGGCGAGGAAGACGGCTTCGTCGCGCTGGTCGGTGTCGCGCTTCCAGGCGTTCATCACGAAGGCGTCGTTGACCGAAACGATCGCGATGGTGTCGACGCCCTTGTTCTTCAGGGCATAGGCATTGAGGAAGATGCTCGGCAGATGCATCTTGTGGCAGGTGCCGGTGTAGGCGCCAGGCACGGCGAACAGGGCGACCTTCTTGCCCTTGAAAATATCGTCGGTGGTTTTGACCTGCGGACCCTCGGCGGTCATCACGCGAAACTTGGCTTCCGGCAGCTTGTCGCCAACATTGATCGTCATCGTTGTTCTCCCTCGGTGAAGCGGAACTGTCTTAAACCCGGCTACAGCACGGCACAATACGGGCTCGCTGAAGAACGGCAATGCCGGAGGCCAAAGCGTTTTCGAGCGAAGTGGATACCGGTTCGCGTGAAGAAAACGCGTCAAAACAAGAATCTAGAGCCCCGTTCCGATTCAATCGGAACGGAAAAAGGCTCTGGTCACCGTTCCGTCATCAGCCGGAAAACCCGCCGGCGTCGAGAAAGGCCTTCTCCTCGGCCGTGGTCTGCCGGCCCAGCACGCGATTCCGGTGCGGGAAGCGGCCGAACCGGCGGATGATGTCGGCGTGGTCCTCGGCGTATTTCAGGTTGTCGGGATGGCAGTCATATTGCCGGAACAGCGCCACGCATCGCTGCTGGTCGGCGAGGTCCTCCGAATGCTCGAAAGGCAGATAGAGGAATTCGCGCAGCACCGGGGCGGTCCGCGCATCGACGCCGCGGTCGATGGCACGGCTTGCAACCTCGCGCGCCAGCTTGTCGGTGGAGAAGGTCTTGCTGTCGTTGCGAAACAGGTTTCGCGGAAACTGGTCGAGCACGATGGTCAGCGCCAGCGCACCGTCGTCGCTGGCCTCCCATGACGACAATTCGCCGGCAGCCGCCTTCTGCCAGGTGGCGAGGAAGCGGCTGCGGATCTCGGCATCGAAGGCGTCGTCGCGCTTGTACCAGCGGTCGCGGCCGGCATTCCGCCAGAAGCCAAGCACGTCGGCCGGCGTCGCGAGGCTTGCGTCAGACATCGAACGTCAGTCCACTCACGCCTTAAGCCGCGGCCTTCTTCTCGTCGCGCAATTCGCGGCGCAGGATCTTGCCGACATTGGTCTTCGGCAGGTCGGTCCTGAACTCGATCTGCTTCGGCACCTTGTAGGCGGTGAGCTGGGTGGCGCTGAACTTGATGATGTCCTCGGCGGTGAGGTTCGGGTCCTTCTTGACCACGAAGGCCTTCACCGCCTCGCCGGACTTCGCATCGGGCACGCCGATCACGGCGCATTCGAGCACGCCCGGATGGCTTGCGATCACCTCCTCGATCTCGTTCGGATAGACGTTGAAGCCGGAGACCAGGATCATGTCCTTCTTGCGGTCGACGATCTTGGTGTAGCCCTTCTCGTCCATCACGCCGATGTCGCCGGTGCGGAAATAACCGTCCGCGGTCATCACGCGCGCGGTTTCGTCCGGCCTGTTCCAGTAGCCCGCCATCACCTGCGGGCCCTTGGCGCAGATTTCGCCGGCCTCGCCGATCGGCAACTCATTGCCGTCATCGTCGCGGATCGAGAGCCAGGTCGAGGGGACGGGAAGGCCGATCGTCCCGGAGAACTCCTCGATCGTTGCAGGATTGCATGTCAGGGTCGGCGACGTCTCCGACAGGCCATAGCCTTCCGACAACGAGATGCCCGTGACCTTCAACCATTTCTCGGCGACCGGCCTTTGCGTCGCCATGCCGCCGCCGTTGGCGATCTTCAGCTTGGAGAAGTCGAGCTTGTCGAATCCGGGCGTGTTCAGCAGGCCATTGTAGAGGGTGTTGACCGCCGGGAAGAAGCTGACCTGGTACTTCGACAGCTCCTTGACGAAGCCCGCCATGTCGCGCGGATTCGGAATCAGCAGATTGGTGCCGCCGGCCCGCATGCCGAGCAGATAGCAGGCGGTGAGCGCGAAGACGTGATAGAGCGGCAGCGCGCAGACGATGACCATCTGTTCGACGATCGGCGGCTTCGCCAGCGCCGGCTGCAGCCAGGCGTCGTTCTGCAGCACGTTGGCCAGGATGTTGCGGTGGAGCAGGGTGGCGCCCTTGGAGACGCCGGTGGTGCCGCCGGTATATTGCAGGAAGGCGACGTCATCGAGCGTCAGCGCGGGCTTGTTGAGCTTCAGGCCGCGGCCGGCTGACAGCGCCTCGTTGAAGCCGACGGCGCCGGGGATCGACCAGGCCGGCACCATCTTCTTCACCCGGCGTACCACCAGATTGACGATCACGCCCTTGAAGCCGAGCAGGTCGCCCATGCTGCCGACGATGACGTGCTTGACCGCGGTATTGGGAAGTACCTTCTGTACGGTGGTGGCAAAGTTCTCCAGCACGATGATCGCCTCCGCACCGGAATCCTTCAGCTGGTGCTCGAGCTCGCGCGGGGTGTAGAGCGGATTGACGTTGACCACGGCAAAGCCGGCGCGCAGCACGGCCGCGGTCGCGACCGGGTATTGCAGCACGTTCGGCATCATCAGCGCGACGCGCGCGCCCCTCTGCAGGCCCTTGCTCTGCAGGTAGGCGCCGAGCGCCGCCGACATCTCGTCGAGCTCGCGATAGGTGATCGCCTTGTCCATGCAGATGAACGCCTTGCGATCGGCGAATTTCTTGAAGCTCTCTTCGAGCAGTTCGACCAGCGACGAATATTGCGTGACGTCGATATCGGCGGGCACGCCGGCCGGATAATGCTTGAGCCAGATGCGCTCCATGATGGTCAATCCCCTCTCTCAAAATTGGCTGATGTCCCGGATTGCTTCCGGGTTTTCCGACCTTTGGCCGCGTTATTTCAGGCAGTATTGAGCGATGCCGCGGCCAATGGCAAGCCGCTGCGCGTTATCGACGCATTAGAGGAAATGACGGTCGGAAATGACGGGCGGGCGCTCCGCTAGCCGGCCGGCTTGGCGTCGGCTTTCGGCTTGTCGGCAGCCTTGGGTTTGTCGGCCGCAGTCTTGGGCTTGGCAGCCGGCTTTGCCGCCGCCGGCTTGCCGGCAGGCTTTGCGGCGGCGGGCTTGTCCGCGGCCGTCTTCGCAGCTGCGGCATCCGGCTTAGCGTTGGCGTGACGCACGGGCTTGGCCGCCGGCTTGTTGTCCGACTTGGAGGCGCTCTTGGTGTCGGCCTTCGCGTCATCGGCCGCATCGGGCTTCTTGCCCGCGACGCGGCTGTGCTTGCCCTTGGCGCGCTTGACCGGCTGCATCTTCTCGGTGTCGGCCTCGACGGCGGCGATCAACGCAGCCCCGGTCTTGGTCGGCCCCGTATAAACCACGACCGGCTCGGACGCCGCCGCCGGCTGCGCCAGCATGTCGGCCGGCTTGGTCGGCATCGCGGCCTGCAGGCCCGAGGCGAAGAAGCTGACGCCGCCATCGCCATTGGTGCTGGAGCTTCCGGCACTGGCGACGGTGTCTTCTGCGTCCTCGTCGCTGGCGGGCCGCTTGTGCTTGGGACCGCACATCTCCTCGCGCAGGTTCGGCGGCGTGGAATCGATCGGCACCAGATTGTCGACGGTGCCGAGCGAGGGCCGCAGCCACGCCATCCCATTGTTGGCAAAGCCGCGGTCCAGGAGCTGCGCGGCGCGGATCGCGCGCATGCGGCCCGAGGAAGCGCCGAGTACCACGGCGATCAGCCGCTTACCGTCGCGCGTCGCCGACGCCACGAGATTGTAGCCGGAGGCGCAGATGAAGCCGGTCTTGAAGCCGTCGGCGCCGGGATAGCGGCCGATCAGCTTGTTGAAGTTCTGGGTGATGCGGCGGCCGAAGCGGATCGACGGGATGTGGACGAAATACTCGTATTCCGGCAGGTCGCGGATGATGGCGCGGGCGAGGATCGCCATGTCGCGCGCCGAGGTGATCTGGCCGTCGGCGGGCAGGCCGTTCGGATTGACGTAGCTGGTTTGCGTCATGCCGAGCTTTTGCGCGGTCTGGTTCATCATCCCGGCAAAGCCGTCGATCGAACCGCCGAGGCCCTCGGCCAGCACCACGGCCATGTCGTTGGCCGACTTCACCAGCATCATCTTCAGCGCGTTGTCGACAGTGACCTGGGTGCCGGGCCGAAAGCCCATCTTCGATGGCGACTGCGACGACGCGGTCGGCGACACCGTGAGCAGCGTGTCGAGCGAGACGCGGCCATCCTTGACCGCCTTCAACGTCACATAGGCCGTCATCATCTTGCTGAGCGAGGCCGGGTACCACGGCATCGTCGCATTATCGGCCTGCAGCACCTTTCCGGAATCGGCCTCGACAACCAGCAGCGCCTCGGCTTGCGCCATTTGGGGCGTGGCGACGGCGAGCATCGCGACGGCCAGAATCCATTTCAATGACGGGCGAGGAAGGTGCACGAATCCGGTTCCGGTCCTTTGAGACCCGCCTTGAAAAAAGGAGGTCTTGCGATTGTGACGTACGGGTTTCAAGCGTGTCCGGCGCCGCATTGCGGCAATGCAAACCCTATACCGGCTTGCCAGCAGAGAACAGAGGCCGGTGAATTATATCGTGGACGAAATCGGCTGAATTTCGGCAGCCGCCTCAATTGGAAAGGCGGGAATTATGGTGTCTCGATGCCGGCGCGCGCCTGTTCCTGGACCATGAACTGGGCCCGCGCGAGCTCGGCAAAGCGCCCGCCTTTCGCCACCAGTTCATCGAAAGTTCCGCTTTCGATCACCCGTCCCTGGTCGAACAGCAGGATGCGGGTGGCGTGGCGGATGGTGGAGAGGCGGTGCGCGATCACGAAGGTGGTGCGACCCTTCATCACTTCATCGAGAGCGGCATTCACCTTGGCCTCGGTGACGGCGTCGAGGGCGCTGGTGGCCTCGTCGAGGATCAGGATCGGCGGATCCTTCAGCAGCGCACGCGCGATCGACAGCCGCTGGCGTTCGCCGCCCGACAGCATGCGGCCGCGCTCGCCGGCATGGGTATCGAATTTCTTTTCGCTGCGCTCGATGAAATCCAGCGCCTGTGCGCGCGCCGCGGCGGTGCGCAGCTCCTCATCGGTCGCGTCGGGCTTGCCGACGCGCAGATTGTCGGCGAGCGAGCGGTTGAACAGCAGCGCCTCCTGGAACACCACGCCGATGTTTCGCCGCAGCGCCGTCAGCTTCAGCGCGCGTATGTCCATACCGTCGATCCTGATGATGCCCGATTGCGGATCGAACGCGCGGTGCAGCAGCGCGATCGCGGTGGATTTGCCGGCGCCGGTCGAGCCGACCAGCGCGATCGTCTGGCCCGGCAGGGCGGTGAAGCTGAGATCCTCGATCGCCGGCCGCTTGCCGTCATAGGAGAACGAGACGTCGTCGAACTCGACGAGGCCGGACAGCCGTCCGGGATCGACCGCGCCGGGCCGGTCGCGCACCGCCGGCACCGCATCGAGCACGTCGAAGAACTCCTGCAGGCGCGGCGCTTCCATGAACACGTTGTTGATGAAGCTGACCACCTGCTCGAGCTTCTGGATCAGCATGGTGGCGAACGAAACGAACATCACGATCTCGCCGACCGTAGTGAGGTCCTGGTTATGCAGCGCGATGCCGACGGTGAAGATCGCGAGCACCGTGATCGTGGTCGAGGCGCGCGTAATCACGGTGACCAGCGCCCACCATGACAGCACCGGCATCTGCACCGCGAGCAGCTTGTCGGCGACGTAGCGCAGGCCCTGCACCTCGGAATCGATCCGCACGAAGCTCTGCACCAGCGCGACATTGCCGAGCGCGTCCGAGGCGCGCGCCGAGAGGTCGCTGTAATAGGCCTCGACCTCGCTCTGCATGCCGTAGGTCTTGCGCACCACCAGCGTGGTCAGCACGGTGAACACGACGCAGAGCCCGAACAGCAGGAGCGCCAGCCGCCAGTTGATGTAGAGCGAAAGCGGCAACAGCACGATCAGCGACATGATCGCGGCGAAATGCTCGCGGAAGAAGCCGAGCCAGAGCCGCCACAGCGCGTCGGTGCCGTTCAGCATCACCTTCATCAGCCGCCCGGAATGGGTGCCGGAATGGAAGGTCAGCGGCAGCTGCAGGATGTGCTCGAAATAATCGGTCAGCACCGCCTGGCGCTGGCGGTGCGCCAGCCGGTCGGCCTGCAGCGCCACGATCGCGCTGCAGCCGATCGTGAACAGGCCGAACGCCGCCCAGGCAACGAGCAGCGGCCATGCCGAGGAGGTCGCGAACAGTCCGGTGACCGGCCGGCCCGACAGCACGTCGACGATCTTGCCGAACAGCACCGGCTCGGCGAATTGCGCGCCGGCGAGCAGCACGTTGGCGATGGCCAGGATCCAGCCGAGCCGCGCCTCCTTGCCGAGCAGTTCGAGGACGCGGGTATAGAGGCGAAGCATGGACATGCCGGCGGCACTCGTCAGCGGTGGGCGCCCGATCAGGCGGGATGCAATCTAATCAGGGTTCGCGATGCAGGGCCAGCGGTGACAGCGCGTCATGCTCAGGGTGAGGGGTTGAACAGTGGTGCAACATATCCGCTGTCGTCCCTGCGAAAGCAGGGACCCATAACCACGGGGTTGGATTGTTGAGGAAGGCTGGAGCCCCAGCGCTACGCAACAATGGCCTTCGGTGGTTATGGGTCCCTGCTTTCGCAGGGACGACACTGAGTGTTTGGTGCCGCTCGTCAGTTATGCATTTCGCATGCTCTCAATTCACCAGGCGGCTGTCGATCGGCGGCAGGAAAGCCTCGTCGAAGATGTCGGCGGCGTGCGGCCGCTTCTGGAATTTGAAGTCCTCCGCGAGCTGGTCGACCGAGCGCTCGAAGCGCTCCGCCTCGATGCCGCCGATGCCGTCGCGCTTCACCTCGCTGGTCAGGATGTTGTCGCGGATGATGGCGTTCAGCCGCTCCAGCTCCAGATCGCGCGAGCCGCCATCCATCCGGCTCGCGACCTCGCCGGCGGCGCGGGCCGGATCCTTGACCGCGAGGTTGGTGCCGCCGATCGCCGCGCGCACGAACCCTTTCACCGCATCCGGCTTCGCGGCGGCAAGGTGCGGGCTGACGATCACGGCAAAGCCGTAGGCCTCGCAGCCATAGTCGGCGAAGCGCAGCACCGCGAGATCGTCGGCGGGCACGCCGCGATCGCGCAAATTGATCGCCGAGAGATAGGAGAAGCCGGTGACGGCATCGACCTGGCCGGCGGAGAGCATCGGCTCGCGTACCGCGGCGCTGATCGTGCTCTGCTTCACGCTCGACAGCTTGATGCCGTTCTGCTTCGCGACCGCGGGCCACAGCCGGATCGAGAGGTCGCCGTCGGCGACGCCGAGGCTCTTGCCCTGCATGTCGGTCAATGTCCGGATGCCGCGGCTCTTGCGCGCGATGATCGCATAAGGCGCCTGGTTGAACAGCACGAACACCGCCTTGACGGGGGCCGCGCCAGGCTTGTCGCGAAAGCGGATCAGCGAGTTGATGTCGACGAGGGCGAAATCGCTCGAGCCGTCGGCGACGCGCGCGATGGCATCCGCCGAACTGGTCGCGACGTTGGTGCCGACCGCAAGGCCCTCGGCGCTGAACAGGCCTCCGGTCGACGCCATCACGAATGGCGCTGCGGCGGCATCAAGCGGACGGTCGAGCGTGAACTGGATGGTGAGCGGCGGCGGCAGATCGCTGGCGCGCAGCGGCGTCAACGCCGGCCACACGCCGCCCGAAAGGCCGATCATGCCGGCCAGTATCCAGCGGAGAACGGTGGTCCGACTTACCTGCATCATGACATCCGGGAGGCGAGACAAAGTGCCGCGCCGGCGCGCCTGCTTCATGACATCGAATGCGCCAGAGCAAGCGTCAATTTCAAGCGTTATTTGCAGGCATTTTGCCCCAGGCAAGGTGAACGGCCGATGACTGCCAAGCTTCGGCTTGCCATGTTTTCACCTCAGGCCGTTCAGCTTGCATTCGGTTTGGGGAACCTAATCTGGAGGCAGTGGGTTAGCTAACCAAGGCCCGTCGGGCCGGCTTCCACAAAGGATGACTGCAATGTTTGCGCGAAAAAGTGTTTTTTCGTCCATTGGCCGCGCAGCCACATTGGCAACGGTTGCCGCGGTGGCGTTGACGGCCGTCGAGCCGACGATGGCGTTCGCAGGCTCTGCTCAGACAGGCAAGGTGACCGCTGTGACGACGTCACAAGGCACGAGCGGCGCGACCGACATCAGTGCCCGCCGTCGTTACTATGGCGGTGGTGGCGCGGCCGCTGCGGCTGCGTTCGCCGGGATCGTCGGCACGGGCCTCGCGATCGCCGCAGCCCAGAGTCGCCGCGACTATTACGACTCCTACGGCTACTATGGTGGCCCGGGCTACTACGGTGGTCCCGTCTACTATGGTGGCGGCCCGGTCTATTACGGTGGCGGACCGTACTATGGTTACCGCGGCTATTACGGGCGGCGGTCGCAACTGCCGTATCAGCCGTACTGACCGCCGTCGGCGGTTCTCGGAACTGTCACAAAGCATCCGATCCACCGGCCGCGGGCCGGTGGATTTTTTCGTCGTCGCCGTTAACACGATGGCGACGCGTTTCGACTAGGCTCGAAGCATGAGTGATTCGATCGAGCGGCTTTACCAGGCGGTGATCGCGGCCAAGGATCTTGATCCGGCTACGTCGCGCACGGCACGGCTGTTCCAGCGCGGGCCGGCCAAGATGGCCAAGAAGCTCGCCGAGGAAGCGATCGAAGTCGTGATCGACGCCGTCAGCGGCAAGTCGGATGCCGTCATTCGCGAAAGCGCCGACCTGTTCTACAACCTCGCCGTTCTCTGGGCGTCGGCCGGCGTGAAGCCGGAGGATGTCTGGCGCGAGATGGAGCGGCGCGAACGGCTGCTCGGAATCGCCGAGAAGCTGCCGAAGTCGCCGGTCAAGCTGCCCAAGCCGGCGCCGGTCCCGGTGGTTCGACGCCGAATTGTCGCGCTGGAGAACCGGCTGCGCAAACGGTAGCCGTAAATCAACAAAAATTCAGCTCAATCCCGCCATGGACAAATCCGCTCCATGATGGTTCATCGCGCCCATGTTGAAACGGACTTACGACTGGTGCGTCGAGGCGGCCGACAAGCCCTATGCGCTGTGGATTCTCGCGGCCGTCGCCTTCGCTGAGAGCTCCTTCTTCCCGATCCCCCCCGACATCATGCTGCTGCCGATGTCGCTGGCGCGGCCGAAGCGGGCGTGGTGGTTCGCCGCGGTCTGCACGGCAGCGTCGGTTGCCGGCGGCGTGCTCGGCTATGCGATCGGCGCTCTGCTCTATGACGCGCTCGGACAGTGGCTGATCCATCTCTACGGCCTCTCCGACAAGGTCGACGCGTTCCGCGCCTCCTACGCCGAATGGGGCGCCGTGATCATCCTGCTGAAGGGACTGACGCCGATCCCCTACAAGCTCGTGACGATCACCTCGGGCTTTGCCGGCTACAACATCTGGCTGTTCATCCTGTGCTCGATCGTCGCGCGCGGCGGCCGCTTCTTCTTCGTCGCGGTGCTGCTCAACCGCTATGGCGATTTCATCCGCGCCGAGCTCGAGAAGCGGCTCGGCCTGTGGGTCGCGATCGGCGCGATCGTGCTGGTGCTGGGCTTTGTTGTCGCATTCAAGCTGATCTAGCGACGGACCGCTCGCGGCTTTGCCTGCGCGCGGCTTCGGGTTACGCTTGCCGCGATGGCTGATGGAATCGCGGACCTGCTCAATCCTGCCGGGCTCACGCTCGTCAGGCTTACGCGTGCAAAGGCGCGCATTGCGCTGGCGGGTCTTGTGCTGTCGGGTCTTGTGCTTTCGGGTCTTGCGCTGTCGATGACACTGATGACCCTCGATCACAGCTGGGCCCAGACAGCACCGCCGACGCTTGGCGTGCAGTCGCCGGCGCGGCAGCCGATCCCGCCTCAGCAGCAACAGATCGAGCTGCCGCCGGCGCCGGTCGAGCGCGAGAATCCCGGGCTGATCAACGAAATCGGAAAGCTGTTCGAGAAGTCGAAATCGGCGTTGCCGCCGCTGAAGAGCCCCGGCGAGACCATCAACGACCTGTCGAACATCGCGCGCCCCTCGACGGTGGTGACCGGACGCGCGGCCTGCGTGGTGGCCTCGAACGGTGCGCCGGACTGCAAGATCGGCGCCGACCGGCTGTGCCAGAGCAAGGGGTTTCGGGAAGGCAAGGGCATCGATACCGACGCCTCCGAGAAATGCTCGCCGCTGGTCTATCTGCCGGGCCACAAGCGCGGCCCGAACGACTGCAGGACGGAAAATTTCGTGACACGGGCCGTCTGCCAATAGCGGCGGCCAGGCTTGTGTCTGGGATGCCAGGCGCCTGCGAAAACACGGTTTCAGGATGAGGATTTGTCATCCTTTTGCAGCGCCAAAACGCAATCCTTGACACTGGAAAGATTGCCTTGTTGGTATGACGATCAGCATTCGAGACCAACCAACGACCAACGCTTGAGGATCCGCTTCCAATGTCCATGCCTGCTCTGTTCAAGGGCCGCCTGTCTCTTCCCGTGATCGGGGCGCCGCTGTTCATCATCTCCGTGCCCGACCTCGTTATCGCGCAGTGCAAGGCCGGCGTGGTCGGCTCGTTTCCGGCGTTGAATGCGCGGCCGCCGGAGTTGCTCGACGAATGGCTGTACCGGATCAAGGAAGAGCTCGCCGCCTATGACAAGGCGCATCCGGAGCGGCCGTCGGCGCCGTTCGCGGTGAACCAGATCGTGCACAAGTCGAACAACCGGCTCGATCACGACATGGCGCTTTGCGAGAAGCACAAGGTGCCGATGATCATCTCCTCGCTCGGCGCGCGCGAGGAGCTCAACCAGGCGGTCCACGGCTGGGGCGGCATCGTTTTCCACGACGTGATCAACCAGAAGTTCGCGCACAAGGCGATCGAGAAGGGCGCCGACGGCCTGATCCTGGTCGCGGCCGGCGCCGGCGGTCATGCCGGCACGCTGTCGCCGTTCCCGTTCGTGTCGGAGACGCGGCAGTGGTTCGACGGGCCCATTGCGCTCTCGGGTACGATTGCCAACGGCCGCGCCATTCGCGCGGCGCGCATCATCGGTGCCGACTTCGCCTATATCGGCTCCGCCTTCATCGCGACCAAAGAGGCAAACGCGGTCGAGGGCTACAAGAGCATGATCACCAACTCGTCCGCCGAGGACATCGTCTACTCCAATCTGTTCACCGGCGTGCACGGCAACTACCTGAAGCCGTCGATCGTCGCGGCCGGCATGGATCCGGAAAACCTGCCGACCTCCGATCCCTCGAAGATGAGCTTCGGCACCGATGCATCCGGCGAGCGCGCCAAGCCGAAGGCCTGGAAGGAGATCTGGGGCTCGGGCCAGGGCGTCGGCAGCATTTCCAAGGTGGTGCCTGCAGCCGAGCTGATCGCCCGGTTCAGGAAAGAGTATGAAGACGCGGTCGATCCGGCGCTTGCCTGATGGAGCCGATCTTTCGCGTCGACGGCGACCGCGTCGTCACCAGTCCGGATGCCGCGGGTCCCTGGGACCCGCGGATGCAGCATGGCTCGGCGCCGGCGGCGCTGGTGGTGTGGGCGGCCGAGGCCCTTCCGACGCCGGTGCCGATGCGGATCGCGCGCGTCACCATCGACCTGATGCGCCCGGTGCCGGTCGCGCCGCTGACGGTCTCGAGCGAGATCCTGCGCGACGGCCGCAAGATCCAGCTCTGCGGCGTCAGGCTGCTCGCCGACGGTGTCGTGGTCGTTTCGGCCAGCGTGCTGAAGATCAAGCAGCAGGCGGCCGAGCTGCCGCCTGACGTCGCCGCGCTCGCCGTCGATCTGCCGGGCCCCGACGAAAGTATGATCGAGCCGGGCAACCTTGCGAACAGTCCGTTCGTGAAATGCATCTCGATGCGGGCCGCGCGCGGCCGCTTCGGCGTGGTGGGACCCGGCGCGATCTGGTTCCGCGTCGACCGCCCGCTGATTGCGGGCGCCGCCGTCTCGCAGGCGATGCGGGCAGTGGTTGCCTCGGATTTCTCCAACGGCACCTCGCCGGCGCTCGATTTCAGCCAATGGACCTTCATCAACGCCGATCTCTCGGTGAGTCTCGCGCGCGAGCCGGTCGGCGACTGGATCCTGCTCGATGGCCAGTCCTGGATCGGGTCCGACGGCGCCGGGCTTGCAATGTCGCGGCTCGCCGATCAGCGCGGCTATTTCGGCCAGGCGGTCCAGAGCCTGGTCATCGAGCGGCGCTAGGACGCGCTACGCTTCTTCGACCTCCCCTTGAAAAGGGGAGGTCGCTTTGCTCGCCAGAGCAAAGCGGGTGGGGATCAGCTCTCTCCACTTGCAGCATCGCCTGGGGCTGACCCCCATCCCGACCTTCCCCCTTTCAGGGGGAAGGCGAACTCCAGTCACGTCTACGGTGCATGGGGTTGTTTCACCGATTCGCAGTGCGGGAGCGCCAAGCGACTGCCCCTGCGGCAAAAATAACTCCGCTTCCCGGGAACGGTTGGCGGCACGTGCGAGTTTCGCTCCCGTTAGGGGGTCCCATGATGCGTATTGATCCCGCCGCCGGCATCGTGGCCATGGCCGTCCGGCGGTTGTGTGATGTGCCGGCCGGTGTCGACGGCCGGCCGCCGCAGGGACAGACGCGATGAAGCCTGGTCCGTCCTCGGAACGCGCGGTCATCCTCGCCGCGAGCGAGCGGGACGCCGTCAAGACTGCCCACCTGATCAAGGAAGCCGGCTATTACGCCAACATCTGCGGTGACCTCGCCGAGCTCGAGCGCCAGATCGCGAACGGGGCGGGCCTTGCCATCATTGCCGACGAGGTGATCAGGGCCGCCGATCTCGCCGGCCTGACGCACTGGTTGAACGAGCAGCCGTCATGGTCGGACTTTCCTATCGTGCTGATCAGCGAGAAGGGGGGATCCGAGCGCAATCCCGAAGCCGCGCGGCTCGGCCGGGCGCTCGGCAATGTCACCTTCATCGAGCGGCCGTTTCATCCGACCACGCTGGTAAGCCTGGTCGCCGCGACAGTGCGCGGCCGCCGCCGTCAATACCAGACCCGCCAGATCCTCGAGGATCTGACCGAGAGCGAAGGTCTGCTGCAGACTGCGCTCAATGCCGGTCATCTCGGCGCGCTCGAGCTCCATCTGCCGGATTTCGAGCTCGAGGCGTCGCCGACCTGCAAGACCTATTTCGGACGCAGGCCGGGCGATCCCTTCACCTATCAGGATCTCTTGGACGCGGTGCATCCCGACGACCGCGCCCGCCGGAGCGAGATCGTCGAACAAACGTTGCGCACCGGCTCGGATTATCGGATCGAATACCGCAACATCTGGCCCGACGGCACCGAGCACTGGGTCGACGTCCGCGCCCGTGCGGTGCGTCGGCCCGACGGCGGCCTCCGCTCGTTGGTCGGCGTCTGCTCCGACATCACCGCGCGCAAGACCGCGGAGATCGAGCGCGAGGCGTTGCTGGCGCAACTTGCCGCCGAGCGCACCGCGCTTGCCGAACTCACCGCGACGCTGGAGCAGCGGGTCGAGCAACGCACCGCCGACCTGATGAAGGAGGTCGCCGCGCGCGAGCGGGCGCAGGAGCAGCTCCGCCATGCGCAGAAGATGGAGGCGATCGGCCAGCTCACCGGCGGCGTCGCGCACGACTTCAACAATCTGCTGATGGCGGTGATGGGCAATCTCGATCTGCTGCGCAAGCGGATGCCGGAGGATCCGCGCCTGCGTCGTCTGGTCGACGGCGCATTGCAGGGCGCCGAGCGCGGCGCGTCGTTGACGCAGCGGCTGCTGGCGTTCGCGCGGCAGCAGGATCTGCGCGCGGTGCCGGTCGATCTCGGCGCGCTGGTGCGCGATATGAGCAATCTGCTCGAGCGCTCGCTCGGACCGCGCATCATGCTGCGGCTCGACATTCCCGAGGGGCTGCCGCTGGCCTGCGTCGACAGCAACCAGCTTGAGCTTGCGGTCCTCAACCTTGCGATCAATGCACGCGACGCGATGCCGGATGGCGGCGTGATCGAGATCCGCCTCGCGGCCTGGCAGGCGAAGAATGATCCGACGCTGCAGCCTGGCGAATATTTGAAGCTCTCGGTGATCGACAGCGGCACCGGCATGTCGGCGGACGTGCTGAAGCGCGCGATCGAGCCGTTCTTCTCGTCGAAGCCGGTGGGCAAGGGCACCGGGCTCGGCCTCTCGATGGTGCATGGGCTCGCCGTGCAGCTCGGCGGCGAGCTGCAGCTGTCGAGCGCGGTCGGCGAGGGCACCACGGCTGCGCTGGTGCTGCCGGTTGCAACGGCGGTGCCGGAAGTCGAGAGCCCGGCGCCCGCGACGCAGACGGTCAAGCGCTCGGCCGTGATCCTGCTGGTTGACGACGATCCGTTGATCGCGATGTCCACCATGGAAATGCTGGAGGACCTCGGTCACCGCGTGATCGGCGTCAATTCCGGACCGCAGGCGCTCGAGATCCTCAGGAGCGACCAGGAGATCGACCTGATGATGACCGATCACGTGATGCCCGGCATGACCGGCATCGAACTCGCCGCGGCTTCGCGCAAGGTGCGGCCGCAGCTCCTGGTGCTGCTCGCCACCGGCTATGCCGAACTGCCCGACGGCACCCAGGTCGACCTGCCGCGGCTGGCCAAGCCCTACCACCAGGATCAACTGCGCGACCGGCTCGATCGGTTGCTCGGGCAGGGGATGCAGCAGCGTGCGGCCGCGACCGGCACCGACGATCTTGCCGCACCTTCCACTCTCTCCCCGTCACCCTGAGGTGCGAGCGGAGCGAGCCTCGAAGGGCGCCGGCCCTGGCTGGTGCCGCAAGCAGAGATAGCGCGCGCTGAAACATCAGGGCCGTGCATCCTTCGAGGCGCGCGAGAGCGCGCACCTCCAGCGACAAAGGCGAAGCCTTTGCGCGGGGATGACGGGACCAGCAATCGTCGTGCGAGCATCCTACCCCACCATGCGGTCGCGGCCGGTCCAGAAGCGCGCCTTCAGCACCTTCTTGTCGACCTTGCCGACGCCGGTCATCGGCAGCTCCTTGACGAACTGGATCTGCTTCGGCGCGTGTGCCGAGCCCTTCTTCGCCTTCACCAGTCCGATCAGCTCGTCGGCGTCGGGCACAGCGCCCTCGCGCGCGACCACGACGGCGGTGACGGCCTCACCCCATTTGTCGTCTGGCACGCCGACCACGGCGACCATCGCGACGTCGGCATGTTGCGACAAGACGTCTTCGACTTCGCGCGGAAAAATGTTGAAGCCGCCGGAGACGATCATGTCCTTCTTGCGGTCGAGGATGAACATGTAGCCGCGCTCGTCCTTGCGCGCGATGTCGCCGGTGTGCAGCCAGCCGCTCTTCAGCGTCTCCGCCGTGATGTCGGGCCGCTTCCAGTATTCGGCCATCACATGCGTGGCACGCACGCAGATCTCGCCGGCCTCGCCGGTCGCGACCTCCTGGTCGTCCTGATCGAGGATCTTCACCTGGCAGGCGGTGATCGGGAAGCCGCAGGACAGGAACAGCTCCGGCGTCTTCGGGTCATGATCCGCCTTGCGCAGCACCGAGACCGGATAGCATTCGGTCTGGCCGTAAAGCTGGGAGAACACCGGGCCGATCCGCTCGATGCCTTCGACCAGCCGGCTCGGCGACATCGCCGAGGCGCCATAGAGCAGGAGCTCGAGCGAGGAGAGGTCGGTCTTGTCGAGCGCGGGATGATCCAGCATCACGTAGATCATGGTCGGCACGAACAGCGTGAAGTTGATCTTCTCGCGTGCGATGGTCGTGAACACGGCCTCCGGATCGAACCCTTTCAGCATGTGCACCGTGCCGCCGCGTATCAGCGTCGGCAGCACCTTGGTGCCGGCGACATGGCTGATCGGCGCCACCGTGAGATAGCGCGGCGTCTCCGGGATCTCGAAATCGGCGAGGATGGCGGCGGCGAAGCCGCCATATTCGCGGTGATAGCGCAGCGCGCCCTTGGATTTGCCTGTCGTGCCGCCGGTGTAGTTCAAGGTCGAGATGTCGTCCTCGCGGGCGAAGCTCTTCGCGCTCGCGCTGCCGGCATCCTCGGCCACCTGCAACAGGTCGGCGCCGTAATCCGCCGGGCCGAGCGTGAACACGGTCTTCAGGCCCTGTGCCTTCGTCGCGAGCTCGCCGCCGCGATCGCGAAACGTGATGCCGTCGACGATCAGCATCTGCGCTTCGGAATCCTCGATCTGGAACAGCTGGTCGTCGAGTGAGCCCAGCGGATGCAGCCAGGTGATCGCGAGCCGCGACAATTGCGCGGCGACGCCGGCGCACCAGCTGTCGGCGCGGTTGGCGGTGAGCAGCGCGACGCGGGTGCCAGGCGCAAAGCCGAGCCGCATGAACACGCTCTGCATTCGTCCGATCAGGTCGGTCGCGCCCTGATAGCTGAGCGAGCCGCCCGGCCATGCGAAGGCGGTGCGCGACGGATAGCGCGCCAGCGCCCGCAAGGTCTGTTCGCACACCGCCGGAAATGCATAGAGCGGATTGCTCATCTCGTTGTCCCTCCCGCCTTTGTCTTTGGCTTTTGTCGTGCCAATGTTGGCGGCAACGCTAACACAATGATGATGGGAAGAAACAACTTGTCCGCCGATCCTCTCGCGCGTTTTCGCGGTCGCCTGCGGCTGCCGCTGATTGCAGCACCAATGTTCTTGGTCTCCGGTGTCGAGCTGGTGGTAGCCGCCTGCCGCAACGGCGTGATCGGTTCGTTTCCGACGGCGAATTGCCGTGAGACGGAACAGCTCGATGCCTGGCTCGGCGACATGGCGCGGCGCCTGCAGGCGCATGCCGATGCAAGCGGCCAAGCGGCCGCGCCGATCTGTCCGAACCTGATCGTGCATCGCTCCAACACGCGGCTGGCCGAGGATCTCGCCGTGCTGCTGCGGCACAAGCCGGAGCTTGTGATCACCTCGGTCGGCTCGCCCGCGCCGGTGCTTGGCCCTCTGCACGATGCCGGCGCGCTGGTGTTCGCCGACGTCGCCTCGATCCGCCATGCCGAGCGCGCGGCAGCAGTCGGCGCCGACGGGCTCGTGCTGCTCACTGCGGGTGCGGGCGGGCAGACCGGCTGGCTCAATCCGTTCGTGTTCGTCCGCGCGGTGCGCGGCTTCTTCGATGGACCGATCGTGCTTGCCGGCGGCATCAGCGACGGCCACGCGCTGCGCGCCGCGGAGGCGCTCGGCTGCGACCTCGCCTATATGGGCACCAAGTTCATCGCGACGCGCGAGAGCATGGCGGACGGCAGGTACAAGCAGATGCTGGTCGACTCCACCGCCGACGACATTCTGCTCACGACGGCGTTCACCGGCCTGCAGACCAACATGCTGCGGCCCTCGATCGAGGCCGCCGGTCTCGATCCCGACGACCTGCCGGCACGCGGCGCGATCGACATCGGCAAGGATATCGACATCGGCGCCCGCGAAAGCCGCCCCAAACGCTGGCGCGATATCTGGAGCGGCGGTCATTCCACCTCCGGGGTCACCGGGGTGCTCGGCGTCGACGAGCTCGTGGCGCAGACGATCGCGGAGTATGAGGCGGCGAGCGGACGGGTGCGGCTCGCCTGATCCGCCGCGAAACAGCAGCCGCTCAAATCCCGCCGCCCGCTTAACGCGGCATTAACCATGCCAGTCCCAACAATACAGTCACGGGCCGCCACGGCTGGCCGCCCGGCAGTTTGTGGGAATGCGACATGGCCCTTGAGGCGCTCTCCAAGACCCCGGCAACGCTCGACGAGCTCCGGATCCGGGTGTTCTATGCCCTGCAGCGGCATCCGCTGTGCCGTCAGGTCGAATTCGACATCGTCAGCACGCCGCGCACCCGCCGCACCAACTGGACGGTCAGCCTGCACACGGTCCAGCCCGGCGCGCTCTGGACGGCGCACGAGATCGTCGCCGACATCCAGGAGGCCTATGAGCTTGATGCCGCGGCATGATTTTCCGGCCGTTTCGGGACAATTTCACCTATTTGGCGTCGTCACGGCACGGTACCGCCGCATTTCACGCGCAGTTTGCAGCGACACCGGCCGGCAATGGAGTAGTTTTTGACCAGAGCCATCACCCTCGCCGCGCTGACATGCTTCCTCCTCGCCGGCGCCGCGATTACAGCCATTTTGGGCCGTGACAGCCTGCCGGCGGCGCAGGCCGACATTGGCCCGGTCGCCAACCGTGCCAGCAAGCAGGACAAGCTCGCCGTCACGACGCTTGCCGCGGCCTCGTTTGAGGCGCCCCAGCCGATTGAGCCTCCCGCCAATCCGTCTCCGCTCCTGTTGCGGGCGCAAGCCGCGATTCCGGGCGCGACCGATACGGTGCGCCAGGCCTATGCCTCCGTCGAGCCCGCCGATATCGGCCTGCCGAAGATCACCGACCCCGTCGATGCGGCTCAGCCGAACATCGCCGAGCCCGCACCCGCGCTGGTCGCCCCCGCGCCGCCGAAGCCCAAGGCTGCGGCCAAGCCGGCGCCGCAGAAAACCTATGCGCTGCTGAGCGACGCCCAGATCGCCGGCATCAAGGACCGCCTCAAGCTGTCGTCGTCGCAGGAATATTACTGGCCAGCGGTCGAGACCGCATTGCGCGCCGTCGCCCGCAAGATCCACGCCAAGCGCCAGGGCGATCCCGCCGTGGGCAACATACCGATCGATCCCGACTCCGAGGAGGTCCAGCAGCTGAAGTCGGCGGCGATGCCGCTGCTGTTCCAGCTCCGCGAGGATCAGAAGAACGAGGTTCGTTCGCTGGCGCGCCTGATTGGCCTGGAACGCGTCGCTGCGATGATCTGAGGCAGGGTCCGGCCGAACCGGATCTGCGCTCCTTATGCTCTAGCTGGCCTCCAGCGGCCGCAGCTTCTCCACCTTGCCCTGGGTTTCGACGAGCAGCTGTTTCATGAAGTCCTTGTTGCGCTTCAGCCAGGGCTCGAGCGTCTGCCTGACGTCGCTTGGCGACTTCTTCTCGATGGCCTGCGCCAGGCGGGTCTGAAACGTCCCCCAATCCTTGAACATCTCCTTCAGCAGCGCATCGTCGGAGATGTTGATCGCCGACTTGATGTCGCCGACGGTTTCGAGCTCGCGCATATTGCCCTGTCGCAGGATCGAATCCAGGTTTTCCAGGCATTCGTGGTAGCGCTCCAGCAGATCGTCCCATCGCTTGGCGCTGAAGTCATCGTCCAGGCCCTCGACGGCGTTGTATAGCGGCTCGAGGAACGACCAGCGGAAGCGCCGCGCCAGTCGCAGCAGGATCGACAGGAAGACGATGTCCTTCGGCATGTTCTGCGCGATCATCAGGCGGGGATCCTCGCTGAATGGCGGCATCGGCACGAAGATGATGACGATCGAGAACGGCGTGCTGTCGAGATATTCGAGCCGGGCGACGACAGGCTGATACAGCTTCAGATCGCGGAAGATCGGACTGAGGACCTGCTCACGGCTGCGCCGGCTGGCGATATCCACGTCGGCGAACGAGTTCGCGACATAGCTCGTCAGCTCGTCGAGCCAGGCCCCGCTGTCGTAACGGTTTTGCGCGCGGAGCAGATCCTCCCAGTCGAGCTCCGCCGTGTCGGGACCGGACAACAGCGTGGTGGTGCCGGCATCCGCCTCCAGCACGGCATCCCTCAGGAAGCCGCGCGCGCGATCGGCGGGGGGCAATGGCCTGAGCGTTTCGGCCTTTTGCCGGAACGACAATTCGTCGCTGAACACGATGCGAAGCCGCAGGCGAAACAGCTCTTCCGGCCGGGTGATCTGCAGGAACTGCGCGTGAATGTCCTTCGCCGCCTCGTTGAACTTGGGCGCGTAGTTGGCGTTCAGTCGCGGCCGCAGCGGCGCAGGACCGAAGGTCGGCTTCACGAACAGGTCTTCGAGGAATCGCCGGACGTCGTCCTCGCCGATTCCATAGAACTCGTTCTCCGCCAGCATCGGAAACGAAGGCGAAGAGTCGACCGAGAACCACAGCACCTTGGAGATGAGCTTCAGCGCGCGCTTGTAACCGTCGAACTGGGCAATCTCGGATGCGCACCAGGTCCAATTGTGCTCAGCATTGGTGTGGATGAAGATCAGGCAATCGGCCTTCGCCGTGTTGTCGATCATCCATTGCCGCCATTCGGAGCCGCCGGGAATTTCCTCGCAGACGAAGCATTCCACCGGACGCTGGCCGTCCAGGCTGCTGAGATATTCGAGCCGCGCCTTGAGCAGGCGCGCGAGAAATCTGTCTTCGGCGCGATGGCTGATAAACACCGAGAAATCATTTGGCATGGCAGAACCCGATCTGCATGAATCTTATGCGACGGCTGGCCGTGTCTCATCGGCCGAATGCCGCGGCTGCACATCCTGCCGCGAGCTCAATGATAGCTCGTCTCTGAAATCTGCGATCGCCCGGCGCGAAAAAGAAAAACCGCCCGCCAGTGATTTATCTCACTATACCTTAGGGTGTGCCATGTGCAAGATACCTAGGGACCTGGCGCGCGACGCTCGCCGGGCTCCGGAATGGACTCGCTAAAATTTTTCGAAACTCAGCTGATGTGTCGAACACATCGCTTCATTTTATGCCTTGGCGCCGTTCGCGCGGGCGCGCGACCAATTGAGCCTTCGGCCGTGATCGGTCGGCCGTATCGAGATCAGCAAAAGTCATAGTCGGGGGCAGTTATGCCGAAAACCAAGCAGCAGCATCTCGATCGCGCATTGGGGCCGAAGCGGATACTGGCGCTCGATGGCGGTGGCATCCGCGGCATCCTGACGCTCGAATATGTCAGCGCCATCGAGGCAATGTTGCGCAAGCGGTTCGGCAACAGCGATCTCCTGCTTTGCGATTATTTCGATCTGATCGGTGGCACCTCGACCGGATCGATCATCGCTGCCGGACTGGCCTGCGGAATGACGGCCGACGCGTTGAAGCAGCTCTATCGCGGCATCGGCACCGACGTCTTCCAGGGTTCGTTCTGGCGGCGCGGGCTGCTGGCGCCGAAATTCAAGTCGGATGCCCTGCAGCACGCTCTCGACGCGCAGCTTGGCGCCGACACCTCGCTCGGCGGCGATCGCATCCGCACCGGCCTGATGATCATGACCAAGCGGCTCGATACCGGCAGTCCCTGGCCGCTGCACAACCACCCGGATGCGCCCTTTGCCAGGCAGGACGGCGGGCTGCGGCTGACGCAAGTGGTGCGCGCCAGCACCGCGGCGCCGACCTATTTCAGTCCTCAGGAGATCACGATCTCGTCGCGCTCCGGCAGTACGGTCAGGGGGGCCTTCGTCGATGGCGGCGTCAGCCCGTTCAACGATCCTGCGCTGCAGCTCCTGATGCTGGCGTCGCTCCATGGCCATGGCTTTCGCTGGCCAACCGGCAGGGACAATCTCCTGCTCATCTCGGCCGGCACCGGCGTGTTCAAGTCGACCTTCTCGACGGAAGAAATCGTTCACATGCCGGCGGCCGAGCAGGGCCTGCGCTCGCTGCAATCGCTCATGGACGATTGCGGACGGAATAATCACGGCATGCTGCAATGGCTGACCAACTGCCTGACGCCCTGGTCGATCGATCGTGCGGTGGAAGATATGGTGGCGGACAGTCGGGTCGGACCGCAACTCGCGACCTATGCGCGCTACAACGTGCTGCTGGAAACCACCTGGTTGAAGAAGACGGTCGCGATCGACCGGACGCCGGACGCGCTTGCGAAGATCGCCGCGATGGATGACCCGAACAACATGGACGAGCTTGCCGAGATCGGACGGCTCGCAGCCGTCAGGCAGGTCAAGCCGGAACACTTCCCGTCGGCCTTCGATCTCACGTGATGCCGCGCGAGGTGCCATCTCGACACGCAAGTCGCAGTTTCGACAACCAATTCGCCTTCGGCTATCTTCGTCACCGAGACATGATGATCCAGTCATTCGTCCAGGTGTCGCGATGTCCACAAAGCAAGATGCCGGATCGCCGAACACGGTGGTCCTTTTCAGCGGTCACATGATCGATGCGCCAGATCGAAAAACGCCACGCTTTCCGCCGGACAAGGAGCCTGTTGCGGCCGCTGCGATCGCCGACGCGCTTGCGAAGATCGGTGTTACCAAGGGTGATCTCGCCATTTGCGGCGGCGCCTGCGGCGGCGATCTGTTGTTTGCGGAAGCTGCCCTCGCGAAGGGCATGCAGCTTGAAATCTATATTCCATTCGACGAACCGACGTTCCTTGCCGGCTCGGTCGATTTCGCTGGCGGCAACTGGCGCGCGCGCTATCTCGCGGCGAAATCGCGAGCCGCGCTCCATGTCATGCCCGACGAACTGGGGCCGCTGCCGGCCGGTGAAAACGCCTATGAGCGCGACAATCAATGGATGCTGGAGCGGGCCGCCCGATTTGGCGACAGGAAGCTCGCCTTTGTCTGCCTGTGGAATGGCGAAGGCGGCGATGGTCCCGGCGGCGCCAAGCACCTGATGGATGAGGCCGGGCGCAAGACGACGTGGGTTTATTGGCTGGATACGAAGAAATTATGGGACTGAAGGAATTGCGATATGCCGTCGTGTTTCATGATCATGCCCTATGGCCGAAAGCCGACCCAGGCCGATCCCAAGTTTGGTCCAGCCGAGATCGATTTTAACGCATTGTGGGATCGCGCCTACGTACCCGCCATCAAGGCGCTCGGTTATCAGCCGGTGCGCGCCGACCAGGACACCAGCGCATTGATCGTCAGTGAAATGCTGGAACGGATCTACTTCGCCGATCTCGTGCTGGCCGACATGACGATTCCGAACGGCAATGTCTATTACGAGGTCGGTATCCGCCACGCATCGCAAGAGACCGGGTGCGTGTTGCTTGCGGCCGACTGGTCCAAACAATTGTTCGATGTCGTGCAGATGCGAACCGTCCGCTATCCGCTGCCCGAGGGCGAGATCACGGAGGCGACCGCGGCAGCCATGCAGGCCGCGATCAAGGCGCCCATCAAGGCGCTTGCTGACGGGATTTCGCCGATGCACCAGTCGATCCTGGGCTATCCAGACAAGGTCGACTCGCGCAAGGCGATGACGATGCGGAGCCAGCTCGCCGAGCAAGCTGCGTTTCAGACCAAGATACGCGCGGTGCGCGCGGCGCCCACGGATCAGCGCATGGCGCGGGCCCAAGCGCTGATCGCGACCGAGGGAAGTCCGCCCGCCACTTATGCAAAGGCGCTCGCTTTGTTGCTGATGCTGCGCGACTGCGTCAATGATGCCGCCGACTGGAACATCGTGCTGGATTTCATCGGCAGACTTCCCGACCGCTTCGCCAACGAGCCTGAAGTGCAGGAGAATCGTGCATTTGCCGCGGCCCAGGCCGGCGACGACATCCAGGCCATAGCCGAGATACAGACATTGATTGATTTCGCGGGGCTGACGCCGGAACGGCTCGGCTTGATGGGTGGCCGCCACAAACGCCTCGCCAGAGGCGCACCAGCCGACTCTCCTCGCCGCAAGGAGGAGCTCGAGAAGGCGATCGACTGTTATCAGCAGGGTATGGAGCTCGATCTCAACGCCTATTATTGCTCCAGCAACCTGCCCCGTCTCTATCGCGCCCGGGGAAACCCGGGCGACGAGGATCTTGCGCAGGCCACTGTGCGGGTCGCGATTGCCGCCTGCGAACGGGCCAGACGATTGCAACTTGCCGACGAATGGCTGCGCCCGACGCAGCTTGCCGCGGCCTTTGACCTTGGCGATCCCGACAAGGCCGAGGAACTGGCAATGCAGGTGGTTGCCGAGGGGCAAGCGAAATGGAAAGTGAGCAGTGTCCTTCGCGACCTCGAAGCCAGTCTCCAATACGTCACCGACCCAGCAAAGCACGCGCGATTGTCCGCCATCATCGACAGGATCAAGACGGCCTGACCGCGCGCTTCTCTGGTCATCCGCCTCAGCCGAGCCGCATCGACAGCTCGACGTCGTCGCCGAACGGTACAGACATGTAGCCGTTCGCCGGCGAGCGCACGCGCGCCAGATAGTCGGGGCTGTCGTCGGCGTTGTCGGCGACGACGAAGGCGCCCGGCTGCAGACGGCTCTCCACGAGATCGAGGATATCGGGATAGAGCGCCTTGGCGCCGTCGAGCAGCACGAGGTCGATCGTATCGGGCAGACCCGTGCGCAGCGTCTGGAGTGCATCGCCCTCGCGGATCTCGACAAGGTCATGGAGCCCGCCGGCGACGAGATTGTCCCGGGCACGCACCACCTTGGACGATTCGAACTCGCTGGTGATCAGGCGCCCGCCGCCATTGTCGCGCAGCGCGGCGGCAGGGTGCAGCGTCGAGATGCCGAATGACGTGCCGAACTCGACGATGGTCCGCGCCCGGCTGCCGCGCGCCAGCATGTAGAGCAGCGCGCCGGTCTCGCGCGAGACCGCGAGCGGCACATTGCTCAGCCGGCCGTATAGCGCGCGGTAGTCGGTCTTGCTCCGCATCAGGCGCGCCTGTTCGGTGTCGGAAAGGTCGGCCACCGCGAGCCGGGTTTCCTCGACCGCAGCGGAGGCTTGCGCGAACAGGCGCTCGAGCAGGCCCGCGAGCTCAGGTGAAATGAGGGTGGTCATGTCGGTCTCCGGTGTGAAAGCGGCGCGTCCTTGCGCCTCGCCAGAAATACGAATAATTAGTCGCATTCGCTAATCGCATTCCCCAGGACGTCCATGACCGAACGGCGAAGCTCCTCAATTTCCTCGCGAAAACAGCCGCAACAGGCCCGCTCGACCGAGCTCGTCGCGGCGATTCTCGATGCGGCTGTTCAGGTTTTGACGAAGCAAGGCGCGCAGCGCTTCACCACGGCGCGGGTGGCCGAGAAGGCCGGCGTCAGCGTCGGCTCGCTGTACCAGTACTTCCCGAACAAGGCCTCGATCCTGTTCCGGTTGCAGAGCGACGAGTGGCGGCAGACCACGCGCCTGCTGCGTGACATCCTCGCGGATGCCAAGCGGCCGCCATTGGATCGGCTGCGTTCGTTGGTGCACGCCTTCATCCGCTCCGAATGCGAGGAGGCCGCGGTGCGCGTCGCGCTGAGCGACGCCGCGCCGCTCTATCGCGATGCGCCCGAGGCGCGCGAAGCGCGGGCATCGGGCGAGCGCATCGTCGAAGCCTTCATGCGCGAGGTATTGCCGCAAGCGTCCGACGCGGTGCGCGCGATGGCCGGCGAATCTGATCACGACGACGCTGAGCACGGTGGGCAAGGATTTTTCAGAGAGCCCGCGAACGCTCGCGGAGATCAAAGCCTATGCCGACGCAATGGCCGACATGTTCTGCGCGTATCTCAGGAGTCTCGGAAAGCGCTGAAGTTCACAGATAGTGCTTGGCGACCAGCAGAAACCCGAGCACGCCGCCGGTGACAGCGAAAACCGTCACGCCGTTGCGGAAACTCACGTAAGCGGCCGACCAGTAAGAAACCGTCTGGGAGGGCGTCGCGACTTTTTTCGATTTCTGGGGCAAGCCAATTCGCTCCTGAAAAAAGGCGCCGCCATCTGGTCAACACAGATGACGGCGCCCGTCTGAGGGCTTCAGGGCGAAACCCCGCTTCAGCGTAAGCCGCGATCATGAACGGTTCGTATACCGCCGGGCGTCGCAAGCTCGCATGTCAGCTGAAGCGTCGAGTTTCCCTAAAGCATGATCCGGGAAAAGTGCGCAGCGGTTTTCCGAAAAGATCATGCTCAAACCAAGGGCTAAAGCGCGGTGACGATTCGATCCAATCTCATCGCGCCTTAGAACGAAGCGTAGGCATTTCGAAATGCGATGGCGCCAGCCAGCGAACGCGGCCGCGTGCGCACGGCATGCCCGTCGTTGCCGCTCTGCACGATCCACTGGCCGTTCTCCTGACCTACGATCTTGCCGACGTGGTGACGCCAAACCACGATGGTGCCGACCGAAGGGCCGCCGGCATTGCTGCCGTAGCGCGCCCAGGATCGGGCCAGATTGAATTGCGGACCGGGATCGCTGCCGACCTGGGTGCGCATGAACCAGCCGCACCACGCAGCGGGGCGACCGGAATGTGCATAGTGCCGATGGTGATGGTGACGGCCGCGGGCTTCGGCAGTTGAAGCGAACGCCAAAAGAACCGCCACAGCGGCTAGAAGTTTACGCATTACAAAGTCCTTCTTGCTGTTGGCAGACCATCCATGTTGTGGGGGGAAGCGCAGCGATGATCTGCGATTGGCTCGCGAAGCGACCGCATCGGTCAGGCGACGCAAAACGAAGGCGGGGCATGGCCCGCGCAGGCGTTTAAGAAACGGGCTATGGCCAAAATATGGCCGGTACGCCTCGTCCGGCGGCCGCTACGCTGCCGAAGACTTCAGGCGTGGTCCGCGCGATGGCCGGTAATTTGATTATCGCGGATGGGGCTGTCCGGACGAGGACGCGTTGCCGAGCCTCAGGCCCGCCAAGGATAAGCCGCCGATCATGAACCAGTGAGAGAGCTTCTTGGGAGGCGCCAGTCCGTATTCGCTTTCGCGTGGCTCAAACTCCGCCGGACACGCTTCGCCCTTGCGGCCATCGCATGGCCGCGCCACGCGAAGCCCGCAAGGGCGAAGCGTGGTGCACCATTCAGAATACAATTGCGCACCTCTACCTAATTTAAATACCTATATAATTCTGCTGCGGACAAGGTCGAAGCGTTCCCGACCTAGCGCTTCGTCTTGTGAAGGACCAATTTGCCATGTGAAGCGACATCGCCCCACCTAGCGGACCAATTGACCTCCGAGGCGGAAGGTCGCCCGATGCCTTTCTGATCCCAGGCTCCCTGCAGCGCAAATAGAGCGCCTTGGGGATCGGCACATCGCAAGATCCAGCAACCATCGGGCAACTCGATTGGACCTTGGAGGACCCGGCCCCCGCCAGCATCAACGCGCTTGGCAGCCGCGCCGATGTCGTCGACATTGAAGTAATAGAGCCAGCAGGGTTGCGATACGCTCGGAAGTTTGGTGAGCATTCCGCCGATCGTCTGGCCGGCCGCCGAGAACAATTCATACAGGTCGGCCGGCCCGGTTCCAGCGTGAGCCTTCTGCCAGCCAAAAAGCTCGCCGTAAAACGGGAAGATCTTGCTCCGGTCTTCAGCCAGCAACTCGTGCCAGCCCACGCGTCCAGGCTCGTCCAATCCGCTGGACTGCCGTTGGCCATATGTTAGCCCAGAAACCAGTGCAAACGTCGCTCCTTGCGGATCGGCGACCACCGAAATTCGGCCAATATTGCTGGCGGTCGGTGTTACCAGAATGGCGCCCCCACGACGGCGGATCTGCACGGCTTTCGCATCCACGTCATCCACGGCGACGTAGCCGACCCATCTCGGCCTCGCTCCCAATCGCAGCCCTTCTTCCGGGAGACTCATGAGCCCAACTGTCGGGGCGTCGCCTGCAGTAAGCAGCGTGTAGGCGAATTCCGGAGTCGACGCATCTTCCACCGCCCAGCCGATGACCTTGCCATAAAATGCGGCTGCCGCCGACATGTTCGTCGTCAGCAACTCATACCAAGCGAAGCGTCCGAGTTGATCGACCAAGCTAATTTCCCCGTTCAAGCGGGCAGACGATTGCGCACTGCATCAAATTGCACCCGTTGCAATCCGCTCCACGGGCGCGGATTCTCGATTTAATCGACCAAATTGCGCTATATCGTTCATGAAGATGAATGCAATCAGAACGAGTTCTATTACATTTTGTGTATACCGTAATTCTTGTCTGCCTCGTTCGCTCGGCGTAAGATCGTGCTTCGGAAGTCCTTTCTTCCAAACTGGGAGGATGCGGCCATGCAGCGAGCGAAGCAAGCTTCGAGAAAGAAGCGAACGACCAACGCCGCGGTACCGGCGCTGGGATTAGCCGGTCTGACTTTTTCGCTCGCGGGCAGCGCATATGCCTCCGCCGTGCCCTCCGGCGACGTTCAACACAAGCCGAACTTCGCGCCGGGCCATATGACGACGCTCAGTGAGGAAGAACTCGCCGACGTTAGTCTCGCCACCTTCCACCTCAATCTCATCGACGATGAAAGCGTCGGAGGCCGCGTGCTGCTCGCGCGGGGATGCGGTGGTTGCCGTGGCTGCGGAGGCGCCAGAGCTTGCGGAGGCTGCAGGGGTTGCGGAGGATGCAGGGCCTGCAGAGGCTGCCGCTGCGGTGTCGGTTGCGGTGGATGTGGCGGCTGCGGCGTTGGTTGGATCGGCGTAGGCGTGCCATTGGTCTCATGCGCAGGCTGCTGTGCATCCTGGGGCCGCTGCCGCTGGTGCTAGCGCTGGGCGTCGACACGTCGCGATTTTATTGGCCGGGCGCCCGAACGACCCGGCCAAATTTTTGCTTCGTTATGCATTCGCCGCGCCTGGCTGATCAGCTTGCCGATGGTGGGCGAGTGTGATCCAAATTGCTCGCAGAATACCGGTGGCCGAACGCGGCGCACAAGCCGCGCGATGCCAATGGTCGGCCGCGCGCCGGCGATCGGAAGTGACAGCAACAGGATCAGCGTGCCGCCCCGATGACAGTCAATGGCAAGAGCCGCACCGCGAAGCAGAGCCGCAAGGGCATTTTGCGATTCGCGCCGAACTTCACCGCCTATGTGATTCCTCCCGATGTGGTCTGCCTCTATTCCGAGAACCGCAAATTCTTCCTGCACGGTGATCTTTATTGTGCGGTGGCCGCGGCGATCGGCAAAAATGGTAAGGTTGCACCAGAGATCGTTCGCCAGCTCTCAAAGAGTTTTCCCGCCGACAAGATCGAGGAAGCGATCAGGCGGCTGCTAGAGCGCCGATATGTCGTAAGCGGAGCGCCGCACGCGTTCGCAGGCGCCGTCGATGGATATTGGGCGAGTCTCGGCCTCCCCCCCGAGGTCGCAGAACAGAATCTCCGCGATTGCCCCGTGCGGGTCGAAGCGATCGATGTCAAAGGCGCCAACGAACTTGCCGCGGCCTTGAGCAAGCTCGGTGTTCGGATCACCAAGCGGTCGCCCAAGCTCACGATCACACTGGCGAACGACTATCTTGACCGGCGGCTCGTCGAATTGAACGGAAAGCGCTTTGGCGATGGGACGCCCTGGCTGCTGGCGCAGCCGTCCGGCGTGTTTCCGCTGGTGGGACCCGTGTTCAAGCCGGGCGAGAGCGCCTGCTGGACTTGCCTGTTCGATCGCATGATACGCAATCGGGAGATCAAGGGATTTCTCGATCGCAGAGCGGCGCAGGTGGTCGCCGTATCGCCCCTGGTCGGCGACGCCGTCGGACAGATCGGCATCCACTTCGCTGCTGTTGAAATCGCAAAAGCGATTGCCTCGGGATTTCGTACCGATCTGCGCGATCACATCGCAAGCTTCGACCTGACCGGTGCCGTCATTGCCAAGCATTACGTCGCGCGACGCCCGCAGTGTCCTACCTGTGGCAGCAGGAAGCTGCAGAGTCCGCGCCGGGCGGCAGCGCCGATCGAGATCGCGGAGGGCGGAAAGCTCGTCATGACCAGCGGCGGTTACCGCGCCGTGACGTCGCGAGCCACCGTAGCACGGTTCCGCAAGCACGTCAGTCCGCTGACCGGCGTCGTCTCACGGCTCGAGCGGATCGAGGCCGATCTGCCGATGAACACGAATTTTTTCGCCTACCACAATTTCTCGGCGCCGGCCTGGAACGTCGACCAACTCAGATCCGGATTAAGCGGCGGCAGCTTCGGCAAGGGCTCCACAGCCGAGCAGGGCGAGGCAAGCGCGTTGATGGAGGCGATCGAGCGCTATTCGGGTATTTTCCAGGGGGACGAGATCAGGACGAAGCGCCGCTTTGTCGATTTCGCTCCCGGCGACGCTCTTCTTCCCAACGAAGTACAGCTTTTCAGCGACGCGCAGTTTCAAAGCAGACATACCTCGCAGCCGGACGATTCACATCTGGTGCCTGAGCCGCTCGATCCCTCGACCAAGACGGAGTGGTCGCCGGTCTGGTCGTTACGCGACAAGCGTTTCAAACATCTTCCAACGGGCCTCTTGTACTTCTTCTATGGCGGCTTCCACACGGATTCCAACGGATGCGCGGCCGGCAACACCCGGGAGGAAGCCATCGTTCAAGGCTTCCTCGAACTGGTCGAACGCGACGCCTACGCGATCTGGTGGTACAACCGGCTGCAACGTGCGGAAGTCGACCTCGCGCAATTCGAAGATCCCTATGTGCGCGATCTGCAAGCCCAGCTTGCCGATGCGGGGCGCAGGCTTTGGGTGCTCGACATCACCAGCGATCTCGGCATTCCCTCTTACGTGGCGATCATCCATTGGACGCAGAACGGGCACGAAAATATCGAATTCGGTTCCGGCTCGCATTTCGATCGCCGCATAGCCCTGCTGCGTTCCCTCACCGAGCTGACCCAGTTCATGTCGATTGGCATGATGGGCGGCGGAAGTGGCGAGAAGCCGACGCTGGACGGTGTCACGCCGCTGCGACTGGACGATTATCCGTTCCTGATCCCCGGCGACAATCCGATCGTGCCGTCGGCGCCGAGCCTCAAGGTTCACGACAACGCGCGCGACCAGGTCAATGCCTGCATCGAGATTGCCACCGGCGCGGGATTTGATTTCCTCGTGCTCGACCAGACGCGGCCCGATGTCCAGGTGCCCGTCGTCAGAGTGCTCGTTCCGGGGTTGCGACATTTCTATCGCCGCTTCGCGCCCGGCCGACTTTACGATGTTCCGATGAAGCTCGGATTGCTGAATCGTCCGCGACTGGAAAGCGAGCTCACGCCATTCCTTCCACACACCTGAAGGCTGGCCCGTTGCGCAACTTCCGGAAAACGAAGCTCAGGAAGATCGCACCCGTCATTGCCGCCCGATTGAACGGTCGTTGCTCCCTTCACATGCAGGCGGACGGAAGCATCGCTGCAGGCTTGGGCGGCTACTCGATCAATCTGGGACAATTCAGTGCGGCAGCGGTCGACCGTGCGGGACATCTCACCAGCGGCCTGCCGCTCGCCTCCTTTGCGGGCAAAGGCGTCCTCGCGAGGCAGGTTCATGCCCTCGTGCGGCGACTGGCAGGGCATGGATTTCTCGAATACCGCTTATACTCTCCGCGTGACGAGCAAGACCTCGTGGTCATCGAGCCGCAGGTCGCCGAATACTGGCCACAACGCGCAAAGCTGGGGAACGGTGATACCATCGTGTTGTCGCGCTTCGCCTATCTGCGCCGGCGCGGCAGCGAGATGGTGTTGGAATCGCCGCGCGCCGGCGCGCTGTTTCGGATTTTTGATCCCGCCATCGCTGCCACCCTCGCTGCCCTGTCGCGGCCTCAGAAGATCAGCAACCTTCGCCGCCATGCGGCCTCCGCGAACCTCGATCTGCTCGGATTGCTGATCGACAGCAAGATGCTGATCAAGCTCAATGCGAAAGACGGCGACGGCCTTCGGGTGAATGAAGGCGACGGCAATCTCGTTCTCTGGGACTTCCACGATCTCGTGTTTCATACGCGGAGCACGGAGGGCCGGCACACCAATCCAGTTGGCGGCGCGTTCACCCATGCGGGCGTCGTTCCACCGCTACCCGCCGTGCGTCCGCCTTGGCCCGGCAAGAAGATCGACCTCGGCAAATTCTCCACGTCGGGGTCGGTCTCGCACTTCGCGAAGCTGTTGCGCGAACGCCATTCAATACGAGATTTCGACGACCAGCATCCGGTCACGCTCGCCGAGCTCGCGCAGTTTCTCGACACGACAGCCCGCGTGCTGTCGGAATGGAAGATCGGCGCAGATTTTGACGGCGATCCCGAGGTCACCTACAGCGCAAGACCCTATCCGTCGGCAGGCGGCGCGTACGAGCTGGAACTATACTTGGCGGTCTTGAACTGCGGGGGGCTTGCACGTGGACTTTACCACTATGACGCGGGCAGCCACGCGCTTGTCGCGATCGACACCTCCGCCCAACAACTCCAAGCGCTTTCTACGGCGGCCGAGTTTGCCATGGACGCATCCGGTCCACCGCAGGTTTTGATCACGATCGCCGCGCGCTTTGGGCGGATCTCCTGGAAATACAGCTCAATCGCATATTCGCTGATCCTGAAGGACGTCGGCAACCTGATCCAGACGTTCTATCTGACGGCGACCGACATGGGCCTTGGTGGCTGCGCAATCGGCACCTGCAACATCGATCTGTTTGCAAAAATGACGGGGCTTGAATTCTACGTGGAGAGCCCGGTCGGTCAATTCGCGCTCGGGCGCGGCAGGAAACCGGCCCCCCTCTAGCCAGAGGGAGGTCTTTCGAATGTTTACGGCCTTGATCGTACGCGAATGGCGCCCAGGGGCAGGATTCGGCTTCGCCCTTCGGGCTACGCCGGGACGAGCCTTCGTGCGGATGGCTTGTCGGCTACGGCTGCGCTGAATGGTGCCCCTGGCCGGAATCGAACCAGCACTCCTTGCGGAACTCGATTTTGAGTCGAGCGCGTCTACCAGTTCCGCCACAGGGGCATTCGCAATGGTCCCGGCCGGGAAGGCCGGGGTCGCGAAGCGCGGCGGACTATAGCGGGCGGCCCGTCACGGTCAACCCGCGCGGACCGGATGTCCCGCGCCCCGGCAGCGGAATTTCCGGGGGGTGTGATCCCAGGGACGACGCAACGCCGTCGCCGTCCGTATGGCGGTCACAGCAGAGTTTGCCCGGCGGCGGCCGCCTGCCACCGTGCCCATGCCTGGCCGCGGCTGCGGCTGCGGCAACGTACTCCGGGACGGAGGCGCGAGCGTAACGGTATTGTCCGTTCGTCGATCTCGATGACGCACATGAACGCAGGCTGCTCAATCCGGGTCTTTTCTTTTCCGATGAGTTGCAAGCGGCGATGACCCAGTGGCGCCTGCACGTTCCCACGCATCATCGACTGAACGCGATCTGACCGCGGCGGACGGCGGCCGTCACGGTCAACCCGCGCGGATGTGATTGTCCCGCGCCTCGACAGCGGTATTTTCACGCGATACGACCGCAATCGACGATCTTGGAGCAGGGCCAATGACCCTCCCGAACGATGCCCGCAGGAGGACCGACGTGACGATTGCCACTGCCCATCCGTCGCATGCTTCCGCCGCCGGCAATCCGGCGCTGACCTCGGCCTTGGCGATTGCCGTGATCGCAGCGGCGACGCTGGCCGGCGCCTGGTTCTTCCAGCTCGTGCTGGAGATCATGCCCTGTCCGCTCTGCCTCGAGCAGCGCTATGCCTATTACCTTGCGGTGCCGCTCGGCGCCCTCGTCGCGGTCGCGGCCGCCCGCGGCGCGCCGCGTCCGGTGCTGCTCGCGGGCCTTGCAATCCTCGGCCTCGCCGCGCTCGCCAATGCCGGGCTCGGCACCTATCACGCCGGCGTCGAATGGGGGTTCTGGCCGGGGCCGACCGATTGCACGGGCCCGATGGTGGATTTCGGCAAGGCCGGCTCGCTGCTGGACCAGCTCGACAAGGTTAAGGTGGTGCGCTGCGACGAGGTGCAGTGGCGCTTCCTCGGCATTTCGCTGGCCGGTTACAACGTGCTGATCTCGCTCGTGATGGCCGCGATCGCCGGTTGGGGCGTGATGCGAGCCGCGCGGGCATAAGCCCGTAGGGTGGGTAGAGCGAAGCGAAACCCACCATCCTTGCTGCGGAACGAAGCCGATGGGTTTCGCTGCGCTCTACCCATCCTACGCTTCCACGGATAAAGCCCGCCCGTCTCTCGATCCGTCATGCTGAGGAGGCCGCGAAGCGGCCGTCTCGAAGCATGGACGGGCACCAGCCGGGCCGTTCATCCTTCGAGACGCGCGGAGCCTGTCATCGGGCCGCGCTTCGCGCGGACCCGGTGGCGCTCCTCAGGATGACGGAACAAAGAGGCCCTAATCGTCGACGTCGTCCTGCGGGCGGCCGAACAGATGGATGATGCCCGGCGTCGAGATGGTGACGAACAGGAAGCGCGACAGATGATGCGCGCCGACGAAGATCGGGTCGATGTGCAGCGTCAGCGCCAGCGCCAGCATCGCGTCCATCGCGCCCGGCGCGAAGGCGACCACGACGTCGGCGAGCCGCACATGGGTGGTGAAGCCGATCACCGCGACGAACACCGCCGAGATCAGGATGGCAATCGCAAACGAGCCGAGCCCGGCATTGACGTGACTGAGCAGGGTCGAGGTTTTCATCCGCGCGAAGCGGGTGCCGATGATGGCGCCGACGCCGACCAGCGCGATGTTGCGGAGCCAGGGCGGCAGGCCGCCATCGACCAGCCCGGAGCCGTGCAGCAGGCTGGAGGCGAGCATCGCGCCGAACATCCAGCTGGCGGGGAATTTGATCCAGCGCAGCAGCAGCGAGACGCCGATCGATAAGGCGACCAGCGCGACGAGGCCGAACGGCGAGGCGACCGAGGTCGGCAACGGCGGCGGCGCGGCATGCGTCACCCCGGTCAGCGCCAGCACCAGCGGCAGCGCCGCGGTCAAAATGATCACGCGCATGGTCTGCACCACCGCGATCGCCGCGACGTCGGCGCCCTTTTCCGCGGCGAGGATCGTGATCTGCGACAGCGCGCCCGGGCTGCCGGCAAGGAAAGCCGAGGTCTGGTCCCAGCCATGGACGCGCTGCAGATAGAGGCTCGAGCCGAAGGTCGAGCAGAACGTCGCCAGCGCCAGCAGGCCGATGGTGAGCGGATAGGAGCTCATGTGCTGCAGCAATTGCTGCGACATCAGCGAGCCCAGGGAGATGCCGAGCAGCAGCAGCACCGATTGCGTCAACACCGCCGGCACCGCGAGCGGCCGTCCGGTCAATGCGGCGATCGCGACCGCGACCATCGCCCCCGAGATCAGGCCGCCCGGCAATTCTGCCCACAGAAACAGCAAGCCGCCGACGGTGCCGATGACGAGAGTCTCGAGCCCGTTCAGGACTTTGCTGCGGTCGGGAATGGCCGTTGCCATCGAAGCGCGGATCAGGGTCACGCCGCCTTATGGCAAATTCGCGTGAACGCGACAAATGCATCTCGCGATTGCAGCATTGCGCCCCGGCTCGCGCGGCGCACAGATTTTCACCCTTCGAAACAAGCTGGGGATGGCGATCAGTATCGCCACAAACTCGTCATGACCGGGCCAAAGCGCGAAGCGCGTCTTCGCGCAGGTCTCCTGGCCATCGACGTCATTCCCACGCGCAAGCCAAGAGGTAGATGCCCGGCACAAGGCCGGGCATCACGGGTTCGTCGAGCGATCGAGCGCATTTGCGATTGCCCTCCCCGATGGGGAGAGCGAATCGCATCAAACCTGTCCGGGCGTTACTTCGTCGCCGCGGGCGCAGCGGCGGCGCCGCCCGACTTCTCCTTCTTGCACTCGGAGCGGAATTTCTTGCGCTCCTTGCCGTGCAGCCCCTTGGCGTCGGCTTCCTTCGAGCATTCCAGCGACTGGGCGGTGCGCGGCTTCTTCTCGGCCGGCGCCTTGGTCTCGGCCTTCGGAGCGGCGTCCTTGGCGGCGGGCGCGGCCGTTTGCGCGAAAGCTCCGCCCATCAGCAGCAGGGAGGCAAGGGCGGTTGCGGACGCGAGCGTGGAAATCGTCTTCATGGGGCACCTCGTGAGGGAAAGAGGGTCGAAACGTCGCGCGATGATGCTGAACCGTGGATGAACATGCAGTGGTCCCGCCGCCACAATATTTTAACGCGCAGGCGCGCTGGTGCGTTGTCGCAAGTCGGGGTTGCGCTAGGATAATGGTCTTACGCCAATGCCCCCCACGGGAAACCAACGGGAAACCACGGATGACGGGAGACCAGGGATGACCATTCAAACCAGATTGTTGTGCGTGATTGCGGTGTCGGGCTTTGCAGCCTTTGCGGCGAGCGCGCCGGCACAGGCCCTGACCGCGCAGGAATGCAGCGCCAAGTACCAGGCGGCCAAGTCGGCCGGCACCCTCGGCGGCCAGAAGTGGAATGATTTCCGCAAGGCGCAGTGCGGCGCCGACGCGACCCCGGCCGCGGCGCCCGCCGCTCCGCCGCCGGCAGCCGCCGCGCCCGCTCCGGCCGCGCCGAAGGAAGCCAAGCAGGCGCCCGCCGCGGCACCGGCGGCGCCGTCAGGACCCGCCGTGTTTCCGAACGCCATCGATCCCAAATACGCCAAGGAGTCCGAAGGCAAGGGACGCATGCACACCTGCGTCGACCAGTACAATGCCAACAAGGCCACCGGCGGCAATGGCGGCCTGAAGTGGATCCAGAAGGGCGGCGGCTATTACAGCGAATGCAACAAGCGCCTGAAGGGCGCCTGAGTCAGCCTCCGAGTTTGGCGAGCGGCCGGCGTAGGCCGGCCGCTTTCCGTTTGCACCGGCTCTATTGGCAGCTCTCTCTACGGGTTTTCCGTGAGCAGCTTGTCCGCCGACTGCGCCAGGAGTTGCGCGCGCTTGCGCGGGCCGCGCTCGAGGAACAGCAGGCTCTGGCCGAAGATGAAGCAGTAGAACAGGAAGGCCTGCGCATCGGCCTCTTCAGTCGGCAGCCCGGTGGCGCGATAGAGCTGGGCGACATTCTTCAGCCGCGCGGCATCGACGCTCGCGGCAGCGGCGGCAGCGGCTTCATCGGTGCGCGCCCATTGCCGGATCGCGAGCTCGACCGCCATCGCCTCGGTGTTCATGCGCTCCGAATAGAGCGTGATGATCGCCTTCAGCCGCTCGCGCGCGCTCGCGCCGTCGAGCGCGGTGTGCTTCTCGATCGATGCGATGCGGCCGTCGCGCCAGCGCGTCAGCATGGCCTCGAGCAGCGCGGCGCGATCCCTGAAGCGGCGGTAGAAGCCGCCCTTGGTGACGCCCAGATTCTTCGCCAGCACCTCGACCCGCACGCCGTCGACGCCGCTATGCGCGAGTTCGGCAAAGCCCGCCGCGACCCAGACATCGCCCTTGCTTTCAGTCATGTGATCTCCGCGCACCCACTCTGATACGGTACCGTATTGCTAGCGCGCCTCGTCCCTGATACGCTACCGTATCAAAATCGAAAGGAGGGATCCGATGGAAGGCGAGGCGACCTATCGCGGCACGGTCTATCCCTGGCATTGCGACCATATCGGCCACATGAACGTCATGTGGTATGTCGGCAAGTTCGACGAGGCGAGCTGGAACATGTTCGCGCGGCTCGGCCTGACCCCGAGCTACCTGCGCGAGTCCGGCCGCGGCATGGCCGCCGTGCAGCAGAACATCTCCTACAAGCGCGAGCTGCTCGCCGGCGACCTCGTCGAGATCAAGAGCCGGCTGGTCGAGTTCCGCGACAAGTCGATCCGCATCCTGCACGAGATGCGCAACGCGGAGACCGGCGAGGTCGCGGCGACCTGCGAGATCGCGGCCGTGCATATCGATCGCGCCGCGCGCAAGGCGGCGCCGTTTGCGCCGGCGATCCGCTACGCCGCGATGCCGCATCTCGTCCCGTCAGAACCCGTGAGTGCGTGACCCGCCATGCCCCGCTTCGAGCCGAAGAATCCCGATTATCGCGCGGTCGCGACCGATACGTTCACGCGCCAGCGCGCGATGCAGACGCTCGGTATCTCGATCGCGCGCATGGAGCCCGGCGAAGTCGATCTCGCGATGCCCTACGCGCCGGAGTTCTGCCAGCAGAACGGCTTCGTGCATGCCGGAATCATCACCGCGGGCCTCGACAATGCCTGCGGCATCGCCGCCTTCACGCTGATGCCCGAAGGCTCCGACATCCTCACCGTGGAATTCAAGACCAACCTCTTGGCGCCGGCCCGCGGCGAGCGGTTCGTGTTCCGCGGCGTCGTGGTCAAGCCCGGCCGCACGCTGACGGTCTGCGACGGCCGCGCCTACGCGATCCAGGACGGCGTCGAGACGCTGGTCGCAACCATGAGCGGCACGCTGATGGCGCTGGCGCGGCGGGAGCCGCCGGCGACGAGCGGAGCTTCATCTCCGTCACCCTGAGGAGCCGCGAAGCGGCGTCTCGAAGGGTCGATGGCCCCATCGTTATGACAAAGGAGTGCGCGGGCATATCCGGGCCGTGCATCCTTCGAGGCTCGCAAGAGCTCGCGCCTCAGGATGACGGTGCTGAGAGGAGGCGCATTGACAAGGTCCCGCCACACCGACCTGATAGGCGGATGCGTCGCGTGAGCTTCCTGCCATGATCGCCAGCCTCAGCCTGATCCTGCTCTGCCAGCTGGTCGGCGAGGTCGCCGTGCGCGCGCTGGCGGTACCGGTGCCGGGTCCGGTGGTTGGCCTCGTGCTGCTGCTGTTGCTGCTGTTGGCGCGCGACCGCTTTCCGGCGCTGGCGCGCGGGCCGCTCGGCGATGACGGCGTCGAGAGCGCGAGCCGCGGCATGCTCGCCAACCTCTCGCTGCTGTTCATTCCGGCCGGCGTCGGCGTGGTGCAGAAGCTCGATCTGCTCGCCGAGCACGGCATCGCGGTCCTGGTGATCCTCGCGGTGTCGGTCATCGTCACCCTGCTGGCGACGGTTGCGACCTTCGTTGCGGCGAGCAGTTTGTTGTCGCGCGAGGAGGAGCGGCCGTGAGCGACAATCCCTTTTCGCTCTGGGTCTATCTCTCGCAGTCGCCGCTGCTCTGGCTGACGGTGACGCTGTTGACCTATGCGGTGGCCGACGCGGTGTCGCTGAAGACGAGGCGGCACCCGCTCGCCAATCCCGTGCTGCATTCGGTGTGGATCATCGGCGTGTTCCTGCTGCTGACCGGGACCACCTTCACCACCTATTTTGCCGGCGCGCAGTTCGTGCACTTCCTGCTCGGGCCGGCGACGGTGGCGCTCGCGGTGCCGCTCTACGAGAACCGCAGGCGGGTCGCGGCGGCGATCCTGCCGATGCTGGTTGCGCTCGCGATCGGCTCGCTGACCGCGATCGTCTCGGTGGTGCTGCTGGCGCAGGCGTTCGGGCTGCCGCGCGACGTCATCCTGTCGCTGGCGCCGAAATCGGTCACCGCCGGCGTTGCGATGGGCATTAGCGAATCCCTGCATGCCGATCCCTCGCTGACCGCGGTGTCGGTGATCCTCACCGGCATCATGGGGGCGATCATCGTCACGCCCCTGATGAACTTCACCGGCATCACCGACTTTCGCGCCCGCGGCTTTGCGGCGGGCATCGCCGCCCATGGCATCGGCACCGCGCGCGCCTTCCAGGTCGACGAGGTCGCCGGCGTGTTTGCCGGGATCGCGATGAGCCTGAATGCGCTGGTCACCTCGCTGCTGGTGCCGCTGGCTGTGACATATCTGCTGCGCTAATCCCGGCTGCAGGGCAGTTTTGTGCTATTGGTATGGCGTTGAGCAGCAAATCCTTCTAGGGTCGCCGCCTCAAACGCGAGTCTGTTCCCCTTGGTGTTCTCCGCAACTCAAAGCATGCTTGGGCTGGCATCGGGCATGCTGGTCGGTTTTTCGCTGGGCCTGGTCGGCGGTGGCGGCTCGATCCTTGCCGTGCCGCTGATGGTCTATGTGGTCGGCGTGCCGGAGCCCCATGTCGCGATCGGCACCTCGGCGATCGCGGTCGCGGCCAACGCGGCGGTCAATCTCTCCAACCACGCCCGCGGCGGCACCGTGATCTGGTCCTGCGCGCTGGTGTTCGCGCTGTCGGGCATGCTGGGCGCGTTCGGCGGCTCGATCCTCGGCAAGATGCTGGAGGGGCAGAAGCTGCTCGCGCTGTTCTCGCTGGTGATGCTGGTCATCGCGGGCCTGATGCTGAAGAATCGCGCGCGGATCGGGCTGACCGACGTCAAGATCTCGATGTCCAACATGCCCGCGATCATCGGCCTCGGACTTGCCACCGGAACCATGTCCGGCTTCTTCGGCATCGGCGGCGGCTTCCTGATCGTGCCGGCCCTGATGCTGGCGACCGGGATGCCGATCATGAACGCCGTGAGTTCCTCGCTGGTCGCCGTCACCGCCTTCGGCATGACCACGGCCCTGAGCTATGCGTGGTCCGGGCTGGTGTCGTGGGGCCTGGCGGGGCTATTCGTCGCCGGCGGCATCGCGGGCGGCCTGCTCGGCACAAACAGCGCCCGCCACCTGTCGGAACGGCGCGGCGCGCTGAATATCGTGTTTGCGACTGTGATTATCGTGGTGGCGATCTATATGCTGCTGCGTAACATCAATGTGTCCTGAACGTAGAAGGGCGAAGTGCCCTTGCGAAAGCCAGCCATGACCCAACTGACGAAATCGCCCCTGATCAACGCCGGTGCCACCCGCCGCGGCGCGCTCGGCCTGATCGGTGCCGGCATCGCGCTCATGGCCGGGGGAGCCGCGCGCGCCGAGGACGACAATGTCCTGACCGAGGAGCAGGTGCTGCGCGATCCGGATATTCCGGTGATCGGCAATCCGAAGGGCGACATCACCATCGTCGAATGGTTCGATTACAACTGCCCGTATTGTCGCAAGCTTGCGCCGGAACTGCGCCAGGTGGTGCAGGACGACGGCAAGGTCCGCCTCGTGCTGAAGGATTGGCCGATCCTCGGGCCGGTCTCCAAGGTCGCGGCGCGGATGGCGCTGGCGGCGAAGTACCAGGACAAGTTCGACGTCGCGCATGAGGCGATGATCTCGGTCAATTCGCGCATCACCGAGCCGCGCATCGCCGAATTGCTCTCGGGCGCCGGCCTCGACATGGACCGGCTGAAGAAGGATCACGACGCTAACGCCAAGACGATCGACGCGATCCTTTCGCGCAACAACGAGCAGGCGCTGGCGTTCGGCTTCAACGGCACGCCGTCGTTTATCGTCGGTAAGTACCGCGTGCCGGGCGTGCTCAGCATGGATCAGTTCGAGCAGGTGATCGCCGACGCCCGCAAGGCCAATATGGGCCGCAAGACCGAGCAGAATTGATCGCGCTTCCCGCGACGAAAATGGCCTCTCCGGCGCCGGAGAGGCCATCTGCTTTTGTGTCGGCTTGAAAGCAATCGTTACTTCGCTGCGATCTTGTCCCACTGCTCGCGGGTGCGCGTCTTCAGCAGGTTCCAGTCATGCGCCGCGACGTCCCAATTGACGATGGTGCGCGTGTCCTGCGCCACCTCGCCATTGGCGACGCTCGATGTCCGCATCGAGTCATAGACATAAACGCCGCATATCAGCAGCAGCGCGCCCAAAATCATGCCGAAAAAGGTCCGCATCGCTTAATCCCTCCGGTGTCGGAAGCATAACGTTGTGGGGCTCGGAGTGGTTCCGGCGATCGATCAGCTGCGCGCGAACGCCCGCATCACGTAATCGATGAACACGCGCACGCGCGGCGAGAGCTGGCGGTTGCGCGGATAGAGCAGGTTTACCGGCACCGATGGCGGCGGACATTGCTGGAGCACCGGGACCAGCGTTCCGTTGGCAAGATCGGTTTCGGCATGGAAGCGCGGCACCTGCACGAGGCCGAGACCGAGTTTGGCGCTCGCCAGATAACTCTCGGGGCCGGTCACCGACATCGGCGCCGGCAGCGGAAATTGTTTCAGCACGCCGTCGATCACGAACTCCATCGGCCGCAGGCGTCCGGTCGTCAGCGAGCGGATACCGATCATGCGATGGCCGTCGAGCGCGAACGGGTCGACCGGCGTGCCGAAGCGCGCAAGGTAATCCGGCGTCGCGCAAGTCAGCCGCTCCAGCATCGTGACCTGCCGCGCGATCATGTCGCTGTCGGGCAGCTTGCCGAAGCGCAGCACGCAGTCGACCCCTTCGCGGATCAGATCGACCCAGCGGTCGCTCTCGCTCATGTTGATCTCGATGTCGGGATACTCGGCGAGGAAGCCCGGCAGGTTCGGCAGCAGGAAGTGCCGCGCCAGCGTGCCCTGCACCTCGAGCCGCAGCAGTCCCTTCGGCCGCGCGCCGCCGAACGCACCCTCGGCGTCTTCGAGGTCGGCGATCAGCGACAGGCAGCGGCGGTAGTGCGCCTCGCCGTCGAGCGTCGGGCGCACCGTGCGCGTGGTGCGCTCGAGCAGCCGCACGCCAAGCCGCGCCTCCAGGCCCTTCACCGCGTCCGTTACCGTCGAGCGCGGCAGCCCCAGATCGTCGGCGGCGAGCGAAAAGCTGCGCCGCTCGACCACCCGGGCGAACACGCGCATCGCGTCGAAACGGTCCATCTATTATCCGGAAATCGCGAATAGTGATGCCAGAAGATGCATGATTATCCGGAAGATGCCAAGGCGTAGCGTCCTCCCATCGAACGCGGCGCGGCCGCACAACCCGATGGGAGACTGAAATGATCAACCAAACCAATAAGGTAGCTCTGGTGACGGGTGCCTCGCGCGGGATCGGCGCGGCGGTTGCCGAACGCCTCGCGAAGGATGGCTTCACCGTCGTCATCAACTACTCCGGCGACGCCGAGCCGGCGCAGGCGGTGGCCGACAGGATCGAGGCCGCCGGTGGCCGGGCACTGACCGCGAAGGCCGATGTCAGCGATGCCAGCGCGGTGCGCGGCATGTTCGACGCGGCGGAAGCCGCCTTCGGCGGCGTCGACGTGCTGGTCAACAATGCCGGCATCATGAAGCTCGGCAAGATCGCCGACAGCGACGATGCCGCGTTCGACCAGCAGGTCGCGGTCAATTTGAAGGGCAGCTTCAACACCATGCGCGAGGCGGCGCGCCGGCTGCGCAACGGCGGACGCATCGTCAACTTCTCGACCAGCGTCGTCGGCACCAGGCTCGAGACCTACGGCATCTATGTCGCGACCAAGGCCGCGATCGAGTCGTTGACCGCGATCCTGTCCAAGGAGTTGCGCGGCCGCGGCATCACCGTGAATGCCGTCGCGCCCGGGCCGACCGCGACCGATCTGTTCCTGCACGGCAAGTCGGACGAGCTGATCGACCGCTTCGCCAAGATGGTCCCGCTGGAGCGGCTCGGCACGCCCGATGACATCGCCTCTGTCGTGTCGTTCCTCGCCGGCCCCGACGGCTCCTGGATCAACGGCCAGACCTTGCGCGCCAATGGCGGCCTGGTCTGACGCCCGAACATCTCCAACCCAACGCGCGTTTAACCGACTTCACAGGGATATTTGTCATGAAACAGGTCATCGTCATCACCGGCGCTTCGAGTGGCTTCGGCCGCCTCACCGCCAACGCGCTCGCCAGGGCCGGCCACACCGTCTACGCCTCGATGCGCCATACCACCGGCCGCAATGCCGCCGCGGTCGCTGATATCGAGGAGTTCGCACGCGACAACAAGGTCGACCTGCGCTCGCTCGAGCTCGATGTCGGTTCGCAGGCGTCGGTCGATGCGGCGCTTGCGCAGATCGTCGCCGAGGAAGGCCGCCTCGACGTCGTGATGCACAATGCCGGCCACATGGTGTTCGGCCCGGCGGAGGCGTTCACGCCCGAGCAGCTTGCCGAGCTCTACGACGTCAACGTGCTCTCGACCCAGCGCGTCAATCGCGCGGCGCTGCCGCAGCTGCGCAAGCAGGGCAGGGGTCTCGTGGTCTGGGTGTCGAGCAGCTCTTCGGCCGGCGGCACGCCGCCCTATCTCGCGCCGTATTTCGCGGCCAAGGCCGGCATGGACGCGATGGCCGTGATCTATGCCCGCGAGCTGTCGCGCTGGGGCATCGAGACCTCGATCATCGTGCCCGGCGCCTTCACCGGCGGCACCAACCACTTTGCGCATTCCGGCCGTCCCGCCGACGAAGCGCGCGTCGCCGAATATGAGGCCGGTCCCTATGGCGGCTTCGGCGAGGAGATCATGAAGGCGTTCGCGGCGATCGTGCCCGAGGATGCCGACGCCTCGTCGGTCGCAGACGCGATCGTGAACGTGGTCGACACGCCGTTCGGCAAGCGGCCGTTCCGCGTCCACATCGATCCGACCCAGGATGGTGCCGAGGTTGCATTCGCTGTGATCGACCGCGTCCGCAACGAGATGTTGCACCGGGTCGGCTTCTCCGACCTGCTCAAGCCGCGGGTGAACGGGTAACTCCGCGCCTTTCACCGTCATCCTGAGGCGCGAGCGGAGCGAGCCTCGAAGGATGCACGGCCCCGATGCAGCCGCGCGGCCGCAGCGGGGCCGTCGACCCTTCGAGACGCGCTTCGCGCTCCTCAGGGTGACGGGGAGAGAGTCCTTTAAGTGCCGTTGCTCTCATTCACCATTCAGCCACTGCATGATCTCCGCATTGATCTCGCGCGGATAGGTGTGGCTGAGATCGTCGATCTCGCGATAGGTCACCTTGGCGCCGGCGGCCGACAGCAGGCCTTGCGTCTGCCGCGCGGTCTGCACCGGAAACATCCAGTCGAGCCGGCCGTGGGTGATGAAGATCGGCAAGCCGCGCAGCCGCTCCGCGTCGGCGATTTCCGCCATCAGCGGATGGAAGGTCGCGGCAACGGGCGCAAGATGCGTGAAGCGCGAGGCGCCGTCGAGCCCGCTCACATAGCTGAAGGTGCCGCCGTCGCTCATGCCGGTCAGCAGCATGCGCGTCTCGTCGATCTTCAAGCGCGCGCACACCTGGTCGAGGATGCGGTTGAGGTTTGGCGTGTCGCTGTCCTCGCCCATCAGCGCCCAGGTCTGGCCGGTCGCGGTCGGCGCCACCAGGATGGCGCCGCGGCTGCGCGCATCGCGCAGCCAGCTCCACAGGAAGCCGCGGCCGTTGCCGCTGCCGCCATGCAGCGCCATCACCAGCGGCCAGGCGCGATCGGGCGTGTAGTATTCCGGCACGTATATCGAGAAGCCGCCGCGGCTGCCCGGCTCGTTGCGCTCGTGGAAGATGCCGGTGTCGGCGTTGGGCTTGGCGGCGAGCTTCGCCTGCAGCTCGGTATTCTCGCGCAGATCGGGCGCGATGAAGAAACCGCTGACCGGCGGTAGCTCGGTCAAGGGATAGAGCGCCTCCTGCGCCCGCGGCAGATAGCGCAGCGCGCGGAACACGCTGACCAGATCGCCTTCGCCGTTCTGCACCGCGCGCAGCCCCGCATAGCCTGACAGCGCCGGTTCGATCGCGGTTTCCAGCGCGGTCTTGATATGCGCGAATTTCTCCGGCCAATCGGCAAGCCGCGGCCGCACCGCCTGCAAGGCCTCCTCGGGCTCGCCCGCGATCTGCATCACGCGATCGAAGTCCGGCGGGTTGAGGTTGCGGGCGACGAAGGACAGCGACTCCAGCGTCTGCAGCAGCGGCGGCAGCACGGCCACGATGTCGTCAACCACCGCCTCGCTCATCGCTGCTGTCCTTTGATGGTTAGAGCTTGAAGAGGAGAGCTTGATTCGCGGCCGCAGACGCACTGCAGGCGAGAACCTTTGCATGGAAAGAGCCCCCACCCGCATTGCATCTGCGATGCAATGCGACCTACCCCGCAAGCGGGAGAGGTGAAGGGAAAGGGATCGGTCCGAGGATCATCAATGCAGCCGCGGCGCCTTCAACAGCTTTATGCGGTCGATCGAGGTCAGCGTGACGTCGAAGGTGACGCCCTCGTGATAGATGGTCAGCGGCACGTCGACGCCGGCCGCGCCGAGCGACCAGAGCTTGCGGTAGAAGCCGGCCTGGCTCGTCACCTTGTCGCCGTCGACCGCGAGGATCACGTCGCCGGTCTTCAGTTCGGCGCGCGCCGCCGGTCCCTTGCTGGCGACGCCGACCACCACGAGGCGGTTGTCGATCTCGGTCGTGAACATGCCGAGCCACGGCCGCGCAGGCTTGTCGACCCGGCCGAACTTGCGCAAATCGTCCAGCACCGGATTGAGCAGATCGATCGGCACGATCATGTTGACATGCTCGGCGTGGCCCGAGCGCTCGCGTTCGAGCTGCAGCGAGCCGATGCCGATCAGCTCGCCGGCATTGTTGATCAGTCCGGTGCCGCCCCAGTTCGGATGCGACGGAGAGGTGAAGATCGCCTCGTCCAGCAGATACTCCCAGTAGCCGGCGAATTCCTGCTTCGCCGCGATCTGGCTTGCGACCGAGCGCGTGCGGCCGCCGGCGCCGCCGAGCACCACATTGTCGCCGACCTGCGTCGCCGCGGACGAGCCGATCCGCAGCGGTTCGAGATCGAGCCGGCCGAGCGCCTGCACCAGGCCGAAGCCGGATTCGAAATCGAAGCCGAGCGCGTGGCCCTCGACTGCGCGGCCGTCGCCGAGATGCAGCCACACCGTGGCGGCTTCGGTGATCAGATAGCCGATCGTCAGCACCAGCCCGTCGTCGATCAGGACGCCATTGCCGGCGCGCTCGGTGCCGAGCGTCTCGGCGCTGAAAGCATCCGGCGGAATGATCGAATGCAGCCCGACCACACTCATCAGCGCGCGATCGAGATCGTAGCGGTAATCTTCGGGGCGAGGCTGAAAGGCCGCGGGCACTTTCCATTCGGTCGTGGAGGGCATCAAGGGATCTCCTGGCGTGCAGGGCGCTGGAACCTCAAGGTAGACCGAGGTTCTGCCGGCAGGGAAGATGGAATGATATACCTTGCAGGGCCGCCTGCACAGCTCATGTGGCGTGCAGACCTGCCCCTCGCAAGATAATTGAACCTATTCGGTTTTTGCCGCACGCGCCGGCATGATGCGGAAGGCACGGTTGTCCTTGATCCACGAGGCGCGCTCGTCGCGCAGCATGGTGCGGCGGACCTTTCCGGAATCGTCGCGCGGCGCGATGCCGACGCGCTCGAAACTTTCCGGATGCTTGTAGCGGCTGAGCCGGTCCTTCAGGAAATCGCCCATGCCGTCGGCGATCGCTTGTGCATCGGCGCTGTCGGCGAGCTCGAGGATCGCATGCACGCGCTGGCCGAATTCCGGATCGGGCAGTCCGACCACGACGCAGGAGCGCACCTCGGGATGCTCGCTGACCGCGGCCTCGACCTCGGCCGGATAGATGTTGGCGCCGCCGCGCAGCACCATGTCGGCGAGCCGGTCGCCGAGATAGAGATAGCCCTCTTCATCGAGCCGGCCGATATCGCCGAGCGACTCCCAGCCGTCCGGCCGCCGCTTCGGCGTTGCGCCGAGATAGTGATAGGTCGAGCCGGCGCCGTCATTGGGCAGGAAATAGATTTCGCCGGTCTCGCCGGGCGCGACGTCGTTGCCGTCCTCGCCGATGACGCGCAGCTTCGCGGTCTCGCCGATCTTGCCGACCGAGCCCTTGTGCGCCATCCATTCGGTGCCCGAGATCACGCAGGCGCCCTGTCGCTCGGTGCCGCCATAGAGCTCCCAGATCCGCTCGGGGCCGAGCCATTCGATCCATTTCTCCTTCAGCCAGGGCGGCATCGGAGCTGCCATGTGAAACACGATGTTCAGGCTGGAGACGTCGTAGCGGTTACGCACCTCCTCGGGCAGCGCCCAGATCCGGTGCATCATTGTCGGCACGAAATTCACCCACTGCACGCGCTCGCGCTCGATCAGCCGCAGCGTCTCCTCGGCGTCGAACTTCACCATGCCGGTGACCCTTCCGCCCCCGAACAGCGCAAAGTGCGAGAGGATGAATGGCGCATTGTGATAGAGCGGCCCTGGATTGAGCAGCGAGGTGTCGCGCGCAATGCCAAGCGTCGCCTCGGCCGTGGTCTCGATCACCGCGGGGTTGTGATCGAGGATCACCTTCGGCCGTCCGGTCGAGCCGCCGCTCGTCATCGCCTTCCAATAGCGCGCGACCGGCGCATCGAGCGGCTCCCCGGAGAATCCATCCGGCACGAAATTCACCGGCAGCGAATTCGGCGCATTCCAGTCGGACTCGCCGCCGACCACCAGCGACGGTTTCAGAATCTCGAGCACCGCGGCGGCCTCGCCGCGCGGCAGTCGCCATGACAGCGAGGTCGGCGTCGCGCCGCACTTCCACACCGCGAAGGTCGTCTCGAAGAACGCGTTGCTGTTGGGCAGCCCGATCGCGACGAAGTCGCCGGGCTTGACGCCCTTGGCGGCGAAGGCGCGGGCCCGTGCATTGGCGCGGCGCTCGAGCTCGAGCCAGGTCAACGCATCCGCGCCATGACTGATGGCGATCGCATCCGTGGGCTTGCGTTCGGCATACCAGCGCGGCACGTCGGCGAGGGGGATCAGCATGGGTCGTTTCCGTCGGAAAAGGCGGCTTGAAGCGCTCTTGTTGCAGGGATGTGGCCAAGGCCACAGCCGCCACTTCACCAACAGTGCGGTCTCCGTGTCAAGCCGATGGCTGCCGACGCGGCCGGTATCCCGCTGATGGAATTGTAGAATCCCTGTTCGCTAAAAGCCCCGTCAAGATTCCGGTAAAGTTCAAGCGATCGCGCTAAGCCGGACTTTACGGGGGGCCGGCATTGTGGCCGCTGCGGTTCTGTGCCGGGCGCGTCGATCGACGTGCGCGGTGTGCAATGTATTTCAAGGACGAATGCCTTCAAGGACCAACGGCTTCAAGGACGGCGACGATGGCGAGCAATGGAGCACGGATCAAGGTCAGTCGCGAGCCGCGGCGCCAGCTCAACAATCGTGCGGCGTGGATCACGGTCGGTGATGGCGCGACCGAGCGCGAATGCGCCGTGGTCGACATCTCGCCCGGCGGCGCCAAGATCACGACCGAGGTCGAGTTCGAGGTGAAGGACCGCCTCGCGCTGACCCTGCTCGCCGATCATGCCAAGCGCTACCCTTGCGAGGTGGTCTGGCGTCGCGGCAAGACCTATGGGCTCAAATTCGTGACCGCGGAGGTCGAGCCGGTTGAACCGGCCGCGGAGCCGGCCGGCGCGATCTAGCGCAGCGTTCATCAATCAATGTTCGAATGGACGTTCGGCGCAGACCATCGCCGATCGCATCGGCCGCGCGTTCACGCCAGAATTTCTAACGCAAGCTTGGCTCACGTCATCGCCGCTGCGGGTTGTCGGCATTGCCGGTGGTGCCGGTCGGGCCTCCTGGAAGCGCCGGTGCGGCGCTGCCGCCGCCGGTGCCGGAAGACGGTGCGACGCGCTGGCCGGACTGGGTCGGGAGCGCAGTGCCGCCGACGCCGTTCGACGGCGCGGCGCGGTCGCCTGGCCTCGGCGGCAGCGGGGTGCCGCCGGTGTTCTGCGCGAGAAGCTGGGCCGGTGCGAGGATGAGGCCGGCGGCGATGATGATGGCGAATTTGGTCTTGAGCATGCGCAGGTCCGAGATGGCGCGGTGAGGCTGGGGCATACGCACAGCCGCGACGGAGACGAGATATCCGCCAAGCCCGCGAGATTGCGATACCAACATAACGCCAGCCGCATTTGATGCGTTCCCGAACGCCTCGCCAGGACGAAGCAAATATCCGTGTAATGAACGGTCTCCACCGATCGCGGCGACGCCTCGCCGGTGTTGCGGATCTTTCGACATGAAGTTTGGGCATTCATGTCGCGAGAATGCGGATGTGTGACTCACAGACCTCGCCACACACTCAATGTCGTCCTGGCGAAAGCCAGGACCCATTACCCCAAATCTCAATTGCTGCGCGACGCTGGGGCCGCGATCCCGTTCATCATCAAGTGCGGTGGCTATGGATCCTGGCTTTCGCCAGGACGACGATCGTGTGTGGCATCCGCACCGTCATCGCCCGGCTCGCCGCCTCCGCATGCGCGGGTGACGACACCGCGCTGTTTGACATCTTGAATTGCAACCCATCCTCACCGTCGTCCTGGCGAAAGCCAGGACCCATTACCCCAAATCCCAATTGTTGCGCGACGCTGGGGCCGCGATCCCGTTCATCATCAAATGCGGTGGTTATGGGTCCTGGCTTTCGCCAGGACGACGAACGGATAGTGTCGTGTGCCCGTCCCACGGGTTCACGCAAACACAGTCGAGCCCGGCAATGACGACTGGTTGGCCGGACGCCGTCGTCCTAGCGTTCCGTCAGCTTCAGCTCGATGCGGCGGTTGCGCTTGTAGGCGTCTTCGGTCTGTGCGGTGTCGAGCGGCTGGAATTCGGCGAAGCCTGCGGCGACCAGACGCTGCGCCGGCACGCCGAGCGAGACCAGGTACTGCACCACCGAGATCGCGCGCGCCGAGGACAATTCCCAGTTCGACTTGAACAGCGGACTGTTGATCGGCCGCACGTCGGTGTGGCCGTCGACGCGCAGCACCCAGGCGATCTCGGGTGGGATCTGCTTGTCGAGATCGATCAGCGCGCTCGCGACCGTTTCGAGCTCGGTCTTGCCCTCGGGCAGCAGCGTCGCCTGGCCGGTGTCGAAGAACACTTCCGACTGGAACACGAAGCGGTCGCCGACGACGCGGATATCGGGACGGTTGCCGAGGATCGCACGCAGCCGGCCGAAGAATTCCGAGCGGTATTTCGACAGTTCCTGTACCCGCTGCGCCAGCGCGACATTGAGGCGCTGGCCGAGATCGGCGATGCGGTTCTGCGATTCCTTGTCGCGTTTCTCGGAGGCGTCGAGCGCCTCTTCGAGCGCGGCGAGCTGGCGGCGCAGCGCGCTGATCTGCTGGTTCAGCAGCTCGATCTGCGCCAGCGCGCGCGACGATACGGCCTTCTCGGACTCCAGCGCCTTGTTGAGCTCGTTGGCGCGGCCCTGCGCGTCGCTGCCGGAACTCGCGAGCCCCTCATAGAGCCCCTTCATGCGGTCGCGCTCGCCTTCCGCGGAAGCGAGGCCGGCGCGCAGCTGCGCCACCTGGTCGTCGAGCGTCAGCTTGGAGAGCTTCTCCAGCGACAACAGGTCGTTGAGCTGGGCGATCTTGGCGGTGAGCTGTTCCAGCGCCTTGTCCTTGCCGGTGACCTCCTGCGACAGGAAGAATTGCACGACGAGGAACACCGACAGCAGGAACACGATCGACAGCACCAGCGTCGACAATGCGTCGACAAAGCCGGGCCAGTAGTTGAAGCCGGATTCGCTGCGGCGCGAGCGGGCGAGGGCCATGGGTTTCTCCTTGGGCTTGCTCCCCGGCTAGCTCTTCTCGGGCTGGCGGGCGAGGCGTTCCAGCAGCCGCTTGATCTCGCGGTTCTGCTCGCCCTGGCCGTCGGCCCATTCCCGGATCATCTGCTGCTCGGTGCGCATATGCGCAACCAGCCCCTGGATCGCCTCGGCAAGATTGGCCATCGCGGCCGTGGTGCTGCGGCCGCCGCCGCCTTCCTCAAGCGCGGTGCGGAGCCGGTCGATCGCGCCCTGCATGTTACCGGAAACGCCGGCTTCATCGCCGGAAATGCCGCGCACGGTGCCGGCGAGCCAGTCCTCAAGGTCGGTGTAGAAGCGGTTCTGGGCCTGGCTCGACTGCAGGTCGAGGAAGCCGAGGATCAGCGAGCCGGCGAGGCCGAACAGCGAGGACGAGAACGAGATGCCCATGCCGCCGAGCGGCGCGGCGAGGCCCTCCTTCAGCGTATCGAACAGCGCGCCGGAGTCGCCGCCGACCTTGAGCCCGTCGATCACCTTGCCGACCGAGCCCACCGTCTCGATCAGGCCCCAGAACGTGCCGAGCAGGCCGAGGAACACCAACAGGCCGGTCATGTAGCGCGAGATGTCGCGGGCTTCATCGAGGCGGGTTGCGATCGAATCGAGCAGATGTCGCATGGTCTGCTGCGAGATCGACATCCGCCCCGAGCGTTCGCCGCCGAGGATCGCGGCCATCGGGGCAAGCAGCGTCGGGCGGCGCTCGATCGCAAGGCCGGGATCGGCGATGCGGAAATTGTTGACCCAGGCGACCTCGGGATAGAGCCGGATCACCTGGCGGAACGCCAGGATGATGCCGATCAGCAGCACCGCCCCGATCAGGGCGTTCAGCCCCGGATTGGCAAAGAAGGCGGTGACGATCTGCTTGTACAGCACGACCCCGACCAGGCCGCAGAGCACCAGGAACACCAGCATCCGCACCAGGAAGATCCGGGGCGAGGACAGCTTGCTCAATTCGATCTCCATGTCGGAGCGGGAAGGGGGCATTGCCGGGTCATCCGTTCGCGAAGGCCGCATCTGCAAGCAATATGGCACAGCGGCCGAGTGAGGAAAGCCGATTCCAAGGGCAGCAAACAGCACCTTGGGTTGGAATCTCGTGGGCCGTTGCCGCTTTGCACGGCTTTCCGACCGCTCGCCGCATCACCATCCACAGAGCTGCGCGTCCCACCCGTCAATCGCGAGATGAGGTCGGTTTGCACGCGTCATTCGGTGAGGCGAACGCGACGCGCGGTGATTCGGTCCGATTGTCTCGGTGCGGTGAGGTGCGGCATTCCGCGCAGGCAAAATGGCGGGGTTCCCGCTCACGCAGACCTTAACGCATTCCCACAGCCTGCGATGGAACCCGCTCACAATGCGGTGACAAGGTAAAAGATGCCGTGAAATCAGGGTGATAGCGTTCTGTGACATTGAGCCGCCGAAAAACGCATTGCGTCGCAGCAAGCAGATTTTATTTTCATCGCAGCAACACGAGCGGTGTCGCCGTGACACCGCCGTTCGTTTGTTCAAACCTTTCAGGGGCGATTATCTCAATGTCTGGACTTCGCGCGCAATCGGCATGCATTGCATTGATGCTGGCCGTGACGGCGCCACTGCTTGCAGGCTGCGACGAGCCGAACACCGCAACCGCCGCTGTACAAGCACCCGAGCCGGACGTCAGTGTCGTCACCGTGAAGCCGCAGGCGCGCGCGATGCTGCGCGAGCTGCCGGGCCGCATCGCGCCGACCCGTGTTTCCGAGGTCCGCCCGCGCGTCTCGGGCATCGTCGTCAACCGCATGTTCCATCAGGGCAGCGAGGTGAAGGTCGGCGATCCCTTGTACCAGATCGATCCGCGCCCGTTCGAAGTCGAATTGCAGTCGACCGAGGCGGCGCTGGCGCGCGCCAAGGCCGTGCTCGAACAGGCCGCGCTGCAGGCCCGCCGTATCGCCACCTTGACCAGCCAGCGTGCGGCGCCGGAAGCCGAGAACGAAAAGGCGATCGCGACGCTGAAGCAGGCCGAAGCCGACGTGCAGGGCCGCGAGGCCGAAGTCGCGCGCGCCAAGCTCAATCTGGATTACGCCACGATCCGCGCGCCGATCGACGGCACCATCGGCGCTGCGCTGGTCAGCGAGGGCGCGCTCGTCGTGCAGAACGACGCCGCGAGCCTTGCGACCATCCAGCAGCTCGATCCGATCTATGCCGACTTCCAGCAGTCGGTGACCGAGATGAACCAGCTCCGTCGCGCCTTCGAGAGCGGCGATCTTGACCGCATCGCGCCCGACGCGATGAAGGTGCGGCTCGTGCTCGACGACGGCTCGATCTACCCGCTGCCGGGCAAGCTGCTGTTCTCCGACGCCAAGGTCGACGCCTATACCGGGCAGGTGACGTTGCGCGGCGAGTTCCCGAATCCGCATCGCATCCTGCTGCCGGGCATGTATGTGCGCGTGCTCATCGAGCAGGGCATCGACAGCGATGCGATTGCCGTGCCGCAGCAGGCGATCCAGCGCAATGGCGGCGGCGGCAGCGAGGTGTTCGTCGTCAAGGCCGACAATCACGTCGCGGTGCAGCCGGTGCGAACCGGCTCGCTGCAGGGTGGTTCCTGGTTCGTGACCGACGGTCTGAAAGCCGGCGACAAGGTCGTCGTCGAGGGGTTCCAGAAATTCGCCGCCGGCGACAAGGTCCGGCCGCAAGCCTGGCGCGAGGTCGACGCAGCTGCAGCACCGACGGATCCGCACCAGACCGCGCACGCAGTGCGGTGATCCGGCATGCCTAGCTTCTTCATCGACAGGCCGATCTTCGCCTGGGTCGTCGCGCTGTTCATCTGTCTGATCGGCGCGATCTCGATTCCGTTGCTCGCGGTCGCGCAATATCCGATCATCGCGCCGCCCTCGATCTCGATCTCGACCAGCTATCCCGGAGCGTCGCCGGAGAACCTCTACAACAGCGTGACGCGGCTGATCGAGGAGGAGCTCAACGGCGCCGCCAACATCCTGAACTTCGAATCGACCTCCGACTCGCTGGGCCAGGTCGAGATCATCGCCAACTTCAAGCCGGGCACCGACACCAGCCAAGCCTCGGTCGAGGTGCAGAACCGCCTCAAGCGCGTTGAGGCGCGGCTGCCGCGCGCGGTGATCCAGCAGGGCATCCTGGTCGAGGAAGCCTCGTCCGCCGTGCTGCAGATCATCACGCTGAACTCGACCGACGGCTCGCTGGATGAAGTGGGCCTCGGCGACTTCATGATCCGCAACGTGCTGGGCGAGGTGCGCCGCATCCCCGGCGTCGGCCGCGCCACGCTGTATTCGACCGAGCGGTCCTTGCGGATCTGGATCGATCCGGCCAAGCTGGTCGGCTACGGCCTGTCCGCCGACGACGTCAACAAGGCGATCACGGCGCAGAACGCCCAGGTCGCCTCCGGCAGCATCGGCGCTGAGCCGAGCACCGATACCCAGAAGATTTCCGCGCAGGTGCTGGTGAAGGGCCAGCTGTCCTCGCCCGACGAGTTCGGCGCCATCATCCTGCGCGCCAATGCCGACGGCTCGACGGTCCGCCTGCGCGACGTCGCGCGGATCGAGATCGGCGGCCTCAGCTACCAGTTCAACACCCGCCTCGACGGCAAGCCGACCGCCGGCCTCTCGGTGCTGCTGTCGCCGAAGGGCAATGCGCTGGCGACCGCGAGCGCGGTCGAAGCCAAGATGAAGGAGCTGTCGCGCTTCTTCCCGGCCAATATCTCCTACGAAATCCCCTACAACATCACGCCCGTCGTGAAGGCCTCGATCGAGAAGGTCCTGATGACGCTGGTCGAGGCGGTGGTGCTGGTGTTCATCGTGATGTTCCTGTTCCTGCAGAACATCCGCTACACCATCATCCCGACCATCGTGGTTCCCGTGGCGCTATTAGGCGCCTGCGCCACGCTGATGATCGCGGGCTTCTCGATCAACATGCTGACGATGTTCGGCATGGTGCTGGCGGTCGGCATCCTCGTCGACGACGCCATCGTCGTGGTCGAGAACGTCGAGCGCATCATGGCGGAGGAAGGCCTGCCGCCGAAGGAAGCCACCAAGAAGGCGATGTCGCAGATCACCGGCGCCATCATCGGCATTACGCTGGTGCTGATGGCGGTGTTCGTGCCGATGGCGTTCTTCCCCGGCTCGGTCGGCATCATCTACCGGCAGTTCTCGGTCACCATGGTGGCGGCGATCGCGTTCTCGGCGCTGCTCGCGCTGTCGCTGACGCCGGCGCTGTGCGCGACGCTGCTCAAGCCGGTCAAGAAGGGCCACGGCCATGCCAGCAAGGGTGTGTTCGGCTGGTTCAACCGCGTGCTCGACACCAGCCGCGCCGGCTATGTCAGCACGGTGCAGGCCGGGCTGAAGCGCACCGGCCGCCTGATGCTGATCTATCTGGTGCTGTTCGCAGGCGTCGCCTACGGCTTCGTGCGGTTGCCCGGCGGCTTCCTGCCGGTCGACGACCAGGGCTTCATCACGACCGACGTGCAGACGCCGTCGGAGTCGTCCTATGCCCGGACCGAAGCCGCGGTCGAGCAGGTCGAGAAGTATCTCAAGGACCGCGCCGGCATCGAGAACGTCACGTTCCTCACCGGCTTTAGCTTCCTCGGCCAGGGCATGAACACCGCGCAGGCCTTCATCACCCTGAAGGACTGGTCGGAGCGCGGCCCGAAGGATTCCGCCGCCGCCATCGTTGCGGACATCAACCGCGACCTGTCGTCGATCCGCGACGCCAGGATCTCGGCGTTGCAGCCGCCGCCGATCGACAACCTCGGCAACTCCTCGGGCTTCTCGTTCCGCCTGCAGGACCGCGGCCAGAAGGGTTATTCGGCGCTGATCGCCGCGTCCGATCGCCTGATTGCGGAGGCCAATGCCAGCCCGATCCTGCAGAAGGTCTATGTCGAAGGCCTGCCGCCGGCGCCGCAGGTCAATCTGATGATCGACCGCGAGAAGGCGGGCGCGTTCGGTGTCACCTTCGAGGACATCAACAACACGATCTCGACCAATCTCGGCTCGAACTACATCAACGACTTCCCGAACCGCGGGCGCATGCAGCGCGTCATCGTGCAGGCCGACAAGACCAGCCGCATGAACGCGGACGACATCCTTAACTACAACGTCAAGAACAGCCGCGGCCAGCTGGTGCCGTTCTCGGCCTTCGCCACCATCGAGTGGACGAAGGGGCCGACGCAGATCGCGGGCTTCAACTACTACCCAGCGGTGCGCATCTCCGGCGAGGCGCGGCCGGGCTTCACCTCGGGCGATGCGATCGCCGAGATGGAGCGGCTTGCCGACAAGCTGCCGCGCGGCTTCGGCTATGAATGGACCGGCCAGTCGCTGCAGGAGAAGCTGTCGGGCTCGCAGGCGCCGTTCCTGCTCGCGCTGTCGGTGCTGGTGGTGTTCCTGTTGCTCGCCGCTCTCTATGAGAGCTGGACCATTCCGCTCGCGGTGCTGCTCACCATTCCGCTCGGCATTCTCGGTGCGGTGGTGGCGGCGACGATGCGCGGGCTCTCCAACGACGTCTATTTCACCGTCGGCCTGATCACCATCATCGGCCTTGCCGCCAAGGACGCGATCCTGATCATCGAGTTCGCCAAGGATCTGCGCGCGCAGGGCAAGCCGCTGGTCGAGGCGACCATCGAGGCGTGCAGCCTCAGATTCCGGCCGATCCTGATGACCGGTCTGGCCTTCGTCTGCGGCGTGCTGCCGATGGCGATCGCGACCGGCGCCGGCGGCGCCAGCCAGCAGGCGCTCGGCACGTCAGTGATGGGCGGCATGATCGCCGTCGTGATCCTCGCGCTGCTCCTGGTGCCGGTGTTCTTCGTCAGCGTGCAGCGCGTGCTCGCCGGCGATCGCGAGACGGCGCCGGGGCAGGGTGAGGCGTACGGACCGCCCGCGCCGGCGAGGATCGGTCACTGATATCAGGGACCGACGCCGGTCAGATCAGCGGCTTGCTTTCGCACGCCGGCCAATCCAGATTGCAGCTCTGGATTGAACGGGGAGCGTTTGGGCAACCCCGGAGATTGAGGGCATGCGGTGCGGCCGAGCGATATTGCGATCTCGAATTATCGCTCGATCCGGCGGCTCTTCATGCCCATCCAGCCGCTGTCCGTCTTCGTCGGCGAGAACGGTGTCGGCAAATCCAATCTCTACAAGTCCCTGTCGCTGTTGCGCGACGCGGCAACCGGCCGGATCACGCGCACGATCTCCGACGAAGGCGGTTTGAACTCGGTCTGCTGGTCCGGACTCCGCAAACGGGGCGAGGATGGCCGTTTGCGGCTGGCGGCCAGATTCGAGCACGTCAATTACGCGATCGAGCTTGGACATCCCGGCCCGCTCGAGGCGGCATTTCCCGGCGAGCCGATGATCAAGTCCGAACGCATCGAGGCGATCCACGGCAAGCGGAAAGTCCTGATGATGGAGCGGACCAACTCGCACGTCAGCGTCCGCGGCGAGAGCGGCGCGTGGAGCGAGCACAAGGATGCGGTGCTGCCGTCGGAAACCGCGCTTGCCGATTTCGTCGACGGCAAGGCGTGCCCCGAGATCGATCTGATCCGAAACGCGCTGCAGAGCTGGCGCTTCTATCACGACTTCCGCACCGATCCGGCGTCGCCGATCCGCAAGCCCTGTCTCGCGATCACGACGCCCTCGCTGAGCGCCGATGGCAGTGACCTTGCTGCCGCGCTGGCAACGCTCAGCGCGATCAGACAGGATGCGGTCGACCTGCAGGATGCGATCGAGGATGCGTTCCCGGGCGCCGAGCTCCGGGCATGGGCGGAAAATGGACGGTGCGAATTCGAGCTGCAACAGGCGGACATGCCGCGTCCGTTCAAGGCGCACGAACTATCCGATGGGACGCTGAAATATATCTGCCTGCTCGCCGTGTTCATGGGCTATCGGCTGCCGCCGTTCATCGCGCTGAACGAGCCCGAGTCCAGCCTGCATCCATCGCTGCTGGCGCCATTGGCGAGGCTGATCGCCAAGGCATCGCGCCGCGCCGACATCTGGATCGTCACCCATTCGGAACATCTGATGGAGGCGTTGCGAAGCGAGAGCTCTGTCCCGCTGCGCCGGGTGATCAAGGCAAAGGGCGCCACGACCATCGAGGGCCTGTCCCTCGGCGGTGAATTTCGTGACAGGGAAGACGACGAGGATGACGATGACGACGACTAGATCGCGCCGTCGCGCTACTGCCCGAGCGGCTTCAGGATCTTGATCAATTCGCCGTGCACGAACTCGTTGCCGCAGACGACATGGCCGGTCTGCAACGGGTCGTCATTGCCCTGGATGCCGGAGACGGTGCCGCCGGCCTCGCGGACCATCAGCAGGCCGGCCGCGACGTCCCAGGCCTGCAGGTTGCGCTCCCAATAGCCGTCGAGCCTGCCGGCGGCGACGAAGGCGAGGTCGAGCGAGGCGGCGCCGAAGCGGCGGAAGCCCGCGACCTTGGTCTGCAGCGCGGCCATCTCCTGCAGCGCCAGCTGGTGATTGCCGCGGCCGATATGCGGCAGGCCGCAGGCGACCACGCATTCGTTGAGCTGGCGGCGGCCGGCGACGCGCAGCCGCTGGTCGTTGAGGAAGGCGCCCTTGCCGCGCTCGGCGATGTAAAGCTCGTCATTGGCGGGATTGTAGATCACGCCGGCGATCACGGTGTCCTCGCGCTTGAGCCCAATCGAGATCGCGAATTGCGGGATGCCGTGCAGGAAGTTGGTGGTGCCGTCCAAGGGATCGACGATCCAGGTGTGGCTCTTGTCGCTGCCTTCGCGCTTGCCGCCTTCCTCGCCGAGGAACCCGTAGCCGGGCCGGGCCTTCTCGAGGTCGGTGTAGAGCATCTCCTCGGCGCGCTTGTCGGCGAGCGAGACGAAGTTCGCCGGCCCCTTCAGCGACACCTGGAGATGTTCGATCTCGCCGAGGTCGCGCTTGAGGCTGCGGCCGGCGCGGCGCGCGGCCTTGACCATGACATTGATGAGAGCGGAGTAGAGCATGATGGAAGCTGGTGGCTTTCGAGCGTTGGAAATCGATCGGGCAGCGTGGGCAAGACCCTGCCCGTCATCCTGAGGAGCGCGGAACGCGCGTCTCGAAGGATCGGCGGCCCGGTCCGGGGCCGCGCATCCTTCGAGGCTAGCTCCGCTCGCACCTCAGGATGACGGGAAACGGCCTGTGGCGCCCTGGGTTTCGGACTGGGTGCCCTCTGGAAGTGGCGCCGTCAAGGCGTCATTTGACGTTGTTTCCGATCCATTTTCGCGCGGCTGCCTCGCCCTTGGCGCGGTCTTCCGGGCTCATATCGGCGAGGATGTCGTCGAGATCGGGGTCGCCCTTGCCGGCGGTCTTGGCGACCGTGTGCCATTTCAGCGCCTCGACCTTGTCCACCGGGGCGCCGGCACCGGTCGCCAGCACATGGGCGAGGCGGTTCTGCGCGATCGCGCTGTTCTGCCGGGCCGCCTTGCGCAGCAGCGCTACCGCCGCCGGCACGTTCCGCGGCGTGCCCGAGCCGTTGTAGAGCGCGATGGCATATTCGACCTCGGCATCGACATTGTCGGCCAGCGAGGCGGCCTGCAGCAGCCGCGCCGCCTTCTCGAGGTCCTTCGGCACGCCGGTGCCTTCCTTGTAGAAGGTCGCGAGCGCGTATTGCGCTTCGGGGCTGCCGGCGTCGGCGGCCATGCGCAAGAGTTCGGCGGAGCGGCGGAGGTCCTGCGGCAGGGTCTGGCCGTCGAGATAGAGCAGCGCGAGATTATAGGCCGCCTTCGGCTCGCCGAGCTTGGCCGACGACGCCAGCAGCTTGACCGCGGCATCCTTGTCAACCGCGCCGCCGCGGCCCGCGATCTTCATCATGGCGAGCGCGAACATCGCCTCGCGGTCGCCGGCATCGGAGGCGCGCTTGTACCACTCGTCGGCCTTGACGTAGTCGCGCTTGACGCCGAGCCCGTTGGCATAGAGCTCGCCCAGCATCGTCATGGCCTTGGCATCGTTGTTGTTCTGCGCGCGCACGGTCGCGAGGTCGAACGCGGTCTTGTACATGCCGCGCTGATAGGCGCCGTAGACGAGGTCGACATTGGGATCGTCGACGGCCTGGGTCGGGGTCGGAGAGGGCGTCGGAGATGCGGCAGGCTTCGGCGTCGCCGAGGCGGCGGGCTTGGGCGTCGGCTTCTTCGCGACCGGCGAATGCACCTTCGGCTTCGCAGCCTCCTTCTTCGCGGGCGGCGTCTGGGCCGGCGGCGTGATCGAGAGCTGCGCCATCGCGCCGCTCGCCAGCATCGTGCAGCCGAGCGCAACACCTATCGGACGCAGGCATTTCATTCCGGCGTCATCCCTCGGCCTTTCCGTCGGCCTTGGCCTTGCCGAATGCGCCGGCATGCGCCCGCGCCATCGCGTCGCCGATCTCGGCGAGCGCCGCCTTGGCGCCGCGCGGATCGGACCAGACGAAGTCTCCGACCAGCACGAAATCCGCGCCGGCCGCCGCGAACGCCTCGGCTTCCTCGCGCGAGGTTGCAAAGCCGACGCAGGGCGGCTCGAACAGTTCGTCCCACCATTCCAGCCGCTCGGCGATCGCCTCGCGCGAGGGCCGCTGTCCGTTGGCGTCGGGCTCGCCGAACAGCACATAGTCGGCACCGGCTTCGCCTGCGGCCATGGAATCGTGGCGGGTCGCGAGCCCGCCGACGCCGACAATGCGATCGGGCTTCAGCGACGGCACCGCCTCTTCCATCGCGGCGATGCCGGTTAGATGCGCGCCGTCGGCGCCGCCGCGAGCCACGATATCGGGATGGCCGTCGATCAGCAGCGCCGCGCCGGCGTTCTGGATCGCAGGCGCCAGCGCCTTGATGGTGGAGATCATGCTGCGTGGATCGCTCTCACGCAGCCGCACCAGCACGGCCGCGACATCGGCCGCGGCGAGCAGCTCGGTGAGCTCGGCCGCAAGCCGCGCGGGCTCATCGACCGGCGGCGTTGCCAGATAGAGGCGCGGCGCCGGCCGCGGCGGAACGGGCTTGGTCGCCAACTATGCCGCCTGTTTCTCGAGGCCGGCTTCCCAATTGCCGGTGCTCGCGAGTCCGTTCATCCGGGCGCGATGCGAGAAGGCATGCTGGCCCGCGGGCACGTTGTCTGATTTGCCGGACCACGCCTTCTGCGGCGCCGCCTGCAGCGCACGGCCATAAGAGAAGGTCAGCCGCCAGGGCAAATTGCCAATCTTGTTCATGGCGTCGAGATGGGCGGTCGCTTCCTCGTCGCTCTGACCGCCGGAGAGGAAGGCGATGCCGGGCACCGCGGCCGGCACGCAGCTCTTGAGCAGGCGGATGGTCTTCTCGGCGACTTCCTGGACCGACGCCTGCTTCGGGCATTTCTTGCCCGAGATCGCCATGTTCGGCTTCAGGATCATGCCTTCCAGCGCGACGCGCTGCACCCGCAATTCCTGGAAGGTTCGGTTCAGCACGCGTTGCGTCACCTCATAGCAGCGGTCGATGTCGTGATCGCCGTCCATCAGCACCTCGGGCTCGACGATCGGCACGATCTGCGCGGCCTGGCACAACGCGGCGTAGCGCGCCAGCGCATGCGCATTGACGCGGACCGCGGTCTGGGTCGGGATTCGCGGCCCGATGTCGATCACCGCGCGCCATTTCGCAAAGCGCGCACCGCGCTCGTAATATTTCTTCAGGCGCTCGGCGAGCTTGTCGAGGCCGACGGTAACGAGTTCGCCCGGGCAGTTCGGCAGCGCCTGGGTGCCCTCGTCGACCTTGATGCCGGGGATCGCGCCGGCCTGCTCGATCAGCTTGACCAGCGGCGTGCCGTCCTTGGCATTCTGCCAGATCGTCTCGTCGTAGAGGATGACGCCGGAGATGTACTTGCTCATCGCCTCCTGCGAGCGGAACAGCATCTCGCGATAGTCGCGGCGATTGTCCTCGGTCGAATCGACCTTGATGGCGTCGAAGCGCTTCTTGATCGTGCCGGAGGATTCGTCGGCGGCGAGGATGCCCTTGCCCGGGGTGACCATGGCAAGCGCGATTTTGTTGAGGTCGGAGAGGTTCATCGGGGCGTCCTCCAGAGCCATTGCCTTTGCAAACCAAAATAGGCGGTTCTCGGGCAAATGCCTAGAAAACGTTCGTCGCGGCCGATGTTTGTCGCAGCCGGCGATCAAGCCTTCGGGACACCGCTTCCGACTGCGCCGGAGCCGGTGTCCCGCCGTAATGTTTCAGGCGATATGTTGTCAGGCAAACCTTGTCAGGCAACCTTGGGGTCGAGCTGGCCCGCGGCGTAGCGCTTGGCCATTTCCGCCGTGGTCAGCACCTTCTTGATCTTGCTGGCCTGGCCCGCGGTGTTGAACTCCTGCAGGCGCTGTTTGCACAGCTTGGTCATCGCCTCCATCGCGGGCTTCAGGTACTTGCGCGGATCGAACTCTTCCGGATTGTCCTTCAGCACCTTGCGGATCTGGCCGGTCATCGCCATCCGGTTGTCGGTGTCGATGTTGATCTTGCGCACGCCGTTCTTGATGCCGCGCTGGATCTCGGCGACCGGCACGCCCCAGGTCGGCTTCATCTTGCCGCCATTGGCGTTGATGATCTCCTGCAGCTCCTGCGGCACCGACGAGGAGCCGTGCATGACGAGATGCGTGTTCGGCAGCTTGCGATGGATTTCCTCGATCACGTTCATGGCGAGGATGTCGCCGTCGGGCTTGCGGGTGAACTTGTAGGCGCCGTGCGAGGTGCCCATCGCGATCGCGAGCGCATCGACCTTGGTTTCCCTGACGAACTTCACGGCCTCGTCCGGATTGGTCAGCAGCTGGTCGTGCGACAGCTTGCCCTCGGCGCCATGGCCGTCTTCCTTGTCGCCCATGCCGGTCTCGAGCGAGCCGAGCACGCCGAGCTCGCCTTCCACCGAGATGCCGCCGAGATGGGCCATGCCGGTCACGGTTTTGGTGACGCCGACATTGTAGTCCCAGTCGCCGGGGGTCTTGCCGTCGGCCTTCAGCGAGCCGTCCATCATGACCGAGGTGAAGCCGGCCTGGATCGCGGTCATGCAGGTCGCGGGCTCGTTGCCATGGTCGAGATGCACGCAGACCGGGATCTGCGGGTAGATCTCGGTGACGGCGTCCATCATGTGCTTGAGCATGACGTCGTTGGCGTAGGACCGCGCGCCGCGCGAGGCCTGGATGATGACGGGCGCGTCGACCTCGGAGGCTGCCGCCATGATCGACAGCGCCTGTTCCATGTTGTTGATGTTGAAGGCAGGTACGCCGTAATCATGCTCGGCCGCGTGGTCGAGCAGTTGCCGCAACGTAATGCGAGCCATTCCATTTCTCCCTGTAGTGCAAGTTCGCGGATGTGACCTAAATCAACCTTTTTTCAAGACTTCGACGCCCGGCAGCGGCTTGCCTTCCATCCATTCAAGAAACGCGCCGCCCGCGGTCGAGACGTAGGAAAAATCACCGCCGACGCCCGCCTGATTCAGCGCAGCGACGGTGTCGCCGCCGCCGGCAACCGAAATCAGCTTCCTGGCCTTGGTGCGTTCGGCGGCATGCTTGGCCGACACCATGGTGCCGCGGTCGAACGGCGTCAGCTCGAAGGCGCCGAGCGGGCCGTTCCAGACCAGTGTCGCCGCGTCGTCGATCGCGGCATGGATGCGCGCGATCGATTGCGGACCGACGTCGAGGATCATGCCGTCGGCCGGGATCGCATCGAGGCCATAGGCATGCGACGGCGCGTTGGCGGCAAACTGGTTGGCGACGACAGCGTCGACCGGGAGGATGATGGCGCAATTGGCCGCGTTGGCTTTCTCCATGATCCGCAGCGCGGTCGGGGCAAGATCCTTTTCGGCGAGCGACTTGCCGACGGCGACGCCCTGCGCGTGCAGGAAGGTGTTGGCCATGCCGCCTCCGATCACCAGCGCGTCGACCTTGCTCACGAGGTTTTCCAAGAGGTCGATCTTGGTCGAGACCTTGGCGCCGCCGATGATTGCGATCACCGGCTTGGTCGGCGCTTCCAGCGCCTTGCCGAGCGCGTCGAGTTCGGCCTGCATGGTGCGGCCGGCATAGGCCGGAAGCTTGTGGCCGAGGCCTTCGGTCGAGGCGTGGGCGCGATGCGCGGCGGAGAAGGCGTCGTTGACCCAGATGTCGCCGAGCTTGGCGAGTTCGGCGACGAAGCCGGCGTCGTTCTTCTCCTCTTCCTTGTGGAAGCGAGTGTTTTCGAGACAGAGGATGTCGCCGTCCTTGAGGGCGGCGACCGCCTTGGCTGCGGCATCGCCGATGCAGTCCTCGGCGAAGGCCACCGGGCGCTTGATCACTTTCGACAGCGCGTCAGCGACCGGCTTCAGCGATTCCTTGGGATCGCGTCCCTTGGGGCGGCCGAAATGGGCGAGCAAGATCACCTTGCCGCCCTTGTCGGAAATTTCGGTGATGGTGGGGGCAACGCGCTCGAGCCGGGTGGCATCGGTGACGCGGCCATTTTCCATGGGGACGTTGAGGTCGACGCGCAGCAGCACGCGCTTGCCCTTCACGTTGACGTCGTCGAGGGTGCGGAACGATTTTGTCATGGGGGGTGTCGAACTCCTGGGGTCATTCCGGGGCGATGCGGAGCATCGAACCTCAGATGCGCAATTGCGCATCGGGGAATCTCGAGATTCCGGGTCTGGTCCTGCGGACCATCCCGGAATGACGGAGCGGCAAACACGCAGATGCCCGGCGGTGAGCCGGGCATCACGAACAGTCGAACTTAAACCAGCTTGCCGATCGCGACGGCGGTATCCGCCATACGGTTCGAGAAGCCCCATTCATTGTCGTACCAGGACATCACGCGCACGAAGTTGCCGTTCTGCACCTTGGTCTGGTCCATGTGGAAGGTCGACGAGTGCGGATCGTGGTTGAAGTCGATCGAGACGTTCGGCGCGTTGGTGTAGCCGAGGATGCCCTTGAGCTGCTGCTCGGACGCACGCTTCATCGCCTCGTTGATCTCCTTGACGTCGGTTGCGCGCTTGGCGACGATCTTGAGGTCGATCACGGAAACGTTCGGGGTCGGAACGCGGACCGAGACGCCGTCGAGCTTACCCTTCAGCTCGGGCAGCACGAGGCCGATCGCCTTCGCGGCACCGGTCGAGGTCGGGATCATCGACATCGCCGCGGCGCGGCCGCGATAGAGATCCTTGTGCAGGGTGTCGAGCGTCGGCTGGTCGCCGGTATAGGCATGGATCGTGGTCATGAAGCCGGTCTCGATGCCGACGGTGTCGTTCAGGACCTTGGCGACCGGCGCGAGGCAGTTGGTGGTGCAGGAGCCGTTCGAGATCACCAGGTGATCCTTGGTCAGCGTGTCGTGGTTGACGCCGTAGACGATGGTGGCGTCAGCACCGTCGGCGGGCGCCGAGACCAGCACGCGCTTGGCGCCGGCGGTGAGGTGTGCGGAGGCCTTGTCCTTCGCGGTGAAGATGCCGGTGCATTCCAGCGCGACGTCGACGCCGAGCGCCTTCCACGGCAGCTTGGAGGGATCGCGCTCGGCCGAAACCTTGATCTTGTTGTCGCCGAGGCTGATCGAGTCGCCGTCGACGGTGACGGTGCCGGGGAAGCGGCCATGCACGGAATCGAAGCGCAGCAGGTGCGCATTGGTCTCGACCGGGCCGAGGTCGTTGATGCCGACCACCTCGATGTCCTTGCGGCCGGACTCGGCGATGGCGCGCAGAATGTTGCGGCCGATACGCCCAAACCCGTTGATCGCGACGCGGATTGCCATGCTCGTCTCCTCTAATGCTGTTGTCAGCCCCGCGGGAGCGCTCCCACGAGGTTTTTACGGCGGAACGCCCGGTTCGGCCGGGCGCGTACGGAAAAGATGGAGCTTAGGTAATCCTTTTTTGCGACAAGCTCAACCTTGGCCGACGGGTGTCAGGCCAGCGTCAGACGCGCTTGGTGGCAGCGTTAACGACGGCTTCAGCAGTAATGCCGAAATGCCGGAAAAGGTCCTTCGCCGGGGCGCTGGCGCCAAATCCGTGCATGCCGATGAATTCGCCGTCATGGCCGATCACGGCATCCCAGCCCCAGCGCACCGCGGCCTCGATCGCGATCTTGACCGGGGCGTTGCCGATAATGGCATTTTGCCGCTCGGCGGGCTGCGCCAGCAGCAATTCCAGCGACGGGACCGAGACCACCCGCGTCGCGATGCCGCGTCCGGCGAGCTGTTTCTGCGCCTCGACCGCGATCTGGACCTCGGAACCCGACGCGAACAATGACACTTTTGCGTCGCCCTGCGCTGCGACCAGCTCATAGGCGCCGTGGCTGCACGGGTTGTCGTTCGGCGCGGTGGTGCGGAGCTGCGGCAGGTTCTGGCGGGTCAGCGCCAGCACCGTCGGTCCGTCGACGCGGTTGAGCGCCAGTTCCCAGCACTCGGCGGTCTCGACCGCGTCGCAGGGACGGAACACGCGCATGTTGGGGATCGCGCGCAGTGCGGAGAGGTGCTCGACCGGCTGGTGCGTCGGGCCGTCCTCGCCGAGGCCGATCGAGTCATGGGTCATGACATAGACGACGCCCGTGCCCATCAGCGCCGACAGCCGCATCGCGGGGCGCGCATAATCGGTGAACACCAGGAAGGTGGCGCCGTTCGGCGCGAAGCCGCCGTGCAGGAAGATGCCGTTGAGGCACGCCGCCATGCCGTGCTCGCGGACGCCGTAATGGATGAAGCGGCCCTTCGGCGTCTTGGCGCCGAACGCCGTCGCCGACTTCGCCTTGTTGTTGTTGGAGCCGGTGAGGTCGGCCGAGCCGGCCACGAACTCCATCGGCATCGCAGCCGCGATCACCTCGATCGCAGCCTCCGACGATTTGCGGGTCGCGACGTTGAGCGGATTTTCCAACAGCCCCTTCTTGAAGGCGCGCAGCCCCTTGGCGAGCGACTGCGGCCGCTCGTGGCGAATGCGGCGTTCGAACTCGGCGCGCTTGCGGCTGCCGAGCTGCGCGAACTGCTCGTCCCACGCCTTGTGCTCGGCGGCGCCGCGGGCGCCTGCCTCGCGCCAGGCCTTCAGCACATCGTCGGGCACCGAGAACGGCTCGAGCGAGATGCCGAGCTTCTCCTTGGCGGCCTTGAGCTCGTCGGCGCCGAGCGCCTCGCCATGCGCCTTGGCGGTGCCGGCCTTGTGCGGCGCGCCGTACCCGATCGTGGTCTTGCAGGCGATCATCGAGGGCTTGTTGGATTTCTGCGCGCGGGTGATTGCAGCGGCAATCGCCTGCGGATCGTGGCCGTCGATCAATTCGGCGGCCCAGCCTGCGGACTTGAAGCGCTTCACCTGATCGACCGAATCGGAGATCGAGGTCGGGCCGTCGATCGAGATGCCGTTGTCGTCGTACAGCACGATCATCCTGTTGAGCCGCCAGACACCGGCGAGCGCGATCGCTTCCTGCGAGATGCCCTCCATCAGGTCGCCGTCGGAGGCGAGCACATAGGTGTGGTGGTTGACGATCTTCTTGCCGAATTCGGCGGCCAGCATCTTCTCGGCGACCGCCATGCCGACCGCGGTCGCAATGCCCTGGCCGAGCGGACCGGTGGTGGTCTCGATGCCCTTGGTGTGGAAGTTCTCGGGGTGTCCCGGCGTCAGCGATCCGAGCTGGCGGAAATGCTTGAGCTGGTCGAGCGTCATGTCCTTGTTGCCGGTGAGGTACAGCAACGAATAGAGCAGCATCGAACCATGGCCGGCCGAGAGCACGAAGCGGTCGCGATCGGGCCACGCCGTGTCGGCCGCATCGAATTTCAGGAATTTTGTGAACAGGACGGTCGCGACGTCGGCGGCGCCCATCGGCAGGCCGGGATGGCCGGAATTCGCCTTTTCGACGGCGTCCATGGCAAGGCCACGGATCGCATTGGCCATACGGGTGTGATCGACCTGCGTCATGATGAAAAGTCCGCCTAAAATGAGGAGCTGATTGCGGGACGGATCGGGGCGGGCAGCCGCGATACGCGCGTGGATGGCCTTACGGGTTGCGGGTGGATTAGCACCTCAATTCCGCAAGTCCAAGGCGATGAAACGCCTCAAAACGGGGAAAAGTTGCCCGAAATCGCCCTATTTCATTCAACGGTGCATAGTTCTGCGCCGCCGTTGCGCTGGGCTCGCTTGCCACGTAAATTTCGTCCCGTAAACGCTTGCCGAACCGCCAGTTTTGCCGTGCGGCAGGCCTGTCTGTAGCAAGCTACCAAGCCAACCGAAGGGTCCACGCCGCGTGCCATGAGTGATCGTCTCGCCAACGGGTCTGGCAATACCGAGGCACCGCTTGCCGATATCGATGCTGCGACAAAGCGGCTGATGTCAGCGCTTGATGCGCTGGAGAGCTCGGTGGAGCGGCGCCGCGAGGCCGACCGCGACGAGAACGAATTGGCGAGCCGGATCCAGGCACTCGGCGCCGATCGCTCGCGGCTTGCCGACGAGCTCGACGGCTCGCTGGTGAAGACGCGCAAGCTCGAGCGCGCCAATCGTGAGATCGCGGAAAAGCTCGACGCGGCAATCGGCAGCATTCGCGCCGTGCTCGATGGCGGAGACAGCAGATGAGCCACATCAACGTCACCATCAATGGCCGGCAATACCGGATGGCCTGCGAGGAGGGCCAGGAGGTGCGGCTGCTGAAGCTCGCGGAAAATCTCCAGCAGCGCGTCGAATCGCTGCGCGGCAAGTTCGGCGAGATCGGCGATGCGCGGCTGACGGTGATGGCGGCGCTCACCGCCTGCGACGAACTGGTCGACGCCAGCGCACGCATCCGCAGCCTCGAGGAAGAGGTCGAGCAGCTGCGCAATGCGCGCGTTGCCGCCGTCGACCGCGCCCGCGCGACCCAGACCGCGGTCTCCAACGCGCTCAACGCCGCCGCCGAGCGGATCGAGCGCACCACGCAGGTGCTCAACCGCACCATCGGCGGCGGCATCGCGATCGGGTGATTATTCTTGGTCGTCCCGGCGAAGGCCGGGACCCATAACCACCATCGCCGATTGTTGCGCGTGGTATTGATCCTCACCGCCTAAATCGAACGGCCGCGGAGTATGGGTCCCGGCCTTCGCCGGGACGACGCCAAGTTCTTACCGCTGGCGGATTGCGGCAACGATGGCTAGATTAGCCCCGCGAAGCTGCGTCGTGCGTCAGGAGCCATATATCCCCGGGGCCTTATCGATCCTTTAGGGAACTGTCCCTGGCCGGGTCCGTGGACCCGGACATATGGTGCCCACCTACTTTCGTAGGGAACTCCGGGATCGAGCGCTCCAACGGCCTCTGCGGCTTCGCACTGATTTTTGCTGTTGCCTTGTCGTCGCGCTGCGGCGGTTGAATTGTCTGGCAGTGTTGTGCCCCGCGATACGGGGCGTCCAGCGCGCCGCGGCGGTCTTACGAAAGCTCTGGCCTTAACGAAAGCTAGCGTCTCTGGAATGATGGATCGTCCGTTGTCGCGGACGACGACAGCGGAAGATGGATCATGCACGCATCTCCATCGAAGGCCGAGCTTCGGGCACTTGCTCTCGCCAAGCGCGATGCGCTGAGCGACGAGCAGCGCGCGACCGCTGCCGAAGCGCTCGCCAAGCGCGGCGCGCCGTTCGAGATCGCGCAGGGCATGATCGTCTCGGGCTATGCGCCGATCCGCAGCGAGCTCGATCCGGCGCCGTTGATGAAGAAGCTTGCCGACAAGGGCGCGCGGCTCGCGCTGCCCTGCATCAATGCGCGCGGCCAGTCGCTGATCTTCCGCAGCTGGTCGCCGCAGGACCGGCTGATGCTCGGGCCGCTCGGCATTCCCGAGCCGTCGCCGGCCGCCGCCGAAGTGCATCCGGACGTGATGCTGGTGCCGCTCGCGGCTTTCGACAAGCTCGGTCACCGCATCGGCTACGGCGCCGGCTATTACGACTATACCTTCGCGCATCTGCGCAAGGCCAAGCATGTGATCGGGGTCGGACTTGCCTTTGCTGCACAGGAAACCAAGGCGATTCCGGCGCTGTCGCACGACGTCCCGCTCGATTATGTGCTAACGGAGCGCAAGACGTTCGATTTCCGGAGTAGCTAGCCTTGCGAATTCTCTTCGTTGGTGACGTCGTCGGCAGGACCGGCCGCACCGCCATCGCCGACCACCTTCCCGGCATGATCAGGGACTGGTCGCTCGATCTCGTGGTCGTCAATGGCGAGAATTCCGCCGGCGGCTTCGGCATCACCGAGGCGATCTATCAGGAGCTGCTCGACGCCGGCGCCGATGCGATCACGCTCGGCAACCACGCCTGGAATCAGAAGGAGGCGCTGGTCTTCATCGAGCGCGCGCCGCGCCTGATCCGCCCGCTGAATTTCCCGCGCCATTCGCCCGGCCGCGGCGCCACGCTGGTCGATACCAAGAGCGGCAAGCGGGCGCTGGTCATCAACGCGATCGGCCGCGTCTTCATGGAGCCGTCCTCGAACGATCCGTTCAGCGCCATCGAGCGCGAGCTCGAGGCCTGTCCGCTGCGCGAGGGCTGTGACGCCATCGTGCTCGATTTCCATGCCGAGGCGACCAGCGAGAAGCAGGGCATCGGCTTCTTCTGCGACGGCCGCGTCAGCCTCGTGGTCGGTACCCATACCCATGTGCCGACATCAGATCATCAGGTGCTGCCGGGCGGCACCGCCTATATGAGCGATGCCGGCATGACCGGCGACTATGACTCGGTGATCGGCATGCAGAAGGAGGAGCCGCTGCAGCGCTTCCTCACCGGTATTCCCTCCGGCCGTTTCGAGCCGGCGGGCGGTGTGGCCACGCTGAGCGGCGTCGCGGTCGAGACCGACGATGCGACCGGGCTCGCGGTGAAGGTCGCGCCGGTGCGCGCCGGCGGGCGGCTCGAGCCCGCGGTGCCGGGATTCTGGGTGAAGTGAGTTTCAGCGCTCGCTAGCTGCAGATTTTTTCGTCATTGCGAGCGAAGCGAAGCAATCCATCTTACCACAAGCGGCGGCATGGATTGCTTCGTCGCTGTCGCTCCTCGCAATGACGGGGATGGGGTCGCGGATTTCACGACTGCCCGGGACGAGGAGTGTTCGCATTATTTCGGAATAATAGAAGAGTACTTCTGAGTTGCCCGACGTGTCAAGTGCAGTGTCGAGCGCCGACAGCCGCCGGCTTACTTTGCATGGGGTTGTTTTCCATATTTTGGCATTGCATCCCCCGTCCCGGCCAAGGGGCTGGCCTAGCTCTGCCGGAAGCCCATTCGGAATGCGCCCCAGTGGCGGCCGTTCACGACGATCGGCGATGACAGGTCCTTCATCAGCACGAAATTGCCGCCGCCCATGTCGCGGCGATAGGTCTGCAGCAGGAACGGTTTTGTGTTGGCAGCGACCTTGCTCACCGCGCGGTCGTTGAACAGGCGGCGGTTGCGGCAATTGGCGTTGTTCCAGACCGGGTCCGGTCCCTGCGGCTGCCGGTAGTTCGGATTGTGGGTCGGCAGATAGCCGCTGCGCGCCCAGGCGACGCAGAACACGATGCGCGGGTCGCTCTTCTGGATCGGATCCTGGATCGCGGGCAATACGCGGTCGGTGAAGGCGACGTAGTCGGTCAGGTACTGCTTCGGATTGGTGCCGGCGATCTCGCGATAATTCTCGTCCATCAATTGCGCGAGCGTGATCTCGCCGCGCGCGACGGCATTCTCGAACAGCTCCGAGATCTGCCTTGCGGTGTCGATCACGACGCGGATCAGCGGCGTGTCACTGGTCTCCACGCCGCTGTCGGCGATGGTCACGATCAGGCTCTCGGAGAGCTCGAGCAGTTTCGCGACGCGGCTGTCGGCGTGCTTGAGGTCGCGCGAGGAGAGATCGACGCCCTTGGCCAGTTCGTTCAGCTCCGCGATCACGCTGTCGCAATGGCCGAGATTGGAGGTTGCGGCGCGCGCCACGCTGCCGATCTCGGCGCCGACGGATGAGAAGCCTTCCTGCACGCGCATGATGATGCCCGAAATCTGCTGCGCGCCTTCGCCGGCGCTTTTGGCGCGCAACGAGGCATCGCTGCTCTCGCCGATCAGGTTGCCGATCTGGCCGTCGAGATCGCGCACGGTGTCGGAAATCTGCTGCGTCGCCTGGCGGGTCGCTTCCGCAAGGTTCTTGACCTCGCTCGCGACCACGGCAAAGCCGCGGCCGGCGTTGCCGGCGCGCGCCGCCTCGATGGTGGCGTTGAGCGCCAGCAGATTGGTCTGCTTGGCGATCGCCTCGATCGAACCGGAAACCTTGGCGACCTGGCTCAGCGCGGAGCCGACCGCGGCGAGCCGCGCCTCGATCCGTCCGACCGCCGCGACGAGCTCAGCGATGTGGCTGACCGCCGTTTCGACCACATGGCGGGACTCCGCAATCTGGCCGACCGCGGCGGATGCGGTCGTTTGCACCGCCTGCGATGCGTTGGCGATGTCGTGATTGGCCGCGACCATCGTCTCGGCCGTCGTCTGCAAATGATGGAAGCGCTCGGACTGGCTGCTGACGCGGTTCGCGACCTCCTGGACGTTGCCGGCGATGTCGGCGAGCTCCACCCCGAGGCCGCCGATGCGGTCGGCGAGCTGGTCCACCAGCCGCTCGGCCAGCGTTCGGTCCGATGACGTATCCAGAACTGCAAGCTGCGCGGCCGACATATCGACGCTTCCTCCGTTACAGCGGCCAGTCGGCCGCCGCAGCATTCCCCATTCCAATCCTAAAGCGTGATTCGCGCTGCCGGTCTTGCCTGAGCGCGCACTGTGTAGCCCGGATGCAGCGCAGCGAAATCCGGGACTCCTGCCCGTGGAAACACGTGTCCCGGATTACGCTTCGCTTCATCCGGGCTACGAAGTGTTCAAAGCTTGTAGGCGGTGCGGAACCCGCCCCAGTGCCGGCCGCGCACGCGGATCGGTACGTCGATCTCGCGCATCATCACCGTGTTGCCGCCTCCCATGTCGCGCGCATAGGTCTGGATCAGATAGGCGCGCTGGTTGCGGCCGGCGGCGAGGCCCGCGGCGTCGTTGAAGATGCGGCGGTTGCGGCTGTTGGCGGTGTTGTATGCCACCTCGCCCGGCCGCTGCGGCTGCGAGTAGAGCTTGTTGTGGACCGGCAGATAGCCGTTCTGGTCGATCATCACGCAGAACGCCATTCGCTTGTCCCTGGCGAGGAACGCCTCCTGGAACGCCGGCAGCGTGCGCTCCGCCCAGTCCAGCATTTTGGTGCGGTACTGCACCGGGTTGGTGCCTGCGATCTCGACATAGTCGGTGTCGAACATGTCGGCGATCGCGATCGCGCCGCTCGCCAGCCCGTTCTCGAACATCTTGCTCAGCGCGCTGCCGGCTTCGATCGCGCGGGTGACGAGCTCGGCGTTCTCCTCGTGGATCGCCCACATCCGGTCTTCGATTTTTTCGCGCAGCTCGGCGGTTGCCGCCTCGAAGCGGGCCTGGCTGCCTGCCTTGGAGCGCTCGCCGATCCGGATCCGGCACGCGCCGATCTCCTGCAAGGTCGCGTTCAGGGTCTCTTGCGCCGGCAGCTTCTCGGCATCGGGGCCGCCGATCAGAATGCCGTCCATCGCGATCTCGTAGACCGGTGCGGTGACGATGCCGCGCGCGGTCGTGATCTCGATCTTGAGGCTGCAGGGCAGGCGCTCGTTCTTGCGCGGATCGCCGCGCTCGTCCTGGCGCAGCAGCACAGCGCAGCGCGCTTTAAGCTTCTGCGCAAAGGCGGTCACCGCCTTGCCGGCCTTGGCGACATTGTCGCCATGCGCGGCGGCTTCGCGCGTTGCCGAATCGATCTCGCCGGCGCTGGTGCCGACCGAGACGATGAAGTGCGAGGCGGAGGCGGCGTTCTGGCCCATCTCGCCGGTGATTTCATTCTGCTCGGCGACCGCGCCGTTGACGTTCTCGAACACCGGGCGGATCTTTTCGATCGCCTGCGAGATACGGTGCACCGCGTCGGCCGATCCGGTGGCGTCCTTCTGCAACGCCTCGATCTTCCGCGTGATCTCCTCGGTCGCGCTCTGGGTCTGCACCGCCAGCGCCTTGACCTCGGTTGCGACCACCGCAAAGCCCTTGCCGGCGGCGCCGGCGCGCGCTGCCTCGATCGTCGAGTTCAGCGCGAGCAGCGTGGTCTGCCGCGCGATCTGCGCGATCAGATTGACGACGTTGCCGATCGCGGCTGAAGACTCGCGCAGGCGATCGACATTGGCGGTGGCCTCGCGCGCCGCGGCCGCGGCGTCGTCGGCGAGCTGGCTCGCGCTGCGCACCTGCGCCCCGATGCCCTCGGCGGAGTGAGTGAAGCGATCAGCGGCTTCCGAGAACGTCGTCGCGGTGCTCTGTGCATCGCTGCTGCGGCCGGTCAGCGCGTCGGTGCGGGCGCGGATGGTGGCGAGCTTGGCTGCCGTCGCCTCGGCGCCGTCGGCGACCGAGCTCGCGGCGCGTTCGAGCTGGCGGATCATCGCGCCGAGCTCGAGTTCCAGCAATTCCAGGATCTCCTTGGACGAATCCTTGGCCGAATCAGTCTCGGTCGAGACACCAGGGGCGGCGGCCGCGGTTGGAACCTGCGGCGCGACGGCCGGCGCAGCCGGCTCCGGCACTTGCTTTCGAAACAAACCGAACGCCATGTGGGCTCTTTGGGGGCTCTGGAAAGTTGCGGCGGGACGGGGCGATCCTCGCACCCGGGCATGAAGTCATGGTTAACAAGTGCCTCATATTCCGGCTTGCGGTAGTATTCGTCCGCCGGAAGGCCCCGCCGATCCTTTGATTTTGACCGTGAGGGGCCTATAAGGCCGCGTTTTCCATCCCTGTTCAGACCCTAAGCTCCGAAGAGACGTCGCATGGCCGGCCATTCCCAATTCAAGAACATCATGCACCGCAAGGGCCGGCAGGATGCCCAGAAGTCGAAGCTTTTCGGCAAGCTGGCCCGCGAAATCACCGTGGCGGCCAAACTCGGCACCCCCGACCCGGCGATGAATCCGCGGCTGCGCGCCGCCGTGGTCGCGGCCCGCGCCGAGAACATGCCCAAGGACAATATCGACCGCGCCATCAAGAAGGCTGCGGGCAATGAGGGCGAGAACTATGACGAGATCCGCTACGAGGGTTATGGCCCCGGCGGCGTCGCCGTGATCGTCGAGGCGCTGACCGACAACCGCAACCGCGCCGCCTCCGATATCCGCTCCTTCTTCACCAAGTCGGGCGGCAATCTCGGCGAAACCGGCTCGGTCGCCTTCATGTTCGACCGCACCGGCATCATCGAATACGACGCCAAGGTCGCCTCCGACGACGCCATGCTGGACGCCGCGATCGAGGCCGGCGCCGACGACGTGGTCTCCAGCGAAGGCGGCCATGAGGTCTACGCCTCGCAGGATACTTTCCGCGAAGTCGCAAAAGCGCTGGAAGCGAAGTTCGGCGAGCCGCGCAAGGCGGCGCTGACCTGGAAGCCGCAGAACACCGTCGCGGTCGACGACGAGACCGGCGAAAAGCTGCTGAAGCTGATGGATCTGCTCAACGAGCACGACGACGTGCAGAACGTGTTCGCCAATTTCGAGGTGTCCGACGCGCTGATCGCGAAGATGGGCGGCTAGTCGCTTGCACTGCTGTCGTCGTCCGGCTGGACCGGGGGACCCAGTATTCCAGAGACCTGCATTCGATCCGAGAAGCCGCGGCGTCCTGGATCCCCGCTCTCGTGCGCAATCGCGCACTAGGCGGGGATGACGAGTGGGTCGAGTACAACGACCGCGGCAGGGGATGAGGCTCCGTTTGTGTTTCGTTCTCCCGGCGCAGGCGGTATCACTAGCCCATGACATCCCAGCCGATTCGCTCTCCCGTCCGCATCATCGGTATCGATCCGGGTCTCCGCCGCACCGGCTGGGGCGTGATCGAGACTGAAGGCAACCGTCTGGTCTACATCGCCTGCGGTTCGGTCGAGCCGCCGGACGATCTGCCGCTGGCGAGCCGGCTGCTCGCGATCCATGAGGGGCTCGCCGCCGTGCTCGGCGACTACAAGCCTGCGGAGGCGGCGGTCGAGCAGACCTTCGTCAACAAGGACGGCGTTGCCACGCTGAAGCTCGGCCAGGCGCGCGGCGTCGCCATGCTGGCGCCCGCAATGTTCGGTATCTCGGTCGCCGAATACGCGCCCAACCAGGTCAAGAAGACCGTGGTCGGCGCCGGACATGCCGAGAAGAACCAGATCCAGGTGATGCTGAAGATCCTGCTGCCGAAAGCCGAGCCGCCGTCCGCCGACGCCGCGGACGCGCTCGCGGTCGCGATCACCCACGCGCATCACCGCCAGAGCACCGCGCTGCGGCTCAGGGTGGCGAGCCTATGACGGGCTATTTCTGCTCAGCACGATGTGAGGTGAGCACGCTCGTCAGGCTCCCTCCCCCCTTGCGGGGGAGGGTTGGGGAGAGGGGTACCGCTTGCTCGACTGCGCGACGCAGTGCGCGAACAACGCTCGCACCGCGCTTAGTTATCCCGCGTGCTTCGTTGCTGGGTCCTCGTCGCACCTTTGAAGTCAGCGCCCGGGGCTTACCCCTCTCCCTAACCCTCCCCCGCAAGGGGGGAGGGAACCCTTCCGCCGCTGCGTCCCTCACTGAAGGATTCGAACGGAGTGTGACCACCGAGCGCGGGGGCGCACGATGATCGGCAAGCTGAAGGGCCTGATCGATTCCTATGGCGAGGATTACGTGATCCTCGACGTCGGCGGCGTCGGTTATCAGGTGCATTGCGCGAGCCGCACGTTGCAGGCGCTGCCGTCGCCAGGCGGTGCCGCCGTGCTCTCGATCGAGACCTATGTCCGCGAGGATCAGATCAAGCTGTTCGGTTTCCGCTCGGATCACGAGCGCGAATGGTTTCGCCTGCTGCAGACCGTGCAGGGGGTCGGCGCCAAGGTGGCGCTCGCGGTGCTCGGCACGCTGCCGCCGACCGATCTCGCCAACGCCATCGCGCTGCGCGACAAGGCGGCGGTGGCGCGGACGCCGGGGGTCGGGCCGAAGGTCGCCGAGCGTATCGTCAGCGAATTGAAGGAAAAGGCGCCGGGCTTTGCCGATGTCGATCCCGCGGTGGTGCAGCTCTCGGGTGCGATCGACAACAATCGCGCGCCGCGTCCGGTCACCGACGCCATCTCCGCGCTGGTCAATCTCGGCTACGGCCAGCCGCAGGCCGCCGCCGCCATCGCCGCCGCCTCGCGCAGCGCCGGTGAGAAGGCCGAGACCGCGCAGCTGATCCGGCTGGGCCTGAAGGAATTGTCGAAGTGAGTTGTGCATTGGAGCGCCTCTTTTCTTCACCTCGCCCCGCTTGCGGGGAGAGGTCGGATCGCATCGCAGATGCGATCCGGGTGAGGGGGTACAGGTCTCGACGCACATCGCGCTCGCGGAGGGAGCCCCTCACCCCAACCCTCTCCCCGCAAGAGCGGGGAGAGGGAGAACAATCATCTCGTGTTAGTCTCGCATCATGAATACGCCCTCGCGCATGGTCTCGCCCGAACGCCGCTCCGATGATGTCGGCGACACCGCACTGCGGCCGCAGTCGCTGACGGAGTTCGTCGGCCAGGCCCAGGCGCGCAAGAATCTCTCGATCTTCATCGAGGCCGCGAAGAAGCGCGGCGAGGCGCTCGATCACGTGCTGTTCGTCGGTCCCCCCGGCCTCGGCAAGACCACACTGGCGCAGATCGTCGCGCGCGAACTCGGCGTCGGCTTTCGTGCCACCTCCGGCCCGGTCATCGCCAAGGCCGGCGACCTCGCGGCGCTGCTGACCAATCTCGAAGAGCGCGATGTGCTGTTCATCGACGAGATCCATCGCCTCAGCCCGGCGGTCGAGGAAGTGCTCTATCCCGCGATGGAGGATTTTCAGCTCGACCTGATCATCGGCGAAGGCCCCGCGGCGCGCTCGGTCAAGATCGAGCTGTCGAAATTCACGCTGGTCGGCGCGACGACGCGCGCAGGCCTGCTCACCAATCCGTTGCGCGACCGCTTCGGCATTCCGATCCGGCTCAATTTCTACACCGAGGAGGAGCTGGAGAAGATCGTCACCCGTGGCGCCCGCGTGCTCAATATCGGCATGAGCCCGGATGGCGCCAACGAAATCGCGCGCCGCGCCCGCGGCACGCCGCGCATCGCCGGCCGCCTGCTGCGCCGGGTGCGCGACTTTGCCTCCGCAGCGGACGCCGATTCCGTCGACCGCGGCATCGCCGACCGGGCGCTGAGCGCCCTCGAGGTCGACAGCGCCGGGCTCGATGCGATGGACCGGCGCTATCTCACCACGATCGCCTTGAACTATGGCGGTGGACCCGTCGGCGTCGAGACCATGGCGGCGGCGCTGTCGGAGCCGCGCGATGCGATCGAGGACATCATCGAGCCCTATCTGATCCAGTGCGGCTATCTGCAGCGCACCCCGCGGGGCCGGCTCCTGACCTCGCATGCCTTCCGCCATCTCGGCCTCGCCGAGCCGAACCGCGACCCCTCGCAGTTCGGCCTGTTCGGCGGCAATGGCGACGAGGACTGACGCATGATCCAGAACAGCGCGAACCGGTTGTCATGCTCGAACAAAGGGCCTCCGCTCCCAAAGACGTGAATGACGTGTTGATGCAGCGCGTCGCGCTTGCCGGTAACCTTGCCTACTAACCATTGCGGCATCTCCGCAGGCCGTCGGCACAAACGCGGCCCAATTTCGCTCCAATCAAAGGGCCTATGATAGCCCAGAGTGTTTTCGACAAGCGCCAGGCATCACCGATCACACATCCATGATTTCACGTCGTCATTTTCTGCGCGGGTTCGGCGGATTGACCGCCGCCACCGCTTCGACCGCGGCCTATGGCTTGAGCGAGCCGGTCGTCCGCCTCGCGCTCACGCGCTACGATCTGTCGCCGCGGCAATGGCCGGCGGACTTTCCGCTCAAGATCGCCGCACTCGCCGACATCCACGCCTGCGATCCCTGGATGTCGCTCGATCACATCGCTGAGATCGTCGAGCGGACGAACGCCCTGAACCCCGACATCATCGTGCTGCTCGGCGACTATGTTGCGGGGCTACGTCATGTGACGCGCTTCATTCCGGCCTCCGACTGGGCCGCGGTGCTGAAGGGCCTGAAGGCGCCGCTCGGCGTGCACGCCGTGCTCGGCAACCACGACTACTGGGAAGACAAGGCGGTACAGCGCCTGGGGCGCGGCATCCCGCTCGCGCGCCGTGCGCTGGAGGGGGCGGGGATTCCGGTCTACGAGAACGACGCGGTGCGGCTCGCCAAGGACGGCCGTCCGTTCTGGCTCGCCGGTCTCGGCGACCAACTCGCCTTCATGGCGGCGCGGCCCTATCGCCAGGTCTTGCGCATCGGCGTCGACGATCTCAACGCGACGCTTGCCAAGGTCACCGACGATGCGCCGGTGATCCTGCTCGCGCATGAGCCCGACATCGCGCTCCGCGTGCCCTCGCGCGTCGCGTTGCAGCTGTCCGGCCACACCCATGGCGGACAGGTGCGGCTGCTCGGCTGGTCGCCGGCGGTGCCGGTGAAGCACGGCATGCGGCTCGCCTATGGCCATATCAAGCTGAAATGCGACGTCGTCGTCTCCGGCGGCCTCGGCTGCAGCATCATGCCGTTCCGCCTTGGCGTGCCGCCCGAGATCGTGCAGGTCACGCTCGGCGCAAAGGGGCCGGTGGTGTCCTGAGCGCGCTTGCGCCGGCTGGCGATTTTGCGCAATACGAACCAAAGTTTTGCGCAATCGGGGGCTGCAAATGACCTCACCCATTCTCGACGGCCAGATCCGCGATGGCCGCCACCATATGCAGGTTCGCGTCTATTACGAAGACACCGATTTTTCCGGCATCGTCTATCACGCCAATTACCTGCGCTTCATGGAGCGCGGGCGCACCAATCATCTCCGCCTGATGGGCGCCGAGCAGCAGGCGCTGTTCGATGAAGCGCAGGAGGAGACCGGCGGCTTCGCCTTTGTCGTGCGCTCGATGACGCTCGACTTCCTCAAGCCGGCGCGGATGGACGACGTGCTCGACGTCGTGACCTGGCCGATCGCTGTGAAGGGCGCCTCCATCATGCTCGCTCAGGAAGTCCGGCGCGGCGATGACGTGCTTGTGAAGGCCGAGGTCCGCGTCGCCTTCATCAGCGGCGGCCGCGCGCAGCCGATTCCCAAGGCTATTCGCGCGCTGATGAAGGCCGATCTGGCTTAGAGCGTTTTCGAGCGAGGTGGATACCGGTTCGCGTGAAGAAAACGCGTCAAAAACAGGAATCTGGATCCCTGTTCCGATACAATCGGAACGGAATAGGCTCCAGCTATCGGGCGATAAGAAACGACCCATCGACTCTGCGCGGCGCGGCGATAGATTTGCGCGCGACAAAGCGCGATCAGATTGATCGCGTTTGTCTTACATTTCGAGCACGATCTTTTCGGAAAACCGCTTCACACTTTTCCGGATCATGCTTCAACCGCGAGGGATCGCCAATGTCACGCCCGCCGCTGCCACCCTTCACCCGCGAGACCGCCGCGCAGAAAGCGCGCATGGCGGAGGACGCCTGGAATTCGCGCGACCCGGTTCGGGTTGCCGGCGCCTATACCGAGGACAGCCGCTGGCGTAACCGCTCCGAGGTGTTTCAGGGCCGCGAGGCGATCGTGGCCTTCCTGACCCGCAAATGGGAGAAGGAGCAGGAGTATCGCCTGATCAAGGATCTCTGGGCATTCGACGGCAACCGCATCGCGGTCCGCTTCCAGTACGAATGGCACGATGCCGGCGGCAACTGGTTTCGCTCCTACGGCAACGAGCAGTGGGAGTTCGACGAGCACGGCCTGATGCGCCGCCGCGAGGCCTCGATCAACGACATCGCGATCGCAGAGAAGGACCGCCGCTTCCACTGGCCCGCCCCGGGCCCGCGTCCGGCCGACGTGCCGGGCCTGAGGCCGGAGCCGTTCTGATCAACTCGTAGCCCGGATGGAGCCAACGGGTCGCGCGAACGCGGGCCCGATGACACGCTCCGCGAAATCCGGGGCGGTCTCGTGGCTGTACCGTCCCCGGATTGCGCTTCGCTGCATCCGGGCTACTTGCAAGCGGCGGGAGCTGGGCCGTTGTGCTTCGAGACGCGCGTTCCGCGCTCCTCAGCATGACGGGGATGAGATTGAGTGCGCGGCTAGAGTTAAGCGCGCAGATCCTCGCTCCGTCACCCCCGCGCAAAGGCATCGCCTTTGTCGCTGGAGGTGCGAGCGGAGCGAGCCTCGAAGGGTGGACGGCCCCGCGCTCGGAGCCGTCGCTTCTCAGTGTGCCCTATGCCGCAGCCTTATGCCGCGCGATCTCGGCCTTGTAGAGCTCGAACTCCTCCGCGATCGCCTTCGCAACCGAGGGACGGGCGCGCAGGCGCTCGTAATAGGCCTTCAGCGCCGGCCATTTCGCGAGCTCGATCGGCGGCGTTGCCATGGTCCAGTTGATCACGGTGACGAGATAGGCGTCGGCGACGCTGAAATGATCGAGCAGGTACTCGCGGCCCTTTAGGTGGTCCTCGACATAGTCGAGCCGCGAGACGTATTTCTCCACGGCATAGGTCTTGGCCTCCGGCGGCGCCTTCTTGTCGAGCAGCGGCAGGAACAGGCCCTTGTGCAGCTCGGTGCCGATGAAGCACAGCCATTGATGCAGCTTTGAACGCTCGGCGTTCGACGCCGTGCCGATGCCGGCGCGCGGAAACTGGTCGGCGACATATTGCAGGATCGCGGCGTTCTCGGTCAGCACGACGCCGTCGTCGGTGCGCAGCGTCGGTACCAGCCCGAGCGGATTGACCTTGTTGAAGTCGGAGCCGTCGTTGCGCACCGCCTTGGTCTTCGGATCGACCTCGAGATAGTTGGCCGGCTGGCCCGCTTCATAGAGCGCGACTCGGGTCGCCATCGAGCAGGCGAGGGGCGAGAAATAAAGGTCCATGGGTGCCTCCAGTGTCTGGCGCGGGTGTCCGGCCGTTGTTGATTTTTGTACTGTCTTGGATAATATTGAAGCCGTCAAGGAATTAAATGCGAAATGGTACAAAAAAGTAAGAAACCGCCATCTGCTGCAAAGATCGACGCTCCGGTCGCACCGAAGCGGCGCGGGCGGCCGCGCGCCTACGAGCCCGATGTCGCGCTCGGCAAGGCGCTCGATCTGTTCCGCCGCGATGGCTTCGCCGCGACCTCGCTCGATGATCTGAGCGCGGCGACCGGCATGAACCGGCCGAGCCTCTATGGCGCGTTCGGTGACAAGCGCGAGCTCTACATCAAGAGCTATCAGCGCTACCGCGACGACGCGCGCGCGGCGATGATCGACATCTTCCGCGCCGATGCGCCGCTGCGCGAGCGGCTCGAGCGCATCTATCGCATCGCGCTCGACATCTATCTCTCCGGCGAGTCCGGCCCCCGCGGCTGCTTCACGGTGATGACGGCGGCGTCCGAGGCGGTGTCGGATCCGGATATCCGCAGCATGGTGGTGGAGGGCCTGACCGAGCTCGACAAGGCGTTTGGCATTTGCTTCCGCCATGCCAAGGAGCGCGGCGAGCTGCCCGAGGGAGCCGATCCGGCATCACTGGCGCATCTGGCCTCCGCCACCATCCACACCATCGCGATCCGCGCCCGAGCCCGCGTGCCGCGCAAGGAGCTCGAGGCGATCGTGAAGGGCGCCGTCGACGTGCTGTGCGGGGCGAAATAGCGGCGGGGAACTTTCTCGCGCAGCAAATGTCGGGCGCTGGCTTTCCCGCCCGTCTTCCGTAAGGTCTACCCACTCACGGAAGCGGAACATCATGGGAAAAGTCAGGACTTCAGTATTCACGGTCTCGATCGACGGATTTGGCGCGGCGCTGAATCAGAGCCTCGAACATCCGTTCGGCGTGGGCGGCCTGGCGCTGCCCGCCGCCTGGTTCTTCGAGACGCGAACCTTTCGCGCGATGACCGGCCAGGACGGCGGCACCACCGGGCTCGACGACGAGATCGCGCGCAAGTCGATGGAGGGGATCGGCGCCTGGATCATGGGCCGCAACATGTTCGGCCCGATCCGCGGACCATGGCCGGATCACGCCTGGAAGGGCTGGTGGGGCGACAATCCGCCATACCACACCCCGGTGTTCGTGCTGACCCATCACGCGCGGCCCGACATCGAGATGGAAGGCGGCACCACGTTCCACTTCGTGACCGACGGCATGCTCGCGGCGCTCGAGCGGGCGCGCGCGGTTGCTGGGGACAAGGATATCCGCGTCGGCGGCGGCGTCTCGGTGGTGCGGCAATTCCTGCAGGCGCGCCTGCTCGACGAGCTGCAACTGGTGTTGCCGCCGGTCGCGCTCGGTGCCGGCGAGAGTTTGTTCGCGGGCATCGATCTGCCCGCCCTCGGCTATGCCGTCGTCTCGCATGTCGCGAGCCCGCACGCGACCCACGTCACCTTCGCGCGCAAGGCGTCTTAGTCAGCCGTGCACCTTGTCCGTCATTGCGAGCGAAGCGAAGCAATCGATGTCTCCGCGTATGCGGTACGATGGATTGCTTCGTCGCTTCGCTCCCCGCAATGACGCTCAAGCGTGATTCCGCAATCGCCCGTTTCGTAGCCCGGATGGAGCGCAGCGCAATCCGGGAGCGGTTTGTCCGGCGCAAAGAACCCCGGATTTCGCTTCGCTGCATCCGGGCTACACGCAGGTGTCAATACCCCCGCTTGCGGTCGACGAGGTTCTCCAGCGCGCCGCCGGCCTCGAAGCGCGCGATCTGCTGCGCGACATATTTCGAGATCTCGTCGGCGTCGGTGTCGGCGGCGTTGTGCGGCGTCAGCACCACCTTCGGGTGGCTCCAGAACGGGCTCGCCTCGGGCAGCGGCTCGGTCTCGAAGACGTCGAGCGAGGCGGCGCCCAGCGTGCCGTCATCGAGCGCGCGCAGGATGTCGGCCTCGTTCTGCAAGCCGCCGCGGCCGGCATTGATGATGACGGGCGCGCCGAGCGGGCTCTCGCGGTTCAGCTTCGCGAACGCGTCGCGGTTCAGCACATGCCTTGTGTCCGGCGTCAGCGGCAGCAGGCAGACCAGGATGTTGGTCTCGCGCAGGAATGCGTCGAGCCCGTCCGCGCCGTGATAGCAGGCGATGCCGTCGATCCGCTTCTCGCTGCGGCTCCAGCCGACGACGCGAAAGCCGAGCGCGCGCAGTGCCTGCGCCGAGGCGGCGCCGAGCGTGCCGAGCCCCATCACGCCGACGGTGATCGCGCTCGCCGCCCATTGATAGTCCGGCGCCCAGCGCTTCACCCGCTGCGACTCGCGCAAATAGAGCTCCTGGCGGTGATGCATCAGCACATGCAGCACGACATATTCGGTCATGCGGTCGGTGAGATCGGAGACCGCGACCCGCACCAGCGGCACATCCGGCAGCGAGCGATCGGCCATCAACGCGTCGACCCCGGCGCCGAGATTGAAGATGACGCGCAGGTTCTTGAACGCCGCGAGATCGCCCGGCTTCGGCTTCCACACCGCGGCGTAATGCACCTCGGCGGGATCGAGCGCGCCGTCCGGCAGCAGCACGACGCGGCGATCCGGGCAGACCCCGTCGAACCGCGCCTTCCAGCGCGCCGACGACCAGTTTTCCGAGCCGCCATTGATCAGCAGCGCGAGTGCGCCATTACCCATCCGGATACCTCCAGCATTAATGTGACGCATGTCACAGAGCGGGTCCAACCCGCACTCATCTCCTGCCATCAACAGGGGAGAACTTCCATGCGCAAACTGATCCTGGTGTCCGCTTTCGTCCTCGCTGCCGTCGCCACGGCCCACGCCGATCAAAGCCGCGGCCTCGTGCTCGCAAACGCTGAAGCGCCGGCGCAGGCGCAACCGGCCGTTGCTCCAGCGCAGGGCGAGGCCCAGCGGGCCTCATCACAGGCCCAGGCACAACCCGTGGAGCCCCCGCGGCAGCAGGCGTCCCGTCCGGTGACGAGGAGCCACGTCCGCCATCGCGAGAGCGATGAAGCCGAGGCGCGCCGGATCGCCGCCCGCTACGGCGTCTATTGGTAACAGCGTGCTCATCGCCGCGGCGACGGCCTGACGCGCCGCCGCCGCGGCTGAGTTTGTCGAAGCTCGCGATGGAGCCTCGATCAAAATCCATCGCCGGCATCCGGAACCTAAATTTCTTTCGCGCCCCCTGTCGGCAGCGGGCATAATCGTTCGTTCTTGCAATGAACGGAGATGCCTTTTCGATGCTGTACGCCATCCTCTGCTATCATGACGAAGACATGGTCGGTTCCTGGAGCAAGGAACACGACGCCTCCGTCATGCAGAAACTGTCCGTCGTGCAGGACAAGCTCGCCAAGCAGGGCAAGCTCGGCCCGGTGGCGCGGCTGTTGCCGACCACCGCGGCGACCACGCTGCGCAAGGAAAATCCGCCGCTGGTGCTGGACGGCCCGTTCGCCGAAACCAAGGAGCAGCTGCTCGGCTTCTATCTGGTCGAGGGCAAGAACCTCGACGAGGTGCTCGACATCGCGCGCGACCTCGGCGAGGCCAATCCCGGCGGCACCTATGAGATCCGTCCGGTCGGCTACTTCAATCAGGGGGGTACCAAGGCGTGAGCGTGACCGACACCGCCTGGATCGATGCTGCGTTGACGTCCGCGCGTCCCCAGGCGGTCGGCGCCCTGCTGCGCTACTTCCGCAATCTCGACACCGCCGAGGAGGCGTTCCAGAACGCCTGCCTGCGGGCGCTCAAGAGCTGGCCGCAGAACGGCCCGCCGCGCGATCCCGCGGCGTGGCTGATCATGGTCGGCCGCAACGTCGCGATCGACGAGGTCCGCCGCAACAAGAAGCAGCAGCCGCTGCCCGACGACGACCAGGCGATCTCCGACCTCGACGACGCCGAGGACGAGATCGCCGAGCGGCTCGACGGCTCGCACTACCGCGACGACATTCTGCGGCTGCTCTTCATCTGCTGTCACAAGGATCTGCCGGCGACGCAGCAGATCGCGCTCGCGCTGCGCATCGTCTCAGGTCTCACGGTGAAGCAGATCGCGCGCGCCTTCCTGGTCTCGGAAGCGGCGATGGAGCAGCGCATCACGCGGGCCAAGGCGCGCGTCGCCGATGCCAACGTGCCGTTCGAGACGCCGGGTGCGGTCGAGCGCAGCGAGCGGCTCGCCTCGGTCGCGGCGATGATCTATCTGATCTTCAACGAGGGCTATTCGGCGAGCGGCGACACCGCCGAAATCCGCGCGCCGCTGTGCGAGGAGGCGATTCGCCTCGCCCGCCTGCTGCTGCGGCTGTTCCAGAGCGAGCCCGAGATCATGGGGCTCACCGCGCTGCTGTTGCTGCAGCATGCCCGCGCCGAGGCGCGCTTCGACGCCGACGGCCAGGTGATCCTGCTCGACGACCAGGACCGCAGCCTGTGGAATCAGAAGCAGATCGCCGAGGGCCTCGCGCTGATCGACAAGGCGATGCGCCACCGCCGCAGCGGTCCCTATCAGGTGCAGGCGGCGATCGCAGCGCTGCACGCCCGTGCGGAAAAGCCCGAGGATACCGACTGGACCCAGATCGATCTGCTGTACGGTGCGCTCGAGGTCTTGCAGCCGTCGCCGGTGATCACGCTCAACCGCGCCGTTGCGGTCTCCAAGGTGAAGGGGCCGGAAGCCGCGCTCGAGATGATCGAGCCCCTGGCACCGCGGCTTGCCAACTACTTCCATTATTTCGGCGTGCGCGGCGCCTTCTTGATGCAGCTCGGCCGCAACGAGGAGGCCCGCATCGCCTTCGACCGCGCCATCGCGCTTGCCAACACCACCGCTGAAGCCGCCCACATCCGCATGCATATCGACCGCCTGATGCGCGACAGCCAGCCGCGCAACGCGAAGGCGGGGAAATAGTCGTCCAAGGTGTCGCGCGGCCGTCATGCGCGGCCCTGAGCCCGTATAGCTTCCTCCCCGAAAGCGATGCTTCCCTCGAAGCCCCGATTGCCGCCCGGCATCGAAACGACGCCGGCTGTCGCCATTGCCTGCTTCCCTGCGGCGCACCTCCGCAGTAGCCTGCGTGAATTGCACACAAAACCATTGCCCGGAGAATGAAATGATTGATCGCCCGCTCGATAAATCGGTGCATTCAGCGCAAGGCAATCGCCAAATAAATCGCCGCGATCTCCTGTTGAACGGCAGCTCGGTCCTGGCCATGCTTGCGTTGGCCTCAATTGCGCCCGCGAACCCCACGTCTGCCGCCGCGCAATCGACCGCGCCGCGCCCGCACATCGTTTACATCGTCGCGGACGATCTCGGATGGAAGGACGTCGGATTTCACGGCTCCGACATCAAGACCTCAAATATCGACAAGCTTGCGCAGGACGGGGCCCGGCTCGAGCAATTCTACGTCCAGCCGATGTGCACCCCAACCCGCGCAGCATTGATGACCGGCCGCTATCCGTGCCGCTACGGCTTGCAAACCCTGGTCATTCCGACGCCCGCCAAATACGGATTGCCAACCGATGAATGGCTGCTGCCGCAGGCGCTCAAGGAAGCGGGCTACAGGACCGCCATGGTCGGCAAGTGGCATCTTGGGCACGCCGACCGCAAGTTCTGGCCGCGTCAACGCGGGTTCGATTACCACTATGGATCGATGGTGGGCGAGGTCGATTACTTCACCCATTCATCGGCAAATGTGCGCGACTGGTATCGCAACGACAAGCCGGTGAACGAGCCGGGCTACGTCACTCAATTGTGGGGTGCGGATGCAGTCGCGCAAATCGACGCCCATGATCCAAAGGTACCGCTGTTTCTGTATCTAGCCTTTACCGCTCCGCACTCGCCTTACCAGGCTCCGAAGGAATACATCGACAGGTACCGGCATATCGAAGATCCGACGAGACGCATTTACGCCGCCATGATCACGTGCATGGACGACGAGATCGGCAAGCTGGTCTCCGCGCTCGAACGGAAGAAGATGCGCGAGAACACTTTGATCGTTTTCATGAGCGACAATGGCGGCAACCAGACCGCGCTCCTTGCCGGGGATGCGGACGTGTCGAAGCTGAAGCTGCCAGCCGACAACGGTCCTTACCGCGGCGGAAAAGGCATGCTGTACGAAGGCGGGACGCGCGTCGCCGCGTTCGCGAACTGGCCCGGACAGATCAGAGCCGGCGAGGTGAGGGAGATGATGCACGTCGTGGACATGTTCCCGACGCTCGCCGGCCTCGCCGGCGCCAACCTCGCCAAGGGAAGCAAGGAAAGGCCGCTCGATGGGCTGGACGTCTGGGCCACCGTCAGCAAAGGCGCCCCCTCGCCCAGGCACGAGGTGGTCTACAACATCGAGCCGTTCCGCGGCGGTGTGCGCGCAGGTGACTGGAAGCTGATCTGGCGGACACCGCTCCCTTCGGCGATCGAGCTGTACAACATCCCGCAAGACCCGTCGGAAAAAACCAATCTGGCCGAAAGCAACCCTCAGAAGGTCAGGGAGTTGCAGTCCCGCATCGAACAACTCGCCAGGGAGAGCGCCAAGTCTCTGTTTCTTGCCGACGCTTTCGCGGCGGTCAAGGGCGCGGCACACGGGCCGCCTTCGCTACCCAGCGAGGAAGCCTTTTTCACGCAAGGTGACTGAGGGCGAGGGGCTGCGGGGCCGACCCCGTTGAAGGGGCAAACCACATTGAATCTGGCCGGATGCCCGTGACTCGAGCTCCCGCACCGGGAGCCTCGATCATGCATTGCGACGACATGCAAAAATCTTCACCGGGGTTGTCGGCCCCGTACTCCGCCGTTCGTCATGAAGGCAGAGAGCATCACCAAGCGTTACGGAGCCTGTCATGCCGACGATCGTCGACACCGAAGTCTCAAAGCCCGCCCGCATCACCGGACGCGTCATGAGCGGCGTGGTCGTCCTGTTCCTGCTGTTCGACGGCGCGATCAAGCTGGTGCCGCTGTCTGTTGTTACCGAGACCATGGACAGGATGGGCTTCGGCGCGAGCGATGCGCTGGCGCGCAGCCTCGGCATCATCACCATCGTCTGCACGCTGCTGTACTCGGTGCCGCCGACCTCGATCCTCGGCGCGATCCTGCTCACCGGCTATCTCGGCGGCGCGATCGCATCGCATGTGCGGATCGGCAGCCCGCTGTTCACCCACACGTTGTTCGGGCTCTATCTCGGCCTGATGCTGTGGGGCGGGCTCTATCTGCGCGACGGCAATCTGCGCGCAATGCTTCCGTTTCGCGGGTGAGCTGCTTGTTTGCCGCGTTTTCTTCACGCGAACCGGTACCCACTTCGCTTGAAAACGCTTCCGTTGTTCAATCCATCCTTGTGGAGACTGTCATGTTGGAGACCATTGCCATCATCGCGATCGTCCTCGGCGTCGCGATCGCCGTCATCCTCGTCGTCGCGGCGACCAAGCCGGGCACGCTCCGCGTCACGCGTGCGGTCAGCATCAACGCGCCGGCCGAGCGGATCTTTCCATTGATCGACGATTTCCATCAGTGGACGGTCTGGTCGCCCTACGAGAACCGGGATCCGGCCATGAAGCGCATCTATAGCGGCGCCGGGCGCGGGCAGGGTGCGGTCTACGCCTGGGACGGCAACAAGAATGTCGGTGCCGGCCGCATGGAGATCCTGCAATCCTCCGCGCCGTCGAAGATCGTCATCAAGCTCGACTTCATCAAGCCGTTCGAAGGCCACAACACCGCCGAGTTCACAATGCTGCCGCAGGGAGATGCGACCAGCGTCACATGGACCATGTATGGTCCGGCCGTCTTCATGTCGAAGGTGATGCAGGTGTTCATGAACCTGGATCGCATGATCGGCAGGGATTTCGAGGTCGGTCTCGCCAATCTGAAGAAGCTGACTGAAAAGTAGCGCGTTTTCGCGCGAAGTAGTTACCGGTTCGCGTCAAGAAAACGTGTCAAGATAACAATCCAGAGCCCTCGTTCCGATACCATCGGGACGAGGCTCGAATGACCCAAGGGAGCATGCGATGCAGGTCAACCCCTATCTCTCCTACGACGGCAATTGCGGCGCGGCGCTGAAATTCTACGAGAAGGTTCTCGGCGCGCGGATCGAGGACACCTTCCCCTACGGCGAGGGTAGTGCGGAGATGCAGACGCCGCCCGGCTGGAAAGACAAGATCATGCACGCTCGCCTCACGATCGACGGCGAGATCATCATGGCGTCCGACGCCCCGCCCGGCCACTTCCAGAAGCCGCAGGGCTTCCACGTCGCGTTGCAGGTCGAGGATCCCGCGGAGGCCGAACGCCGCTTCAAGGCGCTGTCCGAGGGCGGCACGGTGACGATGCCGTTCGGCAAGACCTTCTTCTCCAACGGCTTCGGCATGTGCGTCGATCAGTTCGGCATCCCCTGGATGGTGAACTGCCCGCAGGGGATGTAACCCCGAGCTGCCTGATTGGACCGTCATCCCCGCGCAACGGCTCCGCCGTTGTCGCTGGAGGTGGCCGCTTCTTCAGCGGCCCTCGAAGGATCGACGGCCACCGGCGGGGCCGTTCATCCTTCGAGGCTCGCAAGGGCTCGCACCTCAGGATGACGGTCCGGTAGCGTCGGCGGGTCAAGAAAGACGCAATCCACGCCGCTACCTGCACCGCGGATAAATCGCCGCGAGCTCGCGGCCGCGCAGCAATAGCAGGCGCGAGGTCAGGCCGCCGCGGCGCACGATCCAGCCGCGCACCGGTGCCGGATAGGCTTGCAGCACCGCGACGGACGCTTCCGGCTCTGCATACGTGCGGCCGCGCCGGTCAATCGAGCGCGCGGCGTGGAAGCCGAGCACGGCGCGCCGCGTCACGCAGATGCGGTCACCCGGCACCATCGAGAGCACCAGGGTGCAGGCCGACAGGCAGGGCCCGTCGATCACGACGCGTTCGCCCGACTCGCGCACCTTGTCGAACAGTTCGATGAACGGGCCGACCTCCCCGCCGGGGCTGGCGAGGATACGAACATCGGCTTGCGCGCAGCTAACCGTTGCGCAGAGAGCTGCCGCCGCGACAAGTATTTTCATGCGCGCAATCCCTGCCACGATGCGATCGAGGTGCCGCATCTGAAGCCGCAAGGCTCGCGCCGGAATGGGGCATCGTCAAGACCGATGTCCCGGTCGCCGACAGCAGGTGGCTCAGGCCGCGCGGTTCTTGAGCGCCCCCACGATGGCAGTGAGCACGGCGCCGGCAACGCCGCCGCCCGCGACCTGGCCGATGATGCTGCCGATGTCAGGCGTCGCGCCGGAATTGGCGAGCAGCGGGATCAGCATGCCCAGAAGCTGTCCGCCCGCGCCGCCGCCGATGGCGCCTGCGATGGTGTTACCGAGCGTGCCGAGATCGATGTTCTTGGCCGCTCCCGCCGCGACATTGCCGCCGACGGCTCCGCTGATGACTTGAATGATCAGATTGATGAGGACGCCCGACATGAGGTGACTTCCCCCGGTATCTGGTTCAGCACGGCGGAGACGCCGGCCGGCGTCCCACCGCCGCGAAGGTTAGGCCTCCAGCGCGCAGAGGTCATGCTGCACACGCGAAGATTGCGGCCCGTGCCGACGCTATGCACCGGCTTTTTGAGGGAACCCTCCGGCTCTCCCGAGAGCCTCAGCCCGCGCTGGAGACGCCGGCCTCGGCAAAGGTCGCCATGCCGCCATGACAGGCGAGCGCCGCGCGCAGCAAAAGGATCGCAACCCCCGCGCCGGAGCCTTCGCCGAGCCGCATGTTAAGGTCGAGCAAGGGGGCGAGTTCGAGCTCGCGCAGCAATTCGCGGTGGCCGAGTTCGGCCGACACATGTCCGGCGCGGCAATGCGCGAGGCTGTCGGGTTGAAGCCGCGCCAGCGGCAGCACCGCGGCTGTCGCCACGAAGCCGTCGAGCAGCACCGGGATGGATCTTGCACGCGCCGCCAGCACAGCGCCCGCGATCGCCGCGAGCTCGCGTCCGCCGAGCGACATTGCGGTGACGAGCGGATCGTCGATCACGCCGCGATGCAGCTTGAGCGCCGCATCGATCGTGGTGCGCTTGCGTATCAGCCCGGCATCGTCGACGCCGGTGCCGCGGCCGGCCCAGCGTACGCCGCGCCCGCCCATCAATGCCGCGCACAGCGTCGCGGCGACCGTGGTGTTGGCGATGCCCATCTCGCCGACCACGAGCAAATCGCATTGCTCGGGCACCGTGCGCCAGCCGGTATCGAGCGCGACCAGGAAATCGGCGGCGTCCATCGCCGGCCCGGTCGTGAAGTCGCGGGTCGGGCGCGCCAGCTCGAGCGGCTCGACGCGCAGCTCGGCACCGGCAAGCTTGGCGATCTGGTTGATCGCAGCGCCGCCGGCGGCGAAGTTCGCCACCATCTGCGCGGTGACCTCGGAGGGATAGGCTGAAACGCCTCGCTCGGCGATGCCGTGATTGCCGGCGAACACGGCGATCGTGACGTGATCGAGCCGGGGCATCTCGCGCCGCTGCCAGCGCGCCAGCCAGATCGCAACCTCTTCCAGGCGGCCGAGGCTTCCCCTCGGCTTGGTCAGGTTCTGCTGGCGCTGCGTGGCGGCCGCGGCACTGGCCTCGTCGCCCTGCGGCAGGTCGCGACAAAAGCCGCGGATGTCGTCTAGAGTACTGAACTGCATGCGATTCCCTCGTCGAGCGGGCCGCAAGCTAATGCATGATCCGGAAAAGTGTGAAGCGGTTTTCCTCGCGACAAATGCGTAGCATTTGCGTGGAGATCATGCCCTAACAGGAAGCTAAAGCGCGATGAGATCGAGCCCGATCTCGTCGCGCTTTAGCCCAATTTCCAGGCCTTCACCATGAATCAATGGCTCGACGAACTCAGGACCGCCACCGCCTTCCTGACCCGCTTGCCGATGCCGCATCCGGACGGCGCGCGGCCGGAGAGCTTTGCCCGGGCGCAGCGGCTGTTTCCCTTGGTCGGGGCCGCCATCGGGGCGGCGATCGGCCTGTTTTGCCTGCTGCTGCGGGCGATCGGTGTGCCGGATCTCGCCGCCGCCGCGCTCGCGCTCGGCGGCGGTGCGCTGCTCACCGGCGCGCTGCATGAGGACGGGCTCGCCGATGTCGCCGACGGGTTCGGCGGCGGCCGCGATGTCGCGGCCAAGCTCGAGATCATGCGCGACAGCCGGCTCGGCACCTATGGCGCGCTGGCGCTGGTGGTGAGCTTTGCCGCCAAGCTCGCGGCGCTGGCTGCACTTCCGAACGGATTTGTGGTGCAGAGTCTGATATCTGCGCACGCGCTGGGCCGTGGCGTGCTGCCATGGATTGCGATCAGCCTGCCTTATGCGCGCAAGGACGGGCTCGCCGCCAATGCCGGTAGGCCCGACGGGACAATTGCCGTGGTCGCGGCGGGCCTGGCGCTGCTGATCGCAGTCCTCGCCTTGCCGTTCGGCAGCGCGCTGCTGGCGGCAATCGCGGCCGGTGCGAGCGCACTGGTCATGGTGCTCGTGGCAAAGCGGCAGATCGGCGGCCAGACCGGCGACGTGCTCGGCGGCGCCGAGCAGGTCGCGGAGACCGCGATCCTGGTGCTGCTTGCGGCGCGGTTAGGTTAGGGCGTTTTCGAGCGAAGTGGATCCCGGTTCGCGTGAAGAAAGCGCGCCAAAATGAAAGCGTGAGCGGAACATGGAAACCCGTCTCTGGCTTATCCGTCATGCGCCGGTGGACGGTCCGCGCGGCGTGATCCACGCGCCGGATGCGCCCGCCGACCTCAGCGATGGCGCGGCATTCGCGTCGTTGCAGGTGAGGCTGCCGGCTCACGCTCTCGCGGTCTGCAGTCCGGCGCGGCGCACCCGCGAGACCGCAGCAAAGCTCGGCCTGACGGCAGCCGAGGACGACGCGTTTCGCGAGCAGGATTTTGGCGATTGGACCGGCCGGCGCCATAGCGAGATCGAAGCCGAGCTCGGCGCAGCCTATCGCGCGTTCTGGCAATCGCCGGGCAACAACCGGCCGCCGGGCGGCGAAAGCTTTGCCGATCAGATCATGCGGGCACGGGCGGGGCTGGCGCGTCTGCCGGCCGGCGACGTCGTGCTGGTCGTGCATTCCGGCACCATCCGCGCGATCCTTGCAATCGCCCTCGATCTTGCGCCGGAGCTCGCGCTGCGCTTCGTCATCGATCCGCTGTCGCTGACCCGGATCGATCGGTTGCCGAATGCTTGGCGCGTCGTCGCGGTGAACGGGCGCTAGGCCGATTGCGCTAATGTTAGTTCCGTCATCCTGAGAGGCTGTGAATCTATGTGATTTGAGGCGTTTCCGTTTGCGGAACGGTGAGTCGAATGATTCTC